>CAIOGM010000065.1 GCA_903857795.1 uncultured Geobacter sp.
CTCCGGCCAGGGCCGAGAGGAACCGCTCCTCCGCATCGACCCTGAGCACCTTGACCCCAAGGTTCTCGGCAAAGGCGGCCATGACCTGATCCCCCTCAACCAGGCGGAGGAGACCGTTGTCCACGAAGACGCAGGTGAGCTGGTCGCCGATGGCCCGGTGGATAAGAGCCGCCGCCACCGAAGAGTCCACTCCGCCGGAGAGGCCGAGGATGACACGGTCACTCCCCACCCGGCGCCGGATGCGGGCCACGGCGTCCTCGATGATCCCGCCGGGGGTCCATTGCCCGCCGCAGCCGCAGATCTTTCGCACGAAGGTGTCGATGAGGAGTTCGCCCCGGGGGGTGTGGTTGACCTCCGGGTGGAACTGGACCCCGTAGAGGTTGCGGGAGAGATCCTGGATGGCGCAGACCGGGGCGTTGGCCGACTCCGCCACCACCTGAAAACCGGCCGGCACCTGGGCCACATGGTCGCCGTGACTCATCCAGACCGGACTCTTCCCCTGAATGAAGAAGCCGTCGAAGAGCGGACCCGGAACGGCGACGGCGGCCAGCTCCGCATGGCCGAACTCCCGCTTGCCGGCCGGGACTACCCGGCCGCCGAAGTGGCGGCTCATGAGCTGCATGCCATAGCAGATTCCCAGAACCGGGACCCCCAGTTCGAAGAGCTCTTCGGCCACCGCCGGCGCCCCCTCGTCATAGACCGACTTGGGCCCCCCCGAGAGGATGACGCCGGTGGGGGCGAAGGCCCGGATCGCCTCCAGGGGGAGGTCGAAGGGGTGGAGTTCGCAGTAGACGTGGGCCTCCCGCACCCGGCGGGCGATGAGCTGGGTGTACTGGGAACCGAAGTCCAGGATGAGGATCTTTTCGCGGTGGATCTCCCCGCTCATCGGATGTTCTCCACCCGATAGTTGGGGGCTTCCTTGGTGATCATGACGTCATGGACATGGGACTCCTTGAGCCCCGCGCCGGTGATCCGGATGAACCGGGCCGATTCCTGGAGTTTACGGATATTCGCCGAACCGGTGTACCCCATCCCCGCCCTGACCCCGCCGATGAGCTGGTGGATGTTGCCGGAGAGCGGTCCGCGCAGGGGGACCATCCCCTCGATCCCTTCGGGGACCAGCTTGATGTCGCTCTCCACGTCGCTCTGGAAGTAGCGGTCCTTGCTCCCCTCCTTCATGGCGCCGATGGAGCCCATGCCGCGATACCCCTTGTAGGCGCGCCCCTGATAGAGAATGGTGTCGCCGGGAGACTCCTCGGTCCCCGCGAAGAGGGAGCCGATCATCACCACGTCGGCGCCGGCGGCCAGGGCCTTGGTCAGGTCTCCGGAGTATTTGATGCCGCCGTCGGCGATGAGGGGGACACCGTACTTCTTGGCCACCGCGGAACAGTCGCTGATGGCGGTGATCTGAGGCACCCCGATCCCCGCCACCACACGGGTGGTGCAGATGGAGCCCGGTCCGATCCCCACCTTGATGGCGTCCACCCCGGCGGCGATGAGCGCCTCGGCGGCCTCGGCCGTGGCGATGTTACCGGCGATGAGATCGATCTGCGGGAAGGTCAGCTTGAACTGCCGGACCGCGTCAATGACCCCCTGGGCGTGGCCGTGGGCGGTGTCGATGACGATGACATCGGCGCCGGCCTTGATCAGGGCGTCGGCCCGGGCGAGCATATCCGGGGTCGGCCCCACGGCGGCCCCCACCCGGAGCCGTCCCAGGCTGTCCTTGCAGGCGTGGGGGTATTTCTTGATCTTCTCGATATCCTTGATGGTGATGAGCCCCCGCAGGTTCTTCTGCTCATCCACCACGAGGAGCTTCTCCACCCGCGTATGTTTGAGGTGCTCCTTGGCCTGGTCGAGGGTCGTCCCCACCGGGACGGTGACCAGATTCTTCCTGGTCATCCGGTCGGAGATGGGGAGGTCCATGTTGGTCTCGAAGCGGAGATCCCGGTTGGTGAGGATACCGACCAGTTTGCCGTCGGCCTTGGTGATCGGTACCCCGGAAATCCGGTACTTGGCCATGATGTCCAGCGCCTCGCGGATCTTCTGGTTCGGTCGCATGGTGATGGGATCGACGATCATTCCCGATTCGCTCTTCTTGACCTTGTCCACCTCAAGCGCCTGTTCGTGGATGGTGAAATTCTTATGGATAATCCCGATCCCTCCCTCCCGGGCCATGGTGATGGCGGTGCGCGCCTCGGTCACCGTATCCATGGCGGCGCTCACCAGCGGAATGTTGAGCGGGACGTTACGGGAGAGGCGGGTGGAGAGATTAACATCGCGGGGGAGGATCTCGGAATGGGCGGGAACAAGGAGGACGTCGTCAAAGGTAAGCCCTTCGGGTATCCGGTCGTCAAGCATCGGCAACTCCTTTTAGCGGGGAAAGATGATCAGGGAACGTAGTACACCCCCCCCGTCAAGTCAAGTTAAAAGGGGTTTAACGGCAGGAAAGGGGCACTCCCGCCCGGAGTCCGGCTGCGGAATCGTGAGGCGGGAGCGCCAACGTTCAGGGGGTGGGTGAGGTGCTACGACCGGCCGGTTATCTTCTGCTCCCAGGCCCAGGAGGTCCTGATGATGTACTCCAGGTCGTCAAACCGGGGACGCCACCCCAGGGTCGACTGAAGGAGGGAGCTATCCGCCACCAGAGCCGGAGGGTCTCCTTCCCGGCGCTCCGCCTCGGTTACGGTGAAATCCACACCGGTGATCTTCTTGGCGGCGGCCAGGACCTCCCGAACCGAATAGCCCCGGCCATAGCCGCAGTTGAAGAGGGCGCTCTCCCCCTCCGCCAGCAGATGTTCCAGCGCCAGCAGGTGGGCCGAGGCCAGGTCGTCCACATGAATGAAGTCGCGGATGCAGGTCCCGTCAGGGGTTGCGTAGTCGGTGCCGAAGACCTGGAGCTCCGGGTAGGTTCCCGAGGCGGTCTTCAGCGCCCGGGTGATGAGGTGGGTGGGGTTCTTGTACGCCTGGCCGATCCGGTTGCCGGCATCGGCGCCGGCCACGTTGAAGTAACGGAGCGCCACGTACCGAAACGATCGGTCAGCCTCGGCCAGGTCGCGCAGCAGCAGCTCGGTCATCATCTTGGAGGTGCCGTAGGGGTTGATGGGGGCCAGCGGCGTCTGCTCGGTAACGGGAATTACCTGGGGGATGCCGTAGACCGCCGCCGTGGAGGAGAAGATGAACCGGCTGATCCCGTGGGCCTGCAGCGCCTCCAGCAGGTTCAGGGCGATGGCGGTATTGTTCCGGTAATACTTGAGCGGCTCGGCCACGCTCTCGGAAACGACGATGGAGGCGGCAAAGTGGATCACCGCGTCGGGATTGAACTCCGTCAGCACCCGGTCGATGGCCTCCCGATCCGCCAGCTCTCCCTTGACCAGCCGGCCGTAGAGCACGGCCCACTCATTGCCGGTGGAGAGGTTGTCGAAGACCAGCACCTCATACCCCTGCTCCCCCAGCGCCTTGACCACGTGGCTGCCGATATACCCGGCACCGCCGGTCACCAGTATCTTTTTCACTAAAATCCTCCTTGTTGGATAGCTATAGTATTTCAGATATTGTTTTTGGTAGAATTATTTAATGTTGGTTACAGCTCCCTCCCTTTCAAGGGGAGGGCTGGGGTGGGGATGGGTTTAGTACGAAGAGTTCCCCATCCCCCTCCTGACCTCCCCCTTGAAAGGGGAGGAACGTAGGTGTGAATGATCGGCTCTACAGGTTCTATTTTCGTGAGCTGGATAGTTGCAGAGCAAAAATCTTTTTCTGAAAGTCTATATATGCTCTTCATGGTCAGATCCCATGTTTCTTCATCAGGTCGTAGAGGGTCGGACGGCTGACCCCCAGGGTATCCGCGGCCTTGGCGATGTTCCCCCCCTGGGTCCGGATGGCGGAGAGGATCATGTCCCGCTCCAGGGCGTCACGGGCGTCCTTGAGGGTCCCCAGATCCATGATCTCGGGGAGCGACGGGGTATTGACCGGCATGGAGGCGAAACCGAGATCATCCGGTTCGATCAGCTGCCCGCTCACCATGAGCACGGCGCGCTGCACCTTGTTCTCCAGCTCCCGGACATTCCCCGGCCAGGAGTAGGCGGAGATGTACTCCTCGGCTTCGGGACTGTACCCCCGCACCTTCTTATTGAAATCGCCGGAAAACTTGCGGAGGAAGAGATTCGCCAGGAGGAGCATGTCTTCGCCGCGGCTCCTCAGCGGCGGCAATTCTATGTTCACCACCCCGATCCGGTAGAAGAGATCCTCCCTGAACCGCCCCTCCTCCATCGCCTTGGAGATGTCGATGTTGGTGGCGGCGATGATCCGGACATCGACGGAGATATCCTCCCGACCGCCGACCCTCTGGATCGACCGCTCCTGAAGAAACCGGAGCAGTTTAACCTGAAGCGCCCCCGGGATCTCACCGATCTCGTCCAGGAAGAGGGTCCCCTTATGGGCGTACTCCACCTTGCCGAGAACCCGGACATGGGCGCCGGTGAAGGAGCCCTTCTCATGGCCGAAGAGTTCCGACTCCAGGAGGGTCTCGGGGATGGCGCCGCAGTTGATGGCGATGAACGGGGCGTGTTTCCTGAGGCTCATGTCATGGATCGCCCGGGCCACCAGCTCTTTTCCGGTGCCGCTCTCCCCCGAGACCATGACCGAGACGTCGGATTGCGCCACCTTGCGGATGGTGGTGAAGACCTGCTGCATGGCCGGACACTGACCGATGATGCCGTTGTTCTCTCCGGTCCGGTCCACCACGGTATGCTGGAGTCGGCGGTTCTCGGCCTCGATCATCTGCAGATGAAAGGCCCTGCTGATGATCACCTTCAGCTCATCCAGGTTCACCGGTTTCGGGTAGTAGTCATAGGCCCCCATCTGCACCGCCTTGAGGGCGTTTGCCCGGCCGTCGTTGCCGGTAATGACGACGATCTTGGTGGCCGGCGCAATATGGAGCATCTCCTTGAGACAGCGGAACCCCTCGTCGGTCCCCTCTTCGTCGGGAGGAAGCCCCAGATCAAGCGTCACCACCAGAGGCTGGTGCCGCTTGAACAACGCCAGAGCCTCCGTACCGTCAGCGGCCAGAAGCACGGCATACTCCTTGCCGAGCCCCCACTTGAGCTGCTTCCGGATGTCTTCTATGTCATCGACAATCAGTATCTTATGTAAAGTCACGCCTTGCTCCATCAGTTCCCTCCTGCGCTGCGGCTGGTCGCATCCGGAAACGGCAACCAGACGGTGAAAGCCGTTCCCTTCCCCACGGTGCTGATAACGTCAATCCGGCCCTGGTGATTCTCCACGATCTGTTTGCATTGGTAAAGTCCGATCCCGAGACCGTTTTTCTTGGTTGTCTGGAAGGGGGTAAAGAGTCTTGTCCGGAGGAACTCCTCGGAGATTCCCAGACCACCGTCGATGACCTTCACATAGGGAGAGTCCTGCACTCCGACCTCCACCGATACCGGCCCCTTCCCATCGGTGGCCTCTACGGCGTTGAGGATCAGATTGAGGAATATCTTCTGGATCTCCTGCCGGTCCACGGTGACCGAGACCGCCGTGGACGGGCCGAAGAGCGTCACCTCACACCGCTTCACCAGGGCCACCGTCTCCCTGACCAGCTGCAGCAGATCGGTCTTTTCCCGGGGCATCCCCTTCTTGTCGGGGATGGTGTTCAGGCGGGAGATGAGGGTGTTCATCTTGCCGACGCTGTTCCCCAGGGTCTCCAGCATATCCTGCTGAAACTCGGCGTCGGAGATGTAGGTGCGGGCGTTATCCAGGGTCAGGCTGATGGTATAGACAAGGTTTTTCAGGTCGTGGATGATGAAGGTCGCGATCCTCCCCAGAGCCTCCATCTCCTTGGCCAGAGCCAGCTCTTCGGTGAGCCTCATGTTGAGCAGGGCAGACGAGGCCTGCTGGGCCAGGGTCTGCATCAGGTCATAGTCCTCATACGTGTAGCACTCGTCCGGATTAATCCGTGTTCCCAGGGTGATGAAGCCGTCCAGGAGCTGGTTGCTCACCAGGGGGATCAGGAAACAGAGACGCCGGGAACGAAAAAAGTTGTCCGGTTCCGGTAGCTCCTCCGTACCGTACCCTTCACAGAGATTCAGCACGCTCCGCTCCTCATTGAGCCTCATTATCAGGGGATCATCCGTGGTAAAGGTTTGTCCTGCAACATCCAGCTCCAGGGACGCGGCGGAGAAGTAGCTCTTCCGCTCCTGGTCGCAGAGAAACAGCGCCGCGCTCCCCATGCCGAAGGTGTCGCAGTAGACGGAGAGGATGGCCGTCAACACCGCCTGATTACTGTGCGCCGAGGAGAGCCGCTCGGTGAATTCCAGCCACTGGCTCCGGTAGTCGTGCTTGTTCTTATAGAAGTTCCGGGTTAGAAAGAGGATCAGCTTCCGCTTGGCTTTTTCGGAGAAGATGAAGAGGAGGAGCCCGATGGCCGCCAGAAAGGCGACCATGACCAGGGCCGAGCGCTGAAACGTCTCGCCGAAATATTTCAACCCTTCGCCCATAAGCCCGATGAAGATCAGATAGATCCCGATGGCGAGCAGGACGAAGGAGCGGTAGGCCATCTGCCGGGAGAGGACCACCTGGACCCCGGTTCCCCCTCTGATCTGTGATCCGGCGATCAGCACCACCGCCACGATGAGGGCCAGAGAGCGGACCGGAGCCAGCTGCATGTCCAGGGTCCGATAGAGCAGACCGTAACTGTAATAGAAGATCAGGATCGCCAGGAGGCCGCCACTCCCCAGGACTTCGAGCTTGATCTTCCAGCGTGACACCATGGAGGCCCCGGTGAGGGTCGCCTCCAGGTTGATCAGGGCCAGGACCAGGGTGACCATGATCCCCAGATAGAAATAGAATCCTATTGTCGTGAGAAAGAGGAGCTGTTCGGCGGAAAAGTCGGGGGAGTAGAAGAAGCTGCTCACCGGCAGGAGCAGAGCCACGGCGATCAGGGTAAGAGAAAAAGGAAAGATGATCTTCTGAGTTCGGGGAACCGCCGAGAGTTTCCCCGTCCGGGAGAAGAGCAGAGAGTAGAAGAGCCAGACCGGCCCCAGACAGGACTCGGCGATGACGGTGATCTGCTTCCAGAAATAGAGCTCCTCGGGATAGAACCGCGCGCAGAGATCCGCCCCTTCCACCGTAACGGTGACCAGCAGCGCCGCAAACAGCACGAAGGACGCCGAGGAGCGCTCCTTTCTGAACAGAGCGGTCAGAGGATAGGCGATGGCCAGAGTGATTGCCGTTATGGTGAGGAGCATAGCGAGCATGGGGGGGGTGTCCAGGTGGTCGGTCACGGAGAAGGTCTGTTGTCAGGGGAGGCCGGGAGCAGTACACCGCTCAGCGCCGTCGAGACCGGAAACGTCGGCGGAAGAGATTACCACAGCATCATGAGACTGGCAACCACTTTCACCAGCCTCCTCTGTTGTCGGCCCCGGTCACCGCCCCCGCCGCCCCCTCTTGGGGGGCCTCCCTCCCGGACGACCGGGGGGGCTTACGGCGCCGGGGGGAAGCTTCCCCGACAGGAACCGTTGCCGAAAACTCACCTTGGCCGCACCCTTTTCGGACGCTTTGGCCGGCGTTCCTACCGGGACGAATTCGATCCGGCGCCGCTCCAGATCGACCCGGGCCACCTGAATCCGGAGCTGGTCGCCGATCCTGAACCGGACACCGCTGCGGCGCCCCACAAGAAGGTGCTCCTTCTCCTGATACTGATAGTAATCGTCTTTCAGCATCGCCACGGGAACCATCCCGTCAATGAAAATATCCACCAGTTCCACGAAGAGACCGAAGTTCGCCACTCCGGTGATGATGCCGTCGTACTCCTCCCCCAGCCGTGAGAGCATGAACTGGGCCTTCCTCAGATTGACGATCTCCCGCTCCGCCTCCATGGCGATCCGTTCCCGGCGGCTCGTATGAGCCGCCGTTTCCGGCAGCTCCGTGGTGAGCCGCTGCCGCGTCTCATCGGAGAGCGCCCCGGCGAGGAGCGTCCGGAGCATCCGGTGCACCACCAGGTCGGGATAGCGCCGGATGGGCGAGGTGAAGTGGGTGTAGCAGGGAGAGGCGAGACCGAAGTGACCGAGCTGGTCGACGCTGTAGCGAGCCTGCTTCATGCAGCGAAGCAGCAGCTCGTTGATCATCCGCTCCTCGGGGCGCCCCTCTACCTCATCCAGGAGCCGTTGGAGGCGGGCGGGGGAGACACGCTCCTCCCCGGTTCCCGCCAGGCGGTAGCCGAGATTGTAGACGAAGTCGCGAAACTCGGCGATCTTGCCCGGATCAGGCTGTTCATGAATCCGGTAGAGAGAGGGGATCTGCCCGTTGGCCAGGGCCGTGGCCACCGCCTCATTGGCCGCCAACATGAACTCCTCGATGATCCGGTGCGCCAGGAGCCGTTTCGACCGGATCACATCCTCGATCTCCCCCTGAAGGTTCATGATGATCTCCGGCTCGGGGAGATCGAAGTCGATGCTCCCCCGCCGCCGGCGCATGGCCGTGAGCCGCAGGGCCAGCTCCTTCATGAGCAACAGGTGAGGGACCAGGGAGGAGTGCAGAGCCGACGCCTCCGGCTCCAAAGCCACCACGATCCGCTCCACCAGGGTGTAGGTGAGTCGGGCCGCGCTCCGGATGACGGAGGGGTAGAAGCGCGCCTCCCCCAGCTCCCCCTCCCGGTCGAAGAGGAGCTCCGCCGTCATGGTCAACCGCTCCTCACCGGGAAGCAGGGAGCAGATGCCGTTGGAAAGCTCCTCGGGGAGCATGGGAATACAGCGCTCGGGGAAGTAGACCGAGCTCCCCCGGAGGTACGCCTCCCGGTCCAGGGGCGAACCGGGGCTCACATAGTGGGAGACGTCGGCGATGGAGACCCAGAGCCGGATTCCGCCGTCCGGCGCCACCGCCACCGCCACGGCGTCGTCGAAATCCCGGGCCGTCTCGCCGTCGATGGTCACCGTGGTGAAGCCGCGCAGGTCGGTACGTCCCGACAGCTCGGCAGGTGTGACGCCCCGCTGCAGGGCACGGGCCTCAGCCAGGGCGTCGGGGGGGAACGTGTCGGGAAGTCCATGCTTCCTGATGATGGCCAACGCCTCCACCTGAGGGTCATCGGGACGCCCCAGGCGTTCCACGATCCTCCCCGCTGCCCCCTGCCGCTCCGTGGGATAGGCGGTGACCTCGGCGACCACCAGGTCACCGTCGCGGGCCAGGGCCCGGGCGCTCTCGGGGATCAGCAGCTCGCTGCCAGGGCGCTCGGCCGCGGCAACCACCCCCCCCTGCCGCAGCTCACGGAAGGTTCCGACGACGCGCTGCACCCCCCGCTCCAGGGTCCGGATGATCCGCCCCTCCCGCTTGCCGTCGCGACGGGGAGGAAGCTCCCGCACCTCCACCCGATCCCCCTGCATGCTCTCGGCCAGGTACCGGGCAGGGATGTAGAGATCTTCGCCCCCCTCCTCCGGCGCCAGGAAGCCGTAGCCGTCTCGATGGATGGTGAGCCGTCCCGTCGCGCTCACCAGCCGCTCCCCCAGGGCGTACCGGTTCCCCTTCAGCTTCACCAGCTCTCCCTCCTGGACGAGCCCATCCACCAGGGTCGCCAGGTAGTGACGCTCGGCCCGGGAGATGCCGAACGCCCCCATGAGCTCCCGGAACTGGACCGGTTCCGGCACGGCGGCGACAACGGCGAGAATTTTCTTCGGCAGGATCTTCATCTCAAGGGCTCTCTTGGTTTTTTGATACGTTCGGGAACAGGGTTCATCCAGGGATAGGCATTTGGCTCACATGAAGAATCAACGGAGCAGTGGACACTATGACCGGTGAGGAGAGCCGTTGTCAAACAGATTCCCGCGGAGTGGGGAGAATACCCTTTACTTTTTCAGGGGGCGCCGAGTATTATCCCACAGACAGTTTACCGGGCAGGTGAAGCGCCACTGCGTCATTCACCGTCCATGCTTTTCGGAGTTTCAAACATCATGCGTACCCGTCTCCCGGCAGCACTCATCCTCCTGCTCCTCCTCTCCCTCCCCGCTTCGGGACTCCTGCTCAACCCACCGGCCGACGAGGCGCTGGTCACCGCGGCCCGGCGATTGAAGGACCGGGATTATCGCGGCGCCCACGATGCGGCCCTCACCTCCCGCGAGGGGGGGATGCGGGATTTCGTGGCCGGCTACGCTGGCTATCGCGCCGGCCTCTTTGAAGAGGCTGCCGGGTTGCTGGAACGGGCCGCCTCCTCCTATCCGCTCCTGGCCGACTACGCGCTCTACTCCCGCGGCGACGCCCTCTTGCAGATTGGTCGTCACGAAGAGGCCCTGGCGGCAGCCCGGCGGCTCCTCAGGGAGTACCCCAACAGCATCCTGATCCGCAAGACCGAGCTCTTGAGCGCCGACATCCTCTATGCAAAGCAGGAGTGGCGCCCGGCCCTGGATGCCTACCTGGAGTTCACCGAGAAGTACTCCTCGGGGAGCGACGCCGTCACCGCCCTCTCCCGCGCCGCCGCCTGCCGGGAGAACCTGGGGGAAAAAGAGGGCGCGGTCTCACTCTACCGCTCCCTCTGGCTCAACTCCCCCGGCTCTTCTCTGTCTCCCCGGGCCGGGGAAGAGCTGCGGCGGCTCTCCGCCGCCGGAGTCCCGGTCCCCCCCTTCAGCCGGGAAGAGCTCTTTCATCGCGCCTCTACCCTGACCGACCTCCGCCAGTATGATTCGGCCATGGACGCCCTGGACTCCATCCCGCAACCGCTGGAGGACGATGAGCTTACTCCGCGAATCCAGCTGAAAAAGGGGCAAATTCTCTTCAAGAGCCGCCGGTACAAGGAGAGCGAGCAGCTCTTTTCCCGGCTGGCGGCCATCGACCGGGTGAAGGGGCGTGACGATGCCCTCTACTGGCGCTCCCGCTCCCTGGAGAAGATCGGCAGGGATGAGGAGGCCGCCCAGAGCTATCTGCTCCTGGCGGAGAGCCTGCCGAACTCCCCCCTGGCCGATGACGCCCTCCTGCAGGCGGCCCTCATCCGGAAGGATGAGGGGAAGAAGGGGGAGGCGCAGCTCCTCCTGGAGCGGATGCTCAACAGCTACCCCCGGTCGGAACTGAGGCAGCGCGCCCTCTGGGAGAGCGGCTGGAACCGCTATCTCTCCGGAGAGTACCCCCTCGCGGCAGAGCGGTTCCGCTCCCTGGCGAAATCACCGGAGCTGCGGGAGAAGGCGCTCTACTGGCTGGGGAGGAGTTATGAGGCGGCGGGGAATCGTGACTTTGCCGGAACCGTCTTTGCCATGCTTCTTCGGGAGTATCCCACCGGGTTCTATACGGTCAGATACGTCAAAGGGAGCGAGCCCCGCAGTCGGGTGACCGGCGCCGCCGACAGCATCCCCATCCCCCCCGGCTACGACCGGATCAAGGCGCTCATCACCCTCGGGCTGTATGACGAGGCCCGCAAGGAGCTGGCGGCAGAGCGCAAGCGTCTGGGGAAACAGGGGGGGGCGCTGCTCCTGGCCCGGCTTTACCTGGAGATGGACGACTATTCGTCCCCCATGGGGCTGGTCAGGCCGGACAAACTGACCACGGTCACTCCGGAAAACCTCCGTCTCTGGAATCTCTCCTACCCCCTCCCCTATCGGCAGCCGGTGGAGGAGCAGGTCGGCAGGAGCGGTATCCCGGAGAGCCTGGTCTACGCCGTGATCAGGACGGAGAGCAGCTTCTCCCCCACCATTCTCTCATCCGCCGGGGCAGTTGGGCTCATGCAGCTCATGCCGGCGACCGCCCATGAGATGGCGGGGAAGGGGAATCCATTCAATCCCGCCGACCTGACCCGGCCGGAGTTCAACATCTCCTGCGGGGTGCGACATCTGAGGGATCTGACCAGGCTGCACGACAACAGCCTCGTCCTGACCGTGGCCGCCTACAACGCCGGTTCCACCGCGGTGAACCGGTGGCGCAAGAAGTTCGGCGCCCTGCGGGAGGATGAATTCATCGAAAACATCCCCTACGGTGAGACCCGGGAGTACGTCAAGAAGGTTCTGACCAGCGCCGAGCTCTATCACCGCATCTACAACCTGTCGCCGGCCGTGCTCGCCGCACCGGCGAAGTCGTCTCCCAGAGTCCCGGCTACCCCTCTGGCGGTGGCTGCCCGCGACGAACGGTTCGACAACATCTCGGCGGCGGCGCCCATGGCGCCGCTCTGAACCGGTGGGGGACGGCTATCCATTTGTACGAAACTAACCATGGTGCATAAGAGCACCCCGAAAAGAGAGTTCATGCTGACCATTCTGATCGATGAAAAAGAGCACTCCCGCCGGGTCGACAGCCTCCTGCGGAACCTTCTCCCCGGCGCCCCACTCTCCTACCTGCGGAAACTCCTGACATCAGGGCATATCCACCTCAACGGCGCAACGCCCGAAGGGGCAACGCTCCTGCGCCAGGGGGACCGGGTGACGATCAAGGAGAGCGCCCGGCTCACCGCACTCTACAAGGAGAACCGTTCGGGACTCGATATCGTCTTCGAAGACCAGTGGGTCATACTCTTCAACAAGCCGGGGGGGATGCCGATGCACCGGGCCGCCGAAGTGGACGACCGGAATCTGGTGGATGTGGGGACTCTGCTCCAGAAGGGACGCGGCGAGGAGGGGAAACTGCGGCCGGTAAACCGGCTGGACCGGGGGACCTCCGGCGTGGTGATCCTGGCCAAATCTCCCAGCGCGGCCGGGATGTTCGGCCGGTTCGTCAAGGAGGAGGGGCTGGACAAACTCTACCTGGCCGTGGTCGCCGGTGAGCTCTCCGGCAGGGGAAGGATCGATGAACCGCTGGGGGGGAAAGAGGCGTCCACCCTCTACCGGGTTCTCTGTTCCGGCAACGGCATGGCGGTGGTGGCGCTGGCCCCGGTGACCGGCCGGATGCACCAGATCCGCCAGCACCTGACCCTCATCGGTCACCCGGTCATGGGGGATCTCCGCTACAAGGGGTATCCGCTCCCCACGAGCTTTCCCGGATTCGCCCTCCACTCCTTCCGGACCGCCTTCACCCATCCGGCCACGGGGAACCTGGAGACCGTCTGCGCCCCCCTCCCCATCCCGTTTCAGGAGCTGATCGCCACCTGTGACCGGGAGGCATTCGCCCTCCTCTATCCCGCCCTCGTCGATCTCACCCTGAACTGAGAAGAGGCAGCAAGCCTGGTCGGGCGCGGCAAGGCAAGTCGGGCGCGGCAAGCGGCGTGGTAAAATCCGGGCGCGGCAAGCAGCGCCCCTACAATTTTGTTCTCCGTACCAGCAGGTTTCCCGTAGGGGCGCCGCTTGCTGCGCCCGATTTCCCTGCACCCGATTTATCCCGCAACCTGGGCGCGGCAAGCGGCGTGGTAAAATCCGGGCGCGGCAAGTCGGGCGCCCCTACAATTTTGTTCTCCGTACCAGCAGGTTTCCCGTAGGGGCGCCGCTTGCTGCGCCCGATTTCCCGCACCCGATTTCCCTGCACCCGATTTATCCCGCAACCAGGGCGCGGCAAGCGGCGTGGTAAAAGCTGGGCGCGGCAAGCGGCGCCCCTACTCTTCCAGGGTGGAGATGTCTCCCAGATCGGTGCCGAGGTACATCGCCTTCAATACCCGGCGCATGATCTTGCCGCTCTTGTTCTTGGGGATCCGTTCCAGCACCCGGACCTCCTGGGGGGTGGCGATGGAGGAGACCTTGTTGGAGATGTAGAGCCTGATCTTCAACTCCAATGAGGTCGAATACAGTACCCCCTCATGCAGGGCGATGAAGGCCACCACCTTCTCGAAGAGGAGCTCGTCGGGGGCGCCGATGACCCCGGATTCGGCGATCTCGGGGATCTCCAGGAGGGCGCTCTCCACCTCGAAGGGACTCAGCAGGTGCCCGGCAGTATTGATGACATCGTCGCTTCTCCCCATGAACCAGTAGTGGCCGTCCCCGTCCCGCCTGGCCGTATCCCCGGTGTAGTACCACCCATCCCGGAACTTGCTCTCATAGGCGCTCTCGTTGTTGAGATAGGTGGCGAACATGGAGGGCCACCCCGCCTTCACACAGAGATTCCCCTGCACGCCATCGGGGAGCGGGACGCCGTCATCGCCCAGGATCGCCGGCTGGATGCCGGGGATAGGGGTCCCCATGGAACCGGGGCGCAGCTCCACCCCGGGGCGGTTGCAGATCATGATGGCCCCGGTCTCGGTCTGGAACCAGGTGTCGTAGATCTCACGCCCCAGGAGCCGCCGGGACCAGTGGATCACCTCGGGGTTGAGCGGCTCCCCGACACTGTAGATATGGCGGAGCCGGGAGGGGTCAAACTTTCGGTAGAGGTCGTCGGGCTCCCGCATGAGCATCCTTAGAGCCGTAGGAGCCGAATACCAGACGGTGACCCCCTCCTTCTCCAGCAGGGAGAACCAGACGTCGGCGGCGTACCCGCCGGCGTAGTGGAGCTGGGTGACGCCGAGAGCCCAGGGGCCGATGATGCCGTAGGAGGTTCCGGTGACCCACCCCTGATCGGCGGTGCACCAGAAGAGGTCGTCGGATTTCAGGTCGAGGACCTCCGCCGTGGTGCGGCTCTGGGAGATGATGCTCCGGTGGTGGTGGAGCACCCCTTTTGGCTTGCCGGTGGAGCCGGAAGTGTAGTGGAGCACCGAGGGGGTCTCCGGGCCGGTGGGCGCGACAACGAATGAGTCGGACGCCTCGGCCATGAGCCGCTGGTAGCTGAGGACGCCGTCGCCGAGATGCTCGTCGCTGTCGATCAGGATGATATACTCCAGCCCCGGGAGGCGGGCCCTGATCCGCTCGATCTTTTTCAGAAAGTGTTTTTTGGTGATGATGCCGCGGGCCCGGGAGTCGCCCAGCCGGTCCAGGAGCGCCTCATCGCCGAAGTTGGCGAAGAGGGTCCCGCAGACGACCCGGGCCTTCAGGCTCCCCAGGAAGGCGAAGAACTGCTCGGTGGACTTGGGGAGGAAGGTGAAGAAGATCTCCCCCGGCTGGAAGCCGAGCCCGGTCAGGACGTTGGCGAACCGGTTGGAGAGGAGATCCAGATCCCTGAACGTATAGTCGGTCCGCTCCAGGTGTGCCGAGATCCAGCGCATGGCTATCTTGTCGCCGAGACCGGCATCGCACTGGGCCGTGCTGCAGAGGTGACCGATGTTGAACTGGTTGCCCAGTGATTCATAGGTATGCATGTGCTCTCCCCTTTTCATGATCAACAGCTCTCGTCACTCTTCCCGATCCTCTCCATGACCGCCAGATACACCTCGTCCACGGTAATTTTCTCCATGCACTCCAGATAGACGGCATTACGGCACTTCCTGTCGTTACAGGGAACGCAGGCGACCTCAGTATGCCGGAGCACCCGATGCCCGTCCCCCACCGGCCCCGTACGCTCCGGATCGATGGCGCCAAACAGGGCGACGACCGGCGTCTTGACCGCGGTGGCCAGGTGGAGAGGGCCGGTATCGCCGCTGACCAGCAGGTGGCAGCTGGCCAGAATCGCTCCCAGTTGCCCGATGGAGAGCGCCCCCACCAGGTCCAGACAGGGACGCCGGAGCAGCGCCTGCAGTTCATCGGCCAGGTCGCGCTCCATCTCTCCGCCGATGAGGAGTACCCGGATACCGTCATCGGCCAACCGGTCGGCCACTCCGGCAAACTGCCGGGGACTCCAGCATTTGATCCGGTTGCTCGCCCCCAGATTCAACGCGACGATTGTGTGCCCCAGGGCGCCGTGATCATCCAGGAACGATCGCGCCCAGGTCATATCCCTGGCGCCGATGTAGAACTCCAGCTCCGGGCCATCATGGGGGATCCGGAGTGGCGCAACTGTCTTGAAGTGATCTTCTACCGCATGGATGACCCTGTTACGGGTTTTATGATAGATGAGGAGCCGGCAGGGAAATGCGGCGGAAGCAAGGAGCCAGGTTTTCAGGTTGCTCCGCTGAAAATTGATGACCAGGTCATAGCGTCCCTGTTTCAGCAGCTGCCGAAGGGTCCAGAGCCCCCGCAGGGTACGGTGTTCATTCCACCGGTCATAGACAATGGTTCCATCCACATTGGGATTGTACCGGAACAGCTCCCGGGATGCAGTTGATCCCACGAGAACGGTAACCTTCGCCTCAGGGAACTGCTCCTTCAACCCGCGCAGTACCGGGGTCAGGTGGAGCAGGTCCCCCATGGCGCCCGGCTTGATGATGAGAATGCGGTGGTAACTGTCGATGCTTCTCACATTAATATCCTGTCATGCAAGCCACAATCACTTCCCTATCACTCTCCTGAAGAGCTTCCTCAGCACGTTTTTCTCGAAGCGCCAAAGTGCTCTTCTCACCCGAAATTTCAGATACTCCGATGGAGGGAAATTATCTCTCAAAATCTGCTCAAAATCTTTCTGGAATTCAAGATCAAGACCAATGGCGCTTATGCCGCCGGTATCTTCGTAGATGGCCACAAGGAGCGGCAGATACACGAAGCGAAACGTTTTGTCGTTGAAGCAACGGATATTAAGATGATAGTCTGCCGCAATCCGGTAGCGCAAATCATAAGAGTACTCGGCGAAAACCCTCTTGGGATAGAAGGTCGCAGGGTGCGGGATGCTCCTCTTCATCAGGTCGTAGCTGCTGAATTTACCGTCATAGAGCTTATGCCGGTGCGGCATATAGACATCACCGTAATAAATCCCGCTCTCCTGATTCAGATATCCCGACACCTTCTGCAGAACATCGAGCATGAGATCACCGCTGTTCAAAAAAACCAGCCAGTCGCCATTCGCTACCCTGGCTCCCTTGTTCATGGCGTCATAGATGCCGCTGTCGGGTTCACTCACCCAATAATCAAGCAGGCCATCATATCCTTTGATTACATCCACTGTCCCGTCACTGGAGCAGCCATCGATAAGGATGTATTCCACGTTATCATAGCTCTGCTGCAGGACGCTCCTGATGGTTCTTTCAAGATGACCCTCTCCGTTGCTGACAACGGTGACAACAGAGATCAGCGGCCTCCCGGGAAACGACCTTTTGGCAAGCCCCCTGCGGCGCAATCCGCCTGCGCTGCAGTTGGGGGTCAAACCATCCACTTCCCCGAGAGAATCAGCAACCACGAGACGCCTCGTGGTCGCGTGGTTCCGGTCAAGACAGATGAAATCGGGGTTCTGTCCTGTCATCGTCGCGCCAGACTCCACCGGGGTACTCTCCGTTTCTCCATCCGCATCATAATCTCCGCCGGTTAAACCGGCAATGGACTGTTCCAGCAGATCCACGGCTCGCGCCCAGGTAAAGCGGTGAATGGCCTTGTGGGCCGTCACTGCCAGCCGCACTCTCAGCTCGTCATCCCTGATCAATCTGAGGATGTTGGCCGCAAGCGCTTCGCAATCCCGCGGAGGGGTCATAAGGGCCGTCACATCCGGAGTGGCGAATTCACGATATCCCCCGATATCCGTGAGACAAAGCGCCGCCCCACACTGCGCAGCCTCAGCCGCAGTCAGCCCCCACCCCTCAACCCAGCTCGATCCGACAAACAGGGCAGCTTCGTTATAGATCTGTCTCAGCCGTACCTGTTTCGGCAGTTGCTCATACGTTATCCATGACGGCAAACCATCGGGAACATCCGGAACACCGAAAAGGGTCGCCGTAAGCGCGGGATCGCACCCCCTGGCCAACGAAAGTGCGGCAAGACCATCCCTGGAGCCTTTAAACTCCTTGTCGTGATAAAGCATCACAACGTGGTGGGGATCCCTCATCCTGACGGGATTATCAAGCTCGAACGCCGTAAAATCAAGCCCGTTGGGAATGTAGAGCGCCTCTTCGTTCATCTCTTCGGCAATCCGCTGCAACCAGCGGGAGATGACGATTTTTTTCAGGGGAAGCCGCCAACTTGCCATGACCCGGCGTTCGAGTGCCCCGGCATAGCACGATTCCAACCCCTGGATAAGGTAGAACTTTCTTCCTTTTCCCGCAGCATATCCTGCAAGCCACTCAGCGGTCTGCCAGGCGGAGGCGATTACGATATCGGCATCGGGAATCCATCGGGGATGAAGTGTCGGCGTCCATTTCATTCTCACCCGGGGGTCAATCCGAAACCATCCTTCAGGGCGGAATCCACCTTTGAAACCGAGCATTCGACTACAGTATTTGAGCAATAGTCCCAGAATGCGGACAGTTCCGGTGGCGTCATCAGGCAGAGAAGGAGGCGCATGAATGACGGTTACCTCATGCCCCCGCCCGACGAGAGCATTGGCGTATTCATAGACCACCTTGAACCCGCCGATCGGCTGATGTCCGGAGCGCGGGAGAAGAAAGGTGATCTTCATCACTGCTGTCGGCTGCATTTCATCAAGTCGGCCTTGTTACCCATATGAGTTTCCTAATCATAGGTCAAGCTCCCCTTCGGCTATTTTCCTGAAGAGCTCCAACCCGCGTTCCACCACCTGGTCCATGTTCATGTAACGATATTCGGCAAGTCTCCCTACAAAATGGACATTGTGCAGTTTTTGCGCCTCCTCAGAATACAAGCGGTATAGCTCCCGGGACTCCTCCATGGGCATCGGGTAGTACGGGTCACCGTCGTTCTGGGGATATTCATAGCAGATCGTCGTCCCGGGTGACTGCTGGAAGTAGAACTGCTTTGACTCGGTAATCCTCGTATAGTCATGGTCGTTGGGATAGTTGACCACTGCCGCGTTCTGGAATTGCGGGACATTCAGATGAACAAAGTCGAAGCGGAGGCTCCGGTAGGGAAGTTTTCCATAACGATAATCGAAGAACTCATCGATGGGGCCGGTGTAGATGACTCCCTTGCAGGATATTTCCCCCAGCACGTCCCGGTAATCTGTATTGAGAAGGAGCTCGATATTGGGATGATCCAACATCCTCTCGAACATCCGCGTATAGCCGTGGGTCGGAATCCCCTGATAGGTATCCGAGAAGTAACGCGTGTCCCGATTGAAGCGGACGGGGAGGCGCCGGGTCACTTCGGCGGCGAGCTCTTCCGGATAAACACCCCACTGCTTCTTCGTATAATTATGAAAGAAGAGTTCGTAAAGCTCCTCACCCACCTGGCTTACCACCACGTCCCGGGAATTCCGCACAGCATCCATCGGCACCCGTACCATTTCCAGATACTGCTCCATCTCCTCGACGGTAAAGGTCCGGTCGTAGAGCTGCTCCATCGTCTCCAGGCTGATGGGAAGGTAGAGCTCCTTTTCCCGGACTCTGGCGATGACCCTGTGAACATAGTCGTTTCATTGGGTAAAGCGGTTCAGGTAGTTCCAGACATCTTCCGAGTTGGTATGAAAGATGTGAGGGCCGTACTTCTGAATGAGAATGCCGTGCTCATCATAATGGTCGTAGCTGTTCCCCCCCATATGGTTGCGCTTGTCCAGGATGAGGACTTTTTTCCCCAGGGAGGCGGCGATCCTTTCGGCGACGGTCGCTCCGGCGAGTCCGGCGCCTATGACCAGATACTCCACATTCATTCGCCGCTCCTCCTCTCCTCGTCACGAGGTCCTTTTCAGAACAGCAGCATCCCCGAGTACCCAGGCTCTTTTTTCCCTGCTCCGCCCCGCAAAAACCTCCGGCAACTTGCTTAATGCGCCACAGAATGCGGCATAGTAGGCAATGTCCAGCCAGAGGAAGCTGACCGCCAGACGGAAGAAGGTGTGGAGAAGATTTGACAGTATGAAACCCGGATCGGAAAGATTAATCCAATGGAACAGGAAGCGGTTCCGGAAGTAGATGGTCCTCTTCTTACGCCGTTTCACCTTACCGATGGTGGCGCTGGAGTAATGATGAACCGTCGTACCCGGCTCATAGAGATTGCGCCAGCCACGCTTCCACGCCCGATAGGAGAGATCCACATCCTCGAACAGGTAGGGGGTGTATATTTCACTGTATCCGCCCAGCGCCCGGAATTTTGCCAGGTCATAGGCAACACAGGCGCCGATACAGTAGAAATTTTCCCGACAACCGGAACGGTCATCGATCGGGGCAAAACCCCCTTTAAGAAACCCCTTGCCGTACATCCCGTAGACAATCCCCTGATTGCGCCCCTCCCGCTCGGCCAGGATCGCCGGGGTCACCGCAAAGACACTCTCATCGGCAAAGTGCGGAACCACCGCCGTGAAGAGCGTGTCGCTCACCCCCACGTCGCTATTGATGCAGAAGACGATGGGATAGCGCGCCTCACGAAATCCCGCATTGCAGCTCCGGGAGAAACCGCTGTTGGCGTCGTTGATGAGAAGTCGGGCCTGGGGAAACCGGTCACGAAGCAGCCGACAGCTCTCATCGGTACTGGCGTCGTCCACGACGATCAGCTCCGACTCGCCGCTCCATCGCTGGAGCGCGGATATGACCGAGGGAAGATTTTCCGCCAGGAGCTGCTCGCCGTTGTAATTGGGAATGACGACGCTAATGCCCCCCCTCAACCCGCTTCCCCCTGAAACTAGCGCCATAACCAGATCCCTCTCCCCCAAAAATGATGCGACTACGGCGGCAATCCTCTGAACAATGTCAGATACGCAGCCGTCATCGCCTGGACGGTGTAGCGGGAGCGGACCAGCTCCATCCCCTCTCTCCCCATGGCAAAGCGCCGCTCATGATCCCGGAGCAGTTGGATCAGCGCCGCGGCAAACTCTGCCGCTCCCCCATGCACCAAAACCCCGGCGCTACTCCCTCGAAAGATGTCCACCTGCCCCCCCTCATCGTACGCGACAACGGGAGTCCCGTTGGCGAGGCTCTCCAGATGGACCAGCCCGAACCCTTCATTGCGGAACGTACTCACCGTGAGGTCAAAATCGAAGTAGAGCTCTCGGAGACGCTCATGGGGAACCTTACCGGTCATGACCAGGTTATCCTCGACCCCCAGCGCCTGGGCTCTCTCCCCGATCGCCCCGGTCAACCCGGGATCGGTATCATCCCCCACCAGAGCCACTCGCACGGCCGGGAAGCTCCCTTTGACCAGGGCGACGACCTCCATCAGCTCGGTCTGGTTCTTGAAGAAGGCGCCCACCATGCCGATGAGCGGGAACCCGAGCCCCGTGAAATAGCGGCGGGGGCGCTCTCTGGTAAACTTTTCAGGGGTGACGTCGCCGTCGATCCGGATACCGTTGGAGATCACCCACAGGGGAGGAGTCAGGGCTCGGTGGGCCGACAGGAGCCGATCCCGCACATGACCCGAGATGCAGACGACCCCATCGACCCGGTTCAGAAACGGCTGCTTCCGGGAGGTGGCGGTATGATAGCAGATGACGAATTTTCCCCTACGCCTGAAGGGAAAGGCCAGTTTCCACGCAAGGAACGTGGCGGTGAGGTCATGTTCCCTCGTCACCATGATGATGTCGAAGGACTCCCTCCGCAACAGCACCGCGGTTTCGGTTATGGAGCGCCAGAGGCTCTTCTTCCGGTCGGTGACCGCGGTCACGGAGTAGCCGAGCCTCTTGAAGTTTCCCTCGGAGAGTGATCCGGACCGACAGAGCAGCCGGGTGCAACAGCCTGAGGCCTCAAGATGGGGTATCAGCTCTTTCAGGTGCTCCTGCCCCCCGCCCCACCCCTTGTCGTTATTGACCACCAGAAGCTTCATTAGTCACACCTCTGCCATCGCGCTCACGATACCATTCCGGCAGCAGCTCTCACCACGGGCAATCCTCTGCCGCAAGATCGTCATGTTGTGGTTATGCTTTTCATTGCCGGTACCCCAGGACGCCCTGTGCCAGAGATGAAAGACGATGGCCAGGCCGCGGACCGATTTCACCCTGCCGCCGCTGTTGATCACTCGAATCCCCAGATCGTTATCCTCCACCGACCCGTCGAGAAAATCCTCATCGCAGCCATTGATGGCGTAAAACAGATCGCGGTGGATACTGAAATTGCACCCCCAGATGCCGTCGTCCATAATCCGGTCACTCTTGAGCAGTCGCCTCAAGAGTCGGGAGCGGATCTGAATCGCCTCTTCCACCTTGCGGCTTCCATGAAACAGCGAATTCACCAGTACCCTCACTGTAAGCCGGGTCAATGAAGTCCCCTTACGGAGCAGGCGCTCGGTAAACTCTTGCCCCAGTTCGACCCGCTTGCCACCGAGAATGGCTAACGGTTCTGCGGCGCGACAGTGTGAGCGAACAAAATCATGGTGAGCCATACAATCCCCGTCAATCACGACAAGATACTCTCCCGACGATCGACGCACGGTCTCATTAATGATCTGTGGCTTGCGAAAGCCGCAATTCTCCTGCCAGACATGATGAACGGCAAAGGGGCAGCCCGTGCTGTTCGTGAACCGTTCCACCACGTGGCGGGTCGCGGCATCACTGCCGTCGTCGGCGATGAGCACCTCAGCGGGCAGCAGGCTCTGCCGGTTCAGGCTTTCCAGACAGAGGGCCAGCTCGGTTGGCCGGTTATACGTTGGAACGATTACCGATACTTTCACGCAAAAATCTCCCCTCTTAGCCGGATGCCGCCGGGAAGATAAGCCCATCACCATCAGCTTGTTATTGATCAAGCCACTCCATCCCTGGCACCCTGAACGGCCTGCAGCCCCAACATGAGACAGAGCAGTGGATAGACATCCTCAGGCCCATCGGGCCTCAGCAATACCGTATTCAGCTCATCGAAGAGCGGATAGCGGATATCGTCCCGGGCGTAGATTCCCACCGACGGAATCCCCGCCAGATTGGCAAGGTGAAGCGGTCCGGTGTCGTTCCCCAGATACCCCGCGGCGTCGACCATGAGTTGAAAGAGCTGCCAGAGAGAGAGCCGCCCCCGCAGGTCCAGGAACCCCTCCAGTTGCGGAACCGGCGGCTCCCGGTCAAGACCGATGAACACGACCGTGCAGTGCTGGCGGCGAAGACGTTCGGCCAGGAGCAGAAAATGTTCCGGGTTCCAGCGTCGGTCGGCGTTGTTCTTCACGCTCCCATAGGCGGCCTCCATACAGCAGAGCACGTAGGGTGCGGAAACAAGGGGCGCCCCCGTGAAGCGGGACCGGTCAACGGGGAGAGAGTCACGGGAAAATGAAAATGACTGTTTTACCTGGGCAGGAGTGTAACCCAGGGCCTCGACCACGCCGAACATCGCTATGCTGTAGTCGTGGAGATTACAGTTCGTGGCCAGAAAATCCCTCAGCTCCGGCGCCGGCCCTTCCCCTCTGAGCGAGGAGAGATCATGGGTAAAACGCGCCAACGGCTTGTTCCGCTGACGAAGTCCATAGCTGCTTCGGCAATGGAACCCGAAATTTTTCGAGGTTGCGATGAGAAAGAACCCCTTATCCGGCGGGCTCAACCACGACTTAAACCTGGCGCCCCACCCCATCCGGAGCACTCCCGCCACTCCCACCGCTGCAAACAGCGGAGCCAGCGGGGTGGCTGAGTAGGCCGTGACACTCCGGCCCACCGGCCCATGGTTTTCGATGAGATTACGGAGGCAGACGAGCAGGGGGAGAGAGAGGATGGCGTCCCCTACCCGGTTTGGCAGAACAATGGCGATCCGATCATTGCCGGGGCGAGGACTCTTCAATCGAACCTGCCCAGCCGCTGCTGCAGCTCATACAGTTTCAGGTACTTGAGGAACACGCCGTAGGACTCCATGACGCAGATGACATAGCCGGGGAGACCGTCCAGGATGCCGAGCCTGATCAGGTACCGGATAAAAAAGGTCGCCACCGGCCGAACGGTGAGATGAAAGAGCGTGGCCCGCTTTCCCTTGTGGAAATGATCCAGGGCCGTGCGGGAGGCGTAGCGGTTCTTCGTTTCGCTGAAGTGATTGAGATCCCGGTAGATGAAATGGGTGAGGTCACCGCTGAAATGACCCAGCTCGCCTGGGACCTGGATCTTGTCATGGGGCTCGTACCCTCCCCACCTGCAGCGGTCCTTGCGAAAGAGCCGGATATTCCGGTCCGGATACCATCCCGAATGGTTGATCCATCTCTTCATGAACCAGTGCCGGCGCGGCATGTCGAAGGCGTCACACGGGGTGTTCTCCAGGTCGATGGAGAGAATTTCATCCCGCAGCTCCGGAGTAACCCGCTCATCGGAGTCGATATGAAAAATCCAGAGATTGCGCGCCTGTTCGGTGGCGACAACGCTCTGGGGGATGTGCCCTTCCCACCGGTTGAGAATGACCCGATCGGTGTACTCCCGAGCTATTTCAACGGTCCGATCGGTGCTGAAGGCGTCCACGACGACGATTTCGTCGGCCCACGAAACACTCTCCAGGCACTCCCGAATATTCAACTCTTCGTTGAAAGTCCTGACTACCGCGGAAATGCCGGTTCTCCTCTTGCCACTCATCGGACCTCCGTCTCCTTGATCAACTCCTCGCACGCCTGACAGACCTGCTCCACCGAGATCGCCATGATGCATTCCGGTCTCCCCTCACCGGCCGGCTCACACTGGGTAAAATACTTCTGCCGGCAGGGGGAGCAGGGGAACGCGGTATGAATCACCCTCGTCCGGCTCCCCCACGGCCCGAAGCGATCAGGGGAGGTGGGGCCGAACAGCGCCAGGAGCGGAACTCCGGCGGATGCGGCCAGGTGCATCACGCCGCTGTCGTTGCCGAGAAAGAGCGCGGAGCGGTGCAGGAGCGCCAGGGTTGTCCGGAGATCGCACCCCCCCACAAGATCGCAGCACCCGTGAGGAAAGAGATGCCGCCACGGCTCGAACTCCTTGCGATCGCCTCCGGCGCCCAGCAGGAGAGGGGTCATGCCGTACCGTTCCATGAGCTGCCGCGCCACTTCGGCAAACCGCGCCATGGGCCAGCTCTTTTGATAGATCGACCCGAACGGATGGAGCGCCAGGAGCCTGGCGTCTCCCCCCACCCCATGGCTCTGGAGCAGTTCATCGGCCTTACGCGCCTCATCAGCGGAGATCCAGGATTCCAGATAATCGTCCGTCACCGGAACTCCGTCGGCCCGGAGCAGATCGAGGAAGCTTACGACCTCATGCTGTTCCGGCCGGTAGGGAACCGCCCTGGTCAGCATGAAGCGCCGCCCCTCGGTGTCGAAGCCGACCCTCTCCCGTGCACCGGAGAGGAGGGCGATGAGGGCGCTGGAAAAAGAGCGCTTCAGGACGTAGGCCTTGTCGAACTTTTTGGCCCGCAGCTCCCGGATAAAGGAGAGCTTCGCCCCCAGAGTCCGGTGCCCCCCCCGGCTGTCGGCATGGATGGTGGCCGGATCCCAGTAGATCAGCTCGTCCACATAGGGGATCCCCTTGACCACGTCCGAGGAGCCCGGCGCAACCACCCAGGCGATATGGGCCTCCGGCTCCGCCCGCCGGAGGTTCCGGAAAAAGGGAACCGTCAGGATGGTATCGCCGATGAAGCGGTAGCGCAGGACAAGGATTTTTTTTCGCTGATTCAAGCTCACTGGCTCTTCCCGGTCTCCTGAAACACTCTCTCCACCTCTGCCTCCAGCACTCCAGGATCAGCCAGGAGCAGCTCCAGCTGCGCCACCCAGATCTTCCCCAGCTGTCTCCGGTGCCGCTCCAGCTTGACCGCATCCTTGGCCGTGGTGACAAGACAGGTCGCCCCGGTGCTCCTGAAACTGCGCCGGATCCCGGCCACCGTCCGGTCATCATAGACGGCGTGATCCGGCAGGGCCAGCGAGCCGACCAGCTCCACCCCCGCTTCGACAAGCCCGGAGAAGAAGCGATCCGGATGGGCAACCCCGGCAAAGGCCAGGACCAGCTCCCCATACAGGGCGGAAAGTGGCCGACTCTCGCCTCCATCCAGGGGAACTATCCCGCTCAGGTGGTGACCGGCACAGAGGTGCGGCACTCCCGGAGCCGCCACAGGGGGGATCTTCTCCCCGTCACCGCAGCGGGTCATGACGATGAGCTCCGCCCGCCCCTTGGCCGACACCGGTTCCCGAAGGAGTCCCGCCGGCAGGGTCCAGCCGTTGCCGAAGGGGTTGCGGCAATCGAGGAGCAAGACATTCAGGTCCCGGTGCAGCCGGAGATGCTGGAAGCCGTCATCCAGAAGGAAGCAGTCGGGATGCAGCTCCAGCTGAGCCAGCAGACCCGCCGCGTACCGGTCGGCGCCTACCACTACCATCAGACCGGGCAGGTCACGAGCCAGGAGATACGGTTCGTCCCCGGCCTCCGCCGCCGACATGAAGAGAGTCTCGCCATCGGAGACGATCCGCGGCCTCCCCTTATGGCTGCCGCCGTACCCCCGGGAGAGGACCACCACCCGTCTTCCGGTCGCCAGGAAATAGCGGGCGATGAGCGCGGTCATGGGGGTCTTCCCGGTCCCCCCCACCGCCAGGTTCCCCACCGATATGACCGGCCGGTTCAGCCGCCGGGTGCGGAGCAAGCGGACCCGGTAGCCCCATGCCCGGAGCCGCAGGAGCAGCGCATAGGGGAGAGAGAGAGGAACCAGGAGCGCCAGGAGCAGCCGGTCCATGCATCCGCGCCGTGTTCCCGAGGCCAGAGCCCGCCAGTACGCCTCACCCCTCAATTCTCACTCCTCACGATTTACTCCTCACACTTCTCTCCTCACGCCTCACCAGCCGGGCGCGGCAAGCGGCGCCCCTACGGCAAAAGCCGGTGGATGACCGCCATGTGCCGCTCCGTGGAACCGCCAAGACGCGCCATGAGTTCCAGGCCGTTGCGACTCATCTGCGATCTCTTGTCAGGATCGTCCAGTAATCTGCTGAAGGCGCCGCCCAGCTCCCGGCCGTCGGCCACCTGAATCCCCGCCCCGGCCTCCAGGACCAGGGTGCTGATCTCACGGAAATTGCTCATATGCGGCCCGAAGAGGAGCGGAACCCCCACGGAGGCCGGCTCCAGGAGGTTGTGGCCGCCGGTAGGGACCAGACTGCCGCCGACGAAGACCAGATCCGCCAGGGGGTAGAGGGCCATCAACTCCCCGACCCGGTCGACGACGAGCGCCTCGCCGGAGATGAAGGGGGTGTCACGCTCCTCCAGTCGGGAGCGGAGGGTCACGCCGAACCCCGCCTTACGCAGCAGCAGCGCCGCCTCGCCGGAGCGTTCCGGATGCCGGGGAACCAGCAGCAGGATCAGCTCCCGTCCGGCGTCCAGGAGCCCCCGGCAGGCAGTGATGACCGGTTCGTCTTCCCCCTGGTGAGTACTCCCCGCCACGATGACCGTGGCGTCGGGGGGGATCAGGTAGCGGCGCCGGGCCTCGGCCCGCTCTTCGGGCGTGAGCAGCGTCACCGGCAGGTCGTATTTGAGGTTGTTGGTGACGACGACCTGTTCCGGCCGCGCGCCGATGGCGATGATCCGGCGGGCGTCCTCGCCGCTCTGCATACACAAGGCGGTGAAGTTTGCCAGGACCGGGCGAAAGAACCAGGAGAGCCTGAGATAGCGGCCAAGGGAGCGGTCGGAGATCCGGCCGTTCACCAGGAGCGACGGAATCCCCAGGCTCTTGACCTCTTTCATGAAGTTGGGCCAGATCTCCGTCTCCACCACGATGACCAACTCGGGGCGGATGGTTCGGAGGAGGCGGCGGACGGCGAAAGCATAATCAAAGGGGAAATAGATACAGAGTTCCGGCTCCTTCAGCTTCAGCGCCACCTCCCTGCCGGTCTCGGTCACGGTAGAGAGCACGATCCTCTTTTCCGGGTAGCGCGCCTTCAACGCCGTGAGCAGGGGCCGGGCCGCCAGGGTCTCCCCCACCGACACCGCATGGACCCAGATCGTCCCCCCCCCTGCCACCCGGGAGGTCTCGGCCACGGGGATGAAACCGAACCGCTCGGCAAAAGCCGCCCGCCTCCCCCGGCTCACCGAGCGGTACAGGTGGTAGCAGACAACCCCGGGGAACGCCAGCAGCAGGAGAAGAGAGTAGATCATTGACATGGCTCGACCACCCCTCACCCCGGCCCTCTCCCACTGAGGGGAGAGGGAGGCTTTGTTTGGGTTTGTAAGGGATTAAAGGCAATTGCCCTTGAGACACTGCTGCACCCAGAACCTAGAACCCCGAACCTAGAACCCAGAACCCAGAACCCTGAACCCTGAACCCAGAACCTGTGAACGTAGAACCGGTTTACGCCTTGCTGAACTGCATCTCACAGAGCCTCTTGTAGAGCCCCCCCTGGGCCAGCAGCTGGGCATGGTTCCCCTGCTCCACGATCCGGCCGCTCTCCAGCACCAGGATCTTGTCCGCATGAAGGATCGTCGACAACCGGTGGGCGATGACAAAGGTGGTCCGGTTGGTCATCAGGTTGTTGAGCGCCTTCTGGACCATCTGCTCGCTCTCGGTATCCAGGGCGCTGGTCGCCTCGTCCAGGATCAGGATCGGGGCGTCCTTGAGAATGGCCCGGGCGATGCAGATCCGCTGGCGCTGGCCGCCGGAGAGTCGCACCCCCCGGTCGCCGATATTCGTGGCATACCCTTCGGGGAGCGCGGCAATGAATTCGTGGGCGTAGGCGGCCATGGCCGCGGCCTCCACCTCTGCGTCGGTTGCATCGAAGTTCCCGTAGCGGATATTATTGGCAAGGGTGTCGTTGAACAGGGTGATCTCCTGATCGACCAGGGCGATCTGCTGCACCAGGCACTCAATCCTGATCTTCCGGATATCCACGTCGTCGATACAGATAGCCCCCGAGGTGACGTCATAGAACCTGCTGAGGAGCGAGACCAGCGTGCTCTTGCCGCTGCCGGATGGTCCTACCAGGGCCACGATCTCCCCGGATTTTGCCTGGAGAGAGATCTCCCGGAGGACAGGGTCGTCGCCATAGGCAAAATTGACATGGCGAAACGCCACATTCCCCTGGGAACGGCCGATGGTCACCGCATCAGGGAGGTCGACTATCTCCGGCTGCTCATCGATGATCTCGAAGATCCGGGTCGCGGCCCCGGCCGATGTCTGGATGGTGTTATAGGAGCTGTTGAGGCTCTTGATCGGCTTGTACACCAGCGCCATGGCGGTGAGAAAGGAAAAAAACTCGGGAGCGGTGGTCTCTCCCCGGAGCACCATGCTCCCCCCCACCCAGATCACACCGGAGATCCCCAGTGAGGTGATCAACTCGGCAATGGGTGAGGAGAGGGAGTTGTACTTGATGTTCTTCCGGACGAAGCGGTAGTACGCCCTGGTGGTCTCCTGAAACCGTGAGACCTCCCACTTTTCCAGGCCAAAGGACTTGACCACCTTGATACCGGAAAACGTCTCCTGGAGGATCGCCGCCACATCCCCCATCTTTTCCTGGCTCTCTCTGGAGAGCCGCTTGATCCGTTTCCCGATCTTCTGGGCGATGATGACGGTGACCGGAATCACGAGGAAGGTCACCAGCGCCAGGCGCCAGTTCCGGTAAAAGATCACCGTCAGAAGCGACAGAGCGGAAAAGCCGTCCCGACAGATGCTGGTCACCACATTGGCGATCCCCCCCTGCATCACCGCCACATCACTCAGCACACGGGACATGAGCCCGCCGGTGGTCTGTCGATGATAAAAACGGAGGGTCAGCTTCATGCTGTTGCGGTAGACGTCGTTGCGGATCTCCTGCACCGCCAGTTCACCGGCGGTCCGGATGAAATAGTCGTTGAGAAACCGGCAGACGGCGCGCACGAGAAAGAGGAGGAAGACCACCAGAGGGAGGAGGGTGAATACCGTGAGATCCTTGGTGGCGAAGATCTTCTTGAGCAGCGGTTCAACCAGATAGGCGAAGGCGCCGTCCATGCTCCCCACGGCGACAGCGGCGAGGGTTGAGACGAGTATCCGCCCCCAGTAGGGCTTACTATACCGAATGATCCTGCCGAAGGTCGTCATTCTTCTCCCTCTCTCCTCTCCAGCATCGTGACGGCAACCTCGGCCAACCGGGCCGAACAGCCGCCGCTCCCCAACTTTGCCCGCACCCCGGCCAGTTTCGCCCGGATCTGCGTACGGTACCCGGAGTCATCGAGGATGCGGCTGATCTCGGCGGCTATGGCCGGAGGCTGCGCCTCCCCTTGAATCAACTCCATCACCACCCGTTCTCCCGCCACGATATTGCAGATACCGGCGTGCTCGATCCGGACCAACCGTCTGCCGATCTGATAGGTCAGCTCCGACACCCGGTAGATAATCACCATGGGGACGGCCATGAGCGCCAACTCCAGGGTTACCGTGCCGGAGACGCTGATCACCGCGGCACAGAGCTGCATGACGTCGTAGGTCAACCCTTCGACGATGGTGACGTGGAGAGCCGCGGCCTTCAGCAACGACTCCAGCTCTTCCCGTCGGAAACTGGGGGCCAGGGGGAGGACCAACTGGATATCCGGATACCGCTCCCTGAGCAGCCGGGCGGAGTCGATGATGGTGGCGAAGAGGTTTTTCAGCTCGCTCCGGCGGCTCCCCGGGAAGAGCCCCACCACCCGCCGGGAGGGATCGAGGCCAAAGCGATAAAACGCCTCGTCACGGGTCAAGGTAGGCCGCACGATATCCAGGAGCGGATGTCCCACATAGGTCACCGGCACCCCGACCCGCTCGTAGAGGGGGACCTCAAAGGGAAAGAGGACCGCCATCCGGTCCACGATCCGCGCCATCTTCTTCACCCTCCCGGGGCGCCAGGCCCAGACCTGAGGGCTGATATAAAAGAGGACCGTGACCCCGGCCCTCTTGGCCGCCGCGGCCAGTAGCTGGTTGAACTCCTGGTAATCGATGAGAATCAGGAGATCGGGGCGGTTGGCAGTGAACTCTTTCTTGAGCAGGTGATAGGCGCGCCAGATGGTTCCGGCATGGGCGATGATCTCCACCAGGCCGAACACCGCCATCTCATCGGCATCCACCAGGGTCCCCACCCCCGCCTCCCGCATCAGCTTCCCCCCCATGCCGTAGAAACGGGCAGCAGGGAGTCGAAGACGCATCTCCTCCGTCAGCCAGGCGCCGTACTTGTCACCGGACGCCTCACCGGCCACGATCATGATCCGCGGTTCAGCAATCATGAAAGGAACTCCAGGCGGTATGCCGCGACCAATACACGTAGGGGCGACGCATGCGTCGCCCCACAGCCGTGCCAATGAGAGAGAGAGACAGATCCGGGCATCAGCGGCAGATCCCCCGCTGGGCCGAGTCGATAAATCCGATGAACCTGACCACCTCCGGGAGCGGCAGCAGCTCCGACTTCATCCGCTCCACCGCCTCCTTGAGCCGCAGGTCGGAGGTCAGGAGTCGATAGGCCTTCTTCAACTCGGCAATGGCCTCTTCACTCACCCCCCGGCGCTTGAGGCCGATGAGGTTGAGTCCCCGCAGCGCGGCGTCACGCTTGTCGGTGGTGGCGGCGATGGTGTACGGCGGAACATCATGCCCCACCATGGTGCCGCCGCCGATCATGGAGTGACAGCCGATCCGGGAAAACTGGTGGATGGCGCAGAGTCCGCCGATGATGGCGTAATCCTCCACGCAGACATGGCCGGCCAGAGTGGCACAGTTGGCCATGACTACGCCGTTTCCCACGTGACAGTCGTGGGCCACGTGGGCGTAGGCCATGAAGAGGTTGTCATCCCCCACCGTGGTCTCCCCGTCGCCGGTGACAGTCCCCAGGTGGAGGGTGGAGAATTCACGAATGGTGTTACGGTCGCCGATCAGGAGCCGGGTCTCTTCCCCCTTGTACTTCAGGTCCTGGGGGATGGCCCCCACGGAGGCCATCTGAAAGATCCGGTTCTCCTCGCCGATCTCGGTCCACCCCTCAACCACCGCATGGGGGCCGACACTGCTCCCCCTGCCGATCTTCACATGGGGTCCGATGACTGCATAGGGACCGATCTCCACATCAGCTGCAAGTTCGGCGCCGGGATAGATAACTGCAGTGGGGTGTATCATAGCGTCTCCTGTTACAAAAAGGTTCACTGTTCAAGGTTCAAGGTTAAAACCCTGAACATAGAACCCTGAACATTGAACGGGTTCACTGCCTGTCCATGGCCGCGAAGGTCGCCTTCAGGTCTGCCTGAGCCACCACCTTGCCGTCAACCGTCGCCCTGCCGTGAAAGCACCAGATCCCCCGTTTGCACGCGGTGGCGGTCATCTCGATGAGCAGCTGGTCCCCGGGACGCACCGGCTTGCGGAACTTGGCGTTATCAATGGAGGCGAAATAGCAGACCTTTTTTTTGACCTCATCGTCCGAGGCCTGATAGGCGAGAATCCCCCCCACCTGGGCCATCCCCTCGATGATGAGCACCCCCGGCATGATGGGGTGCCCGGGGAAATGGCCGGGGAAAAACGGCTCGTTGATAGTCACGTTCTTGAGCCCGACGATCCTCTTGCCCGGTTCATACTCGACCACCCGGTCCACCAGCAGAAAAGGATAGCGGTGCGGCAGGATACTCATTATCTCGCCGATATCCATGATTACCGGTCTCGACTCTTGCATGTCACTCCCCCTTTTTCGCCGGAAGCAGCGCTTCCAGCTCTTTCAGTCGTTTTTCGAGCTCAATGATGCTCTTGCGCATCTCCGGAATCTTGGGAGCGGCCATGGCGGCCTTGAGCCACTGCCGATGCGGCATGGCGGGATAGCCGGAATAGACCTGCCCGGCGGGGATGTCGTTGTGAATCCCGGATTTGGCCCCTACCATGGCCCGGTCGCCGATCTCCAGATGGCCGGCAACCCCCACCTGCCCCCCCAGGGTGACGAACTCTCCCAGCTTCGTGCTCCCGGAGACCCCTACCTGTGAGACGATGATGCTGTGCGCGCCGATGACACAGTTATGGGCGATCTGAACGAGATTGTCGATCTTGGCGCCGCGCCGGATGATGGTGGCCCCCAGGGCAGCCCGGTCGATGGTGGTGTTGGAGCCGATCTCCACATCATCTTCGATGATCACGATCCCCACCTGAGGGATCTTATAGTGCCCGGTGCTCTCCGGCGCGTAGCCGAACCCGTCACTCCCCACCACGGAGCCGTTATGGATGATCACCCGGCTCCCCACCCGGCAGCGCTCGCGGATACTCACATTGGCGTGGAGCACCGTATCGGAACCGACCTCCACCCCCTCATAGAGCGCCACACCGGGGAAGAGGGTCACCCGGTCACCGAGGATCACCCCATCCCCCACGAAGGCGCCGGGGTAGACGGTGACAGCGGCCCCCATGACCACGCGGTCGCCCACAAAAGCGCCCGGCATGACCCCCCTGACCCGAGGGGGGCGCACATAAAAGAGGGTGACCAGCTTGGCGAAGCCCAGATACGGATTGGCCAGGTAGATGGCGTTCTTCCCGTAGCTCTTCGCTCCGGGAGGGAGCAGGAGCGCCCCGGCTGCGGTGGACTCCACCCTGGCGGCATATCTGGGATTGGCCAGGAAGGAAATTTGGCGTTCCTGAGCATCGTCCAGACCGGCTACGCCGGATATCCTGACGCTCCCATCACCCTGGAGGTCACCGCCCAGATAATCTGCAAGTTCCTTGAGAGTTTTTTCCACGGGGTACCTCGTGATGCGCGCGTTGCGTACTACTTCCTCTTCATTGAGTTGAACTGCTTCACCAAGACGTCGGTTACATCGACCTTCTCGTCAAAGAAGACGATGTTGTCGCTCCCGGTACGGGCAAAGATCAGGGTGTAGCCGTTCTTGCGGCCGTACTCTTCGACGACCTTGATAAATGACTCCAGTATTCTTTTGGTGAGTTCCTCATCCTTCGTCTGGAGTTCGTCCTGGGCGTCCTTGGTAAAGCGCTGGAAATCCTTGAGCTTGGCAGAGTAATCCTTCTCTTTTTCGGCCTTCTTGCTATCCGAAAGGAGCACCCCCTGACGTTCGAGTTCATCCTTCAGCTTCTTAAGCTCATCCTGCTTCACATTGATCTCGTCCTGGTATTTCTTTACCTTGACCGAGAGCTGTTCCTTGGCCTCTTTCCCCACATCGGACAGGTTCATGGCCTTTTGAATGTCCACGTACCCGAACTTCGCCTCGGCGGAGCAGACACCGGCGGCAACCGCCAGGGTCAGAAGGAGTGTCATGCTCATGGTGATGATTCGCTTCATAATTCTCTCTCCTCACTGTTGATAATGAACGTCAGGTTGTTGATATGGGCGCCGGGTTCCTAAAAGAACCCTCCCATGGAAAACTCCAGTTTGCCGCTTTTCTTGTCGATCCCGGACCTGGGGTTGATGGGAATGCCGTACTCCAGCCGGAGAGGTCCCATGGGGGAGAACCAGCGGACCCCACCACCATAACTGGTCAGAAAACGGGAGAAGAACTGCTGGTCCCGCCCGTCCGGGGTCTGCCCCCATGCATACCCGGCGTCGTAGAAGAGGACCCCCTTGAGACCGGCGTCCTTGACGATGGGGAAGGTGGTCTCCGCCGAGAAGACCCCCTCCTTGACCCCACCCAGGTAGTTGGTGCCGGTCTGGTTGTACACACCGGTAATCGGATCGTTCACCCCCAGCGGAGTCGTCGGACAGACGGAACGGGAATCATAGCCGCGGACGGTATTTATCCCCCCCACATAGAATCGGTCCTGCTGGTAGATCTCTTTCCCCAGGCTCTGCATATAACCGAGGACTCCCCTGAGGGAACCGACCACGCTATAGAAGAGCGGGTGATAGTACTTGGCCTCCCCCATGTAGCGGATGAAGCGGGTCGTCCCTCCCAGCCCGGCAAACTCGGCGGAGAGGGAGGAGGTCAATCCCTTGGTGGGATCCGGCCGGTAATCGGTGGTATTCAGGCTGACGCTCCCCGTGACGGAGCTGGTGGTCGTGCTCGGGACGAGCTGCCCCGAGGTCACCAGCGTCTGGTCCAGGATGCCGTAGATATCGGTTTTTACCAGTTTGTAGAGCCAGTAGACGCTCAGATCATCGGTTAAGGCATATCCGGCCTTGATATCTCCGCCGGTGTCCCGCTGGCTGTAGTTGGTCCAGTCCCGTTGGGTCCGATAAATGTCCCCCCCCAGGGTCCAGCGGGTATCAAGGAAATAGGGATCGGTGACACCGACGTTGTAGGTCTGGGATCGCCCCCCCAGGGAGGCGGCCAGGTTGGCCTTGAGCCCCAGCCCCAGGAAGTTGGACTGGGATACCGACCCCTGACCGACGATCCCGTCAACGGAACTGTAGCCGGCTCCGAAACTGAAGGTCCCCGTGGGCTTCTCCTTGACCTCCACGTTGATATTCATCTTCTTCGCATCGCTCCCGGCCGCCGTGGCAAGATTCGCCTCCTCGAAGAAACCGAGATTCATCAGGTTCTGCTTGCTCCGCTTGAGCCCGGTGCCGCTATAGAGCTGCCCCTCGGAGAGGCGCAGCTCCCGTCGGATGACCTTGTCACGGGTTTTGCTGTTTCCCGAGACACCGATCCTCTCGATGTAGACCTTCTCCCCCTTCTCCATATCATAGGTGAGGTCGATACTCTTCTTCTCGGCGTTCACCCTGGTCAGCGGGGAGATGTTGGCATAGGCGTACCCCTTGTCGCCGAAGGAGTCGGTAATGGTGAAGACATCGGTGCGGAGTTTGCCGCGGCTGAAGATCTCCCCTGTCAGGAGCTGGAGCTTCTCCTTGATGGCGGGGAGGTCCTCCGGCAGGTCCCCCTTGAAGTCGATGGTCCCGGCCCGGAACTGATCCCCCTCGGTGATCCCGATGGTCACCACCAACCCGCTCTTGTCATCCAGGAGCCGGACCTTCGGCTCTCCCACCTTGACATTGGCGTAACCGTTGTTCATGTAGAGATCGGCGATGAGGCCGGCGTCATTTTTGAGGAGCTCTTCCTTGTAGGTCCCGGCGCCGGTGATCCAGGAGAGGAACCACTTCTCCTTGGTCTCCATGACCTTGAGAATCTGTTTCGCCGTATAGTTCTTGTTGCCGGTGAAGGTGATCTCTTTGATGTAAATCTTCTCCCCCTCCTTGATGGTGAAGAGGAGCTTGACTTCGGTAGGGGAGCTCTTCTCCACCGTCGTGGTGACCTCCGCCAGGTAGTACCCTTCATCGGCGTAGAGCTTCTTGATCTTCTTGACGCTCACGGTCAGATCCCGCGGGGTATACACCGTGCCGCTCTTGACGGTCAGGACCTCCCTGATCTTTTCGGCGGTGAGTTCCTTGTTCCCTTTGATCTCAATATCCCTGACAAACGGCTTTTCCACCAGATTGAATACCAGGTTGACGCCGCCGGAGACACTCTCCGTGGCCGCATTCACATCCTGGAAGAGGCCAAGCTGGTAGATGGCGCGCACGTCGGCGTCGATCCGGGCCGGCGCCGCCGGCTCTCCCTTTTTCGTCTTGACAACATTAATGACGGCCGCCGGTTCCACCCGGTTGACCCCCAGGACGATCAGCTCTATGACCGTAGGGTCCGCCTCGGCGCGGGCGACTCCCTGAAAAGTCAGGAGCAGCAGCACCGCCAGCAGCAGGGCCGGCCAGCTGCGCAATCCCGGAAACGACATTTCCGTCACCTCACTCCTCATCGTTATGTACCATGACATCAGGATATCCGCCCGTCTTCTAGCTGCACGATCTTCCCCATGCTGGAGGCCAGCCGCTCGTTGTGCGTCACAATGATCAGGGTGATCCCCAGCTCGTCATGGAGCTGGCGCAAGAGATCGTGAACCCCATCGCTGCTCTTGCGGTCCAGGTTCCCTGTCGGTTCATCGGCAAGGAGCAGTGCCGGAGAATGGAGCAGAGCTCGGGCGATGGCCACCCGCTGCTGTTCACCACCGGAGAGTTCCGTGGGGCGGTGAGTCAGGCGGTGGCCGAGCCCCACCTTCCCCAGAAGCGCCGCCGCCTTCTCTTCCACGTCGCGCCGTCTCTGCCGGTCGATGAGTCCCGGCATCATCACGTTCTCCAGGGCGGTAAATTCGGGGAGAAGATGATGAAACTGGAAGACAAAACCGATGGTCCGGTTCCGGAAGGTCGCTAGGGCCGACTCGCGCCGCCGGAAGATCTCCTCCCCCTGAAAGAGAAGCGACCCTCCGGTGGGAAGGTCCAGGGTCCCCATGATATGCAGCAGGGTCGTCTTCCCCGCTCCCGAGGGCCCCACCAGGGCGATGGTCTCCCCTGCCCCGACGCTCATGGTTATCCCCTTGAGCACCTCGATCGTCCCTGGTCCGGCCCCGTAGGACTTCCGGATATCCAGGAGCTCCAGAAGATTACTCATAGCGGAGCGCCTGGGCCGGAGGGAGGCGAGACGCCTGCCATGAAGGGTAGAGCGTGGCGGCGAAGGAGATCAGGACCGCGGTAATGGAGATGAGCGCCACATCCCCGGGTATCACCCGTGACGGAAAGTGGTCCAGGTAATAGACGTCCTTGCTGAAGAGCTGGAAACCGGTCAGGTTCTGGACCACCGTGACGATGCTCTCCAGATTGAGCGCCACCAGGAGACCGAACAGGACGCCAAAGAAGGTGCCGATCACGCCGATGACAACCCCTTCCAGGACGAAAATCTTCATGATAGAGGTTCCCGTCCCCCCCATGGACTTGAGAATGGCGATATCCTTGCTCTTCTCCATCACCACCATGAAGAGGGTGGAGGCGATGCCGAAGGCCGCCACCAGGACGATGAGGGTCAGGATGATGAACATCACCATCTTCTCGGTCTTGAGGGCGAAGAGGATATTCTTGTTCATCTGCATCCAGTCGCGGGAGTAGTAGGGATACCCCAGAGTCCGGTTGATCTCCTTGGAGATGCCGCCGGTCTGGTAAACATCAGCGACCCTGAGCTGGATGCCGGTCACTCCGTCACCCAGGGAGAGGAACGCCTGAGCCTGGGCAAGCTCCACATAGGCCAGGGTCGAATCATACTCATACATCCCGGTGTTGAAGACGCCAACCACCCGAAACGGCTTCATCCTGGGGATCATCCCCAGGGGGGTCAGGGTCCCCAGAGGGGAGATGACGCTCACCTTCTCCCCCACGGAGAGGTTCAGGTTCCTGGCCAGCTCCTTGCCGATGATGATTCCCGGCTCGGGGCCGTCCGGGCTCCCCCCCGGTCGAAGTCCGGCCACACTCCCCTGCACCACGGATTTCTGGAAGTTGGTCACCCGGAGATCACTGGCCGGCTCCATCCCCCTCAGCACCACCCCGGAGACGTTCTTGCCGCTGGAGAGCATCACCTGACTGTAGATGAAGGGGGTCGCCGCCACCACTCCGGGCACCGCTTTCAGCTTCGCCATCGCCCCCCGGTAATCGTCCATGGGGCCGCCGCCGTTCAGCACCACGATATGGGCATTGGTGCCGAGAATCTTCTCCTTCAGATCCTCCTCAAACCCTGTCATCACCGCCAGGACGATGATCAGGGCCATGACCCCCAGGGCAACTCCCAGGGTGGAGATGAAGGTGATGATGGAGATGAAGGCGGATTTCCGCTTGGCCCGCAGGTAGCGCAAGGCAACGAACAGCTCGTAGGGCATAGTTTTAAAAACCGTTCAAGGTTCAGGGTTCAGGGTTC
>CAIOGM010000066.1 GCA_903857795.1 uncultured Geobacter sp.
CCTAGAACCCCGAACCTAGAACCTAGAACCCCGAACCTAGAACCTAGAACCTAGAACCTAGAACTTAAGAGGCCGTTATGCAGGTCAGCAGACTGGGAGAGATCCTGGTCAGAAACAGCCTGATTACCAAGGAGCAGCTGACTGCAGCCCTGGACGAGCAGAAAACTGCCGGGGCCGGGCTTCGTCTCGGCGCCATCCTGATCAACAGCGGTCACATCACCGAAGCCGAGCTGACCACCTTCCTCTCCCGGCAGTACGGTGTCCCCTCCATCAACCTGGCCGAATACGAGGTGGATGGGGCGGTCCTCAAGCTGATCCCCGCGGAGATCGCCCAGAAGTACCAGATCATCCCGGTGAACCGGGCCGGCTCTACCCTCATCCTCGCCATGAGCGACCCCTCCAACATCCTCGCCACCGACGACATCAAGTTCATTACCGGATACAACATCGAGGTGGTGGTGGCCTCGGAAACGTCCATCAAGAGCGCCATCGACAAGTATTACGACCAGTCCGCCTCCCTGGCCGATGTCATGGGCGACCTGGATATGGAGGATTTCGAGGTTATCGGCGAGGAGGAGGATCTGGATATCTCCACCCTCGAACGGGCCACCGAAGAGGCGCCGGTGGTCAAGCTCGTCAACCTGATCCTCACCGACGCCATCAAGAGGAAGGCCAGCGATATCCATATCGAGCCCTACGAGAAGCTGTTCCGGGTCCGCTACCGGATCGACGGGGTCCTCTATGAGGTGATGAAACCCCCGGTCAAGCTGAAGAACGCCATCACCTCCCGGATCAAGATCATGTCGGAGCTGGATATCGCCGAGCGGCGGCTCCCTCAGGACGGCCGGATCAAGATCAAGTTGGGGGGGGGGGCAGGACATGGACTTCCGGGTCTCGGTTCTCCCCACCCTGTTCGGGGAGAAGATCGTCCTGCGACTGCTGGACAAGTCCAACCTCCAACTGGACATGACCCGGCTCGGCTATGAACCGGAGTCCCTGGCCTCCTTCCAGCGGGAGATCCATAAGCCCTTCGGCATGGTGCTGGTCACCGGTCCCACAGGGAGCGGCAAGACCGTCTCCCTCTATTCGGCCCTGGCGGAGCTGAACAAGAGCACGGAGAATATTTCCACCGCCGAGGACCCGGTGGAGTTCAACTTCCCGGGGATCAATCAGGTCCAGATGCACGAAGAGATCGGCCTGAACTTCGCCGCGGCGCTGCGGGCCTTTCTCCGACAGGATCCGGATATCATCATGATCGGCGAGATCCGGGACTTCGAGACTGCCGAGATCGGGATCAAGGCGGCGCTCACCGGTCATCTGGTCCTCTCCACGCTCCACACCAACGACGCTCCCTCCACCATCAACCGGCTCCTCAACATGGGGGTCGAGCCGTTCCTGGTCTCCTCCGCCGTCAACCTCATCACGGCCCAGCGGCTGGCCCGGCGGGTCTGTCTCGACTGCAAGGAGCCGGAAGAGATCCCGATCCAGGCGCTCATCGACGCCGGAGTCTCCCCCGAAGAGGCGTCCGCATACGTCTGCTACCGGGGGAAGGGGTGCCCCAAATGCAACGGCACCGGGTACAAGGGGCGGGTCGGCTTCTACCAGGTCATGCCGATGCTGGAAGAGATCCGGGAACTCGTCCTGAACGGCGCCAACACGTCGGAGATCAAGCGCGAGTCCATGCGACTCGGCATCAAGACCATGCGACAGTCAGGACTCACCAAGCTGAAGGAGGGGGTCACCTCCTTCGAAGAGGTGCTCCGCGTCACGGTGACCGACGACTAGGAGATTTAAGCCATGAGCACCAGCCTGCACCAGCTTCTCACCCTTCTGGTCGAACAAAAAGGGTCCGATCTCCATGTCACCACCAACACCCCCCCTCAGATCCGGGTGGACGGTCACCTGATCCCCCTGGAGCTGCCGCCGCTCACCGGCGTCGAGACCCGGCAGCTCTGCTACAGCGTCCTGACCGATGCCCAGAAGCACAAGTTCGAGGAGAACAACGAGCTGGATCTCTCCTTCGGCATCAAGGGGCTCTCCCGCTTCCGGGGAAACATCTTCATTCAGCGGGGGGCGGTGGCCGGGGTCTTTCGGGTGATTCCCTACAAGATCCTCACCTTCGAAGAGCTGGGGCTCCCCATGGTGGTGCGGGAGTTCGCCACCAAGCCCCGGGGGCTCATCCTGGTCACCGGTCCCACCGGGAGCGGCAAGTCGACGACGCTGGCCTCCATCATCGACAAGATCAACACCGATCGCCGGGATCACATCGTCACCATCGAGGACCCCATCGAATACCTCCACCCCAACAAGGGGTGCGTGGTGAACCAGCGGGAGGTCGGCTCCGACACCCACAACTTCAAGAACGCCCTCAAGTACGTCCTCCGGCAGGATCCTGATGTCATCCTCATCGGCGAGATGCGGGATCTGGAGACCATCGAGTCGGCCATGACCCTGGCCGAGACCGGCCACCTGGTCTTCGCCACCCTGCACACCAACTCCTGCGCCCAGACCATCAACCGGGTCATCGATGTCTTTCCCCCTCACCAGCAGTCCCAGATCCGGGCCCAGCTCTCCTTCGTCCTGGAGGGGGTCCTCTCCCAGATGCTGATTCCCAAGGCCGGCGGAGTTGGCCGAGCTCTTGCATTGGAGATCATGGTCCCCAATCCGGCCATCCGGAACCTGATCAGGGAGGACAAGGTTCATCAGATCTACTCCCAGATGCAGGTGGGACAGGAGAAGTTCGGCATGGTCACCATGAACCAGACCCTCTTCTCCCTGGTGCAGCGGCGGATCATCAAGCTGGAGGATGGACTGCTGAGGTCGCCGGAGCCCGATGAGCTGAAGCAGATGCTCTCCAGCGGGGGGGGGCAGGGGATGCCCCCCCGCCGACCGCCGGGGAAATAGCAAAAAGACAGTTGTCCGCGCAGTCAGACGAGGAGATAGATCATGCCCAAGTTCAATTGGGAAGCGAGAAGCAGGGCCGGGGCCCAGCAGAAGGGGGTCATGGAGGCCACCACCAAGGCCCAGGTGGAGGCGCAGCTCAAGAAATTCGGCTTCACCTCGGTCACCATCAAGGAGGAGGGGAAGGGGTTCGGCTTCAAGCTCCCCGGGTTGGGGGCGAAGAAGGTCGAGACCAAGGATGTGGTCATCTTCACCCGCCAGTTCGCCACCATGATCGACTCGGGTCTCCCCCTGGTGCAGTGCCTGGACATCCTCTCCAGCCAGCAGGAGAATCCGACCTTCAAGGAGGCGCTCCTCAAGGTCAAGGAGAACGTGGAGAGCGGTTCCACCTTTGCCGACGCTTTGGGGAAACACCCTAAGATATTCGACCAGCTCTACGTGAACCTGGTGGCGGCCGGAGAGGTGGGGGGGATCCTGGATACCATCCTCAACCGCCTGGCGGCCTACATCGAAAAGTCCATGAAGTTGAAGAAGCAGATCAAGGGGGCCATGGTCTACCCGGCCACGGTCATGTCCATCGCCGTGGTGGTGGTGGGGGTCATCATGGTCTTCGTCATCCCGACCTTCGCCAAGATGTTCGAGGAGTTCGGCGGCGAGCTCCCCGGCCCCACCAAGATCGTCATCGCCCTGAGCAATTTTCTGGTCAGGTACCTGATCGTGATCATCGCCCTCTTTTTTGCCGTCGTCAGCGTCTTCAAGAAGTATTACGCCACCAAGAGCGGCCAGTACCTGGTGGACAAGCTGGCCCTCAACGCCCCCATCGTCGGCCCGCTGATCCGGAAGGTCTCCGTGGCAAAGTTCACCCGGACCCTGGGGACCATGATCTCCAGCGGGGTGCCGATCATGGACGGGCTGGAGATCGTGGCCAAGACCGCCGGGAACAAGATCGTGGAGGAGGCGATCTACAACGTCCGCCAGGCGATCTCCGAAGGGAAGACCATCGCCGAACCGCTGCAGGCGTGCGGGGTCTTCCCCCCCATGGTGGTGCAGATGATCGCCGTGGGGGAGGCCACCGGCGCCATGGACACCATGCTCAACAAGATCGCCGACTTCTATGACGATGAGGTGGACTCGGCGGTGGGGGCCATGACCGCCATGATGGAGCCGCTCCTCATGGTCTTTCTCGGCACCGTCGTGGGGGGGCTGGTGGTCGCCATGTATCTCCCGATCTTCAAGATCGCCGGCACGGTCGGCGGGTAGGGGTGAGGGAACGCCGCCGACTCCTGGGGTTCATCCTCACCCGGATCCTCCTGCTCACCCTGCTGCTGACGGCCACGCTGATCCTCAAGGCAAAGTCTCCCGCCAGCATCGCGGAGTGGCTCTTCCCCCGGTTTCTGCTGCTCCTCGCCTCGGCCTACCTCTTCTCCGGGGCGAGCCTGGTCGTCGCCTGGTTGAACCGCCGGCTCATCAGGCCCCTTGCCTGTCTCCAGGTGATCTGGGACCTCCTCTTCGTTACGGCTCTCCTGATCATCACCGGCGGTATCGGCAGCCCCTTCTCCTTCCTCTATCTGCTGGCCGTGGTCAACGCCAGTGTCCTCCTGACCCGGCGGGAGGCGCTCTACGCCGCCTCCCTCTGCGGCATCCTCTACGGGGCGCTCCTGGATCTCCAATTTTACGCTCTGCTGGAGCCGCTGGGGCTCAGTCAGGCCCAGGCCGGCCAGTACGGCGCCGGGTACATCTTCTACACCATCTTCGTCAACATCGCCGCGTTCTACCTGGCGGCTCTCCTCACCGGTTACCTCACCGAGCGGGCGATGATCAGCGAGCGGGCGCTGGAAGAGAAGGCGGTGGATTATGACGAGCTGGCCCGGCTCTATAGCGCCATCGTCTCCAGCATCAGCAGCGGGCTGTTGACCCTGGATCCTCAGCGGCGGATCCGGGTCTTCAACGCCTCCGCCGAGCAGCTGACCGGGATCACCCAGGAGGTGGCCTACGGTCGCCGTCTTGAGGAGCTGCTCCCCGAGTTTCTTCCGGTGCTCCACCGGCTCCGGGTCCGCGCCGAGGTCACCCTCTTCAGGGAGAGCGGTCAACCGCGGATAATCGGCTGTTCCGCCACCACCCTCTCCGACCGGGAGGGGGAAGAGGCGGGGCTGATCATCAACTTCCAGGATGTGACCGAGCTGAAACAGATGGAGGATGAGCTCAAGCGGGCCGACCGGCTGGCGGCGGTGGGGGAGCTTTCCGCCCGGATCGCCCATGAGATCAGGAACCCTCTGGCCTCCATCAGCGGGTCGGTGCAGCTCATCGCCCAGGATCGGGCCATCCAGGGGGAGGAGCGGCAGCTGCTGGACATCGTCGTCAAGGAGACCGAGCGACTCAATCACCTGATCACCGATTTTCTGGCCTATGCCCGTCCCCGCCCCCCCCGGCGGACAGCGGTTCCCTTGGGGCTGATGATCGACGATCTGAAGAGTCTGCTCCGCACCGACCCGCGGTTCCGGCGGATCGTCATTAACCGGGGGTTCAGCGACGACGCTACGGTGCTGGTGGACGTTGACCAGTGGACCCAGGTCCTCTGGAACATCTTCGTCAACGGGGCGGAGGCCATGCCTGACGGGGGGGAGATAACCGTCACCTGCCAGAGGTTGACCGGCGAAGAGGGGAAGGGGGACGGCGCCTCCTGGGTGGAGGTCACCATCGCCGACAGCGGAACCGGGATGTCCGCCGAAGAGCTGGCCGGCATCTTCGAGCCGTTCTTCAGCACCAAGCGGGGGGGGAGCGGGCTGGGTCTGGCCACGGTCTACCGGATAGTCGAGGGGCATGGCGGCCATGTCCGGGTGGAGAGCGCCCCGGGGGGCGGGACTCGGTTTCTGATCTATCTGCCGGAGTAACTTACGTTCACCTTACGAGGACCTATGAGCCGCAAGATTCTGATTGTTGATGATGAAACGAGCATGCGGGAGTTTCTCTCCATCCTCCTGGGGAGGGAAGGGTATGCGGTGGAGAGCGCCGCCGATGCAGCCTCTGCCCTGATGCTCCTGGGGGAGCACTCCTTCGATCTGATCATCTCCGATGTGAAGATGCCCGGTCTGGACGGCATCGAGCTCCTGAAGCGGGTGAAGCTCTCCTGGCCCGATACGGCGGTGCTGATGATCACCGCCTACACCACCGCCGGGGATGCGGTGGAGGCGATGAAGCTGGGGGCCTACGATTACATCGCCAAGCCGTTCAAGGTGGAAGAGCTCAAACTGCTGGTGAGCAACGCCCTGGAGAAGCTGGATCTGAAGAAGGAGAATGTCCGGCTCCGGAAGGAGGTCCGCGACCGGTTCGGCGGGTTTGTGGGGAAGAGTCGCGGCATGCGGGAACTCTACGGACTCATCGAGAAGGTGGCGGCCAGCGGTTCCAGCGTCCTCATCGTGGGGGAGAGCGGCACCGGCAAGGAGCTGGCGGCCCGGGCGCTTCATGAACACAGCCCCCGCAAGGAGAAGCCGTTCGTGGCGGTGAACTGCGGTGCCATCCCCGACACGCTCATCGAGAGCGAGCTCTTCGGCCACAAGCGGGGGGCGTTTACCGGGGCCATCGCCGACAAACCGGGGCTCTTCGAGCAGGCGGAGCGGGGAACCCTCTTCCTGGACGAGATCGGCGAGATCCCGCTCCTGCTGCAGGCAAAGCTCCTCCGTGTCCTGCAGGAGAAGGAGTTCCGGCGGGTAGGGGGGAGTGAATCGCTCAAGGCGGATGTCCGGATCGTGGCGGCCACCAATCGGGATCTGGAGGAGCAGATCAAGGAGGGGACATTCCGGGAGGATCTCTTCTATCGGCTCAACGTCATCATGCTCCGGATGCCCCCGTTGCGGGAGCGCTCCGAGGATATCCTCCCGCTCATCGAGCATTTCTTCCGGAAATACACCGGCAAGGAACCCAGCGGTCCGGCAGCCACCCCCGAGGCGCTGAAGGTGATCATCTCCTACCCTTTTCCCGGCAACGTTCGGGAGTTGGAGAATATGGTGGAGCGCTGCACGGTGCTGGGGGAGCCGGTCCTGGATCGTGATTCGCTCCCGGCCCAGATGCTCAACTTTTCCCGTCGTGCCGAGATTCAGGGGGCGGTTGATCTGCCGGAAGAGGGGCTTGCCCTGGAGGCGTATCTGGACGCCATCGAGAAGCGGTATCTGACCCTGGCGCTGCAGCGCTGTAACGGGGTCAAGACGCGGGCCGCGGCGCTCCTGGGGCTCACCTTCCGGTCATTTCGCTACCGCCTCGCAAAGTTCGGCATGGATGACGAGTAATTTGAGCCAGGTGGATTGCCGTTCTCCAGTATTTTGCGGAAGACCCTAAGCCGGACATCTGCAAAAACTGCGAAAAAGATGGAAGGGTGCGTCGGGTCGGGCCTGACAAGGGTGGTCAGTGGGAAGTGGCTAAATCATGGGTTGTAGTGACCTGTCCCTGCCGCCGCCTTTGAGGTGTGGCACACAGGTGCGGAGTGATTGCCTTGTATTTTTATTCCACAGAGTGTAAATTTGCCTTGTAAATTTAAATGAACAACCCCAACAAGGTGAACCATGCGCAGGTCCATAGACGATCAACTCCGGCAATGGCAGGAGAGCACGCGACGTAAACCGCTTATTTTGCGGGGTGCGCGACAGGTTGGTAAAACCTGGTCGCTGAAAGAGTTTGGTAAAAACCGCTTTGAATCTGTTGCGTTGGTTGATCTGGAGCGCAATCCTTCCCTGCGTAAACTGTTCGATGGCGATCTTAATGCGGCGCGCATCTGCGCCGACCTTGAGGTGCTGCTGAGACAGAAAATTACCCCCGGAAAAACCCTGCTATTTTTTGATGAAATCCAGGCGTGTCCCCGCGCCATAACCGCGTTGCGCTATTTTTATGAGGAGATGCCGGAGCTGCACGTTGTTGCCGCCGGTTCGCTGCTGGAATTTGCGCTTAAAGACGCCGCTTTTCCAGTCGGCAGGGTTCAGTTTCTCAACCTCTATCCACTCTGTTTCGCCGAGTATCTGGAGGCAATCGGCAATGTCCCGGCTGCTGTGGCCGTTTTAGGCAATCCTGCCGATATATCACCCGTTGTGCATGAGCTTCTCCGCGACGAGCTCAAACGTTATTTTTTCATCGGCGGAATGCCGGCGGCTGTCAATGCGTACAACGAACACGGCTCGTTGCGGGACGCTTTCGAGGTGCAGGGGGAGATTGCGGAATCATATCGAATGGATTTCGCAAAATACACCCCGCAGGTTGATCGATACTGTCTCGATACCGTCTTCACATCACTGGCGCAAAGTGTCGGGCAACAGATCAAATACGCACGGCTGGGCGAGGGCTATGGCAACCCGACGCTGAAGAAGGCTTTTGAGGCGCTCTGTTTGGCACAGGTAGCCCGTAGGGTCGCGTCTGCGAGCCCTTCCGGTCTACCGCTGGGGGCGACTGCATCGGTAAAAGTATTCAAGGCTTTGATGCTGGATCTGGGTTTGATGCGATATCTGTCCGGTATGCCGGACGACATTGAATATGCCAGGGCGAATTTGCTTGCCATCTATCGCGGTGCCATGGCCGAACAGTTTGTGGGACAAGAGATGCTGGTTTCACAGCAGGGAAGCCTCTATTACTGGGACCGGCAGGCAAAAAGCAGTTCCGCCGAGGTTGATTATCTGTCTGTCATTGACGGGAAAATTCATCCGGTGGAGGTTAAAAGCGGTGCAAGCGGCAGCTTGAGAAGTCTGCATCTTTTTTTGACGACCTATCCGGAGTGCGGCAAGGCGCTGGTCTTTTCCGACCAGCCATATTCTGATCTTCCGGAGCAAAAAATTACCTTTTTGCCCCTCTATAGTGCTTTTGCAGCAACAAAGCAGTCAGGGACGCCATGACCGAAAAGGATGTCTATGCCATTCCTCCGCCGAGCAGTCGCTGTCGCGTACCAGTTCCAGGACAGCACGCGAGTCAACCTCAAACCCCGATCCTGAAAGCAGACTTTCCGCCTCGCTTCGCAGAGTGCGACAGGTATGCCACTACGTTTGAGTCCACAACAATCCGGTTCCCACGCTGGAGCATGGGAACCATGAAAAAAAGACGTATGGGTTTTGCAATCCAAGTTCGGCTTCGGTTCAAGGAGAAGGTCTGCTTGATCGTGCCATCGGGCTCGTGGACACGTTTGAGACCAGTCAGATTTTGTATCGGGAGGCGTTTGCGGTTTCAGTAGAACAGCTGCATCCGGTTTATGATGCACTCTATCTGGTGCTGGCCCGCAGAAACAATGCAGTGCTGGCAACAGCTGATCGACGTTTGACACTCCTTGCAACGAAGCTGCACATAAAAATTGTTACAGTTGAATTACCGTGATGCAATCTTCAGCTTCTTCAAGTCCCCCTTTGTAAAAGGGGGATTTAGGGGGATTTCATGGGCGCAATAAATCACCCCTGTCCCCCCTTTTTCAAAGGGGGGGGATGTATCGGCATCATTCTCGTCTGGAGCATGGGAACTATGAAAAAATGAGCCTCGCAGGAAATTGCTCCAATGCCTTTGACTTCTCGGCGGGTAGTGGCGTTCATCGGCGGTTAACTGGTTTTCTCTGCCTCGACCCAAAACTGTAATCAACCTGCTGCCGTCAGGGCAATTGTGTTTGCAGGGAATGAACGTAACAGTTTCTTGTCCGCTGTCACCAACTTCGTGTTGAGTTTGATCGCCAGCGCAACGAACTCACAGTCATACGCCGAGCAGTCGCTGTCGCGTACCAGTTCCAGGACTGCACGCGAGTCAACCTCAAACTCCGATCCTGAAAGTAGACTTTCCGCCTCGCTTTGCAGAGTGCATGCTTGGTTAAAGGTGATAGTATTCCGCCTTATATTGCCAGCCAGAATGTTACGGAACTCACTTCGCCAAAGAACGGGAACTGCCCATTCCGGGTCTCGCTCAAACAGTGCTTCGGCATCAGCAGTTCTCTCGCCAGGCAGATATAGGTACGCCACTACGTTGGAGTCCACAACAATCATGGGCGCCCCACCCGTTTCAGTTCATCAATGTCATTCTCTTGGAATTTACCTTTTGGCAAGGCCATACGTAATTCTCTTGCACGGGCCAGCCTTTCGGTAGGCGTTACCTTGGCCGGTAACAGCACTGTTTCCAGACACACTATCGCTTCGCTATTCATGCTGCGACGGTGTGATTCCGCGGAAAGCTTTAGGCGGGAATATACGACATCTGGAATATTCTTTAGAGTTAGCGTAACAGGCATATCAACCTCCAATCGCGATGGAACCATTATGGTTGCATTATGGTTTCATTTAGTCATTGTGTCAAGGAGGCGTAAAGAACTTCAACAGTCTATACCGATTTTTTGCATCGTACCTGCGTGTCGATACGTTTGATGATGGTGCATTTAATTATTGCGAATCACCTTGACTCCCCCCTGCAGCTCTAGCCATTCTCTGCCGGAAGAATATCAACAAGGCGATTCCAAGGGATAATTCGGGTCTTCTCGCCATCGATCGTCATGTCGCCGCCATAGACTAACCATGATCGCTGGTTCGCGTTCCCTGAAAACGCGCACCACTGTTTAAGATTTCTCATAAAATCAGCAACAACAGTCGCGCCGGATTTAATTTCGATCGGCAGCAACTCCTCCCCACGCTCCAACAACAAATCGATTTCTAGCCCTCGACTGTCTCGCCAAAAGAAAAGATTAGATGCATTCCCTGCATTGTAACAATTTTTCAAAAACTCCATGACTATTAATGTCTCGAAAAGATTGCCGCGCAGAGCATGAAATGCCACGTCTTCCGGTTTCCTGATGCCGACCAGCCATGCCGCCAACCCGGCATCACAGAAATAGAGCTTAGGTGCTTTTATGAGGCGCTTATTAAAATTACGGTAGTGCGGTCGGAGCAGGTGAACGACATAGCTGGCCTCAAGCACCGAAATCCAAGCTGCTGCGGTATTATGGTTGATGCCGCAGTCATTGGCCAGGGATGAAAGATTCAGAAGTTGCCCGGTACGAGCAGCACACATCTTCACGAAGCGCTGGAACAGTGAAAGGTCACGGACATTGATTAGTTGGCGAACATCCCGTTCAACGTAGGTCGTCATATATGCGGCAAACCAATCGCCGGGATGAATATCGCGGTCATAAAGCGGCGGATAACCACCCCGATAAATAAGTTCATCGGGATTTTTTACCAATCTGCTCCCAGAATGCAATTCAGCCAACGAAAATGGCAAGAGTTGCACGACACCGACCCGGCCGGCGAGAGATTGCGTGATCCCCGACAACAACCCAAACTGCTGAGAGCCGGTCAACACAAACATCCCAGGACGCAGGTCGGCATCGACACGGGTCTGCAGATAAGAAAAGAGCTGCGGCGTCCGTTGTACCTCATCCAATATGGCGCCATCAGGGTAAGCTGCCAACAGACGCCGAGGATCACTTTCGGCAATCGCCTGAATATCCGGATCTTCAAGAGAAAGATAGGGTTTGTCAGGAAAAGCGGTTCTGGCAAGGGTGGTTTTCCCCGACTGACGTGGCCCGGTAATGGCAACAATAGGGAAGCCTTTGGCCAGCCGAAGAATAGTGTCTGTAGCAGAACGTGGAATCATTTCGCAAAGATACTAATGATTGTACAAATTGTCAAATCAATTTACATTTCGTGCAACCATTCGGAGAGTGGAACAATCCGAGGGCTGACATAATCAGATAACTGGATTATGCCGGCTCGACCCAAGGGGAAGAACCGCATCCCGCCATATCACCGGCTTCCTGGCAAATTTGTCACAGTTCATAATGTTTGCGCATCACACCCGGACCATCCCTGGGTGGCCCCTTGATTCGAGATTTTCCCACTCATTTTGCCTCCACTCATGCGCAGGGTTCTTCTTGTATTTGTGTTACTCCACACAAGTCGGCACGGATAGTGAAGACACCCGATCGAATCAACAAGTTATGGGGTGACGTTATGAGGTCGAATGCAAGCAACAACAAAGGTTTTACCTTGATAGAACTCCTGGTGGTGGTGGCTATCATCGGAGTATTGGTTGCTATCGCCATTCCTCAATTTGTTCGCTACCGGGTAGCTGCCAGCAATTCCGCGGCATTAAGCGATCTGAGAAACTTCCGTTCGGTAATGGAAGGTAGCCATTATGAGAATCAAGGGTACCCGCCGCTATAAACAGGATGGTGACAATAATTGTCATGCACGTTGACATTTATTATGCAAATCGAGAGAAAAGGAGCTAGTGAAAGTTGGAACTTACGTAAAAATAGGCTGTTACGTTTTGGCCCCTGTTTTGCAGAGAATAACTTCAAGCGAAACAATTCACCCCGCCGACTCGGCACAAACAAACGAGAAAGGAGAATGACCATGTTGAACAAACTCAGGAACAGAAAAGGTTTCACTCTCATCGAGCTGCTGATCGTCGTCGCCATCATCGGGATTCTGGCTGCCATCGCGATTCCACAATTCGCCCAATATCGGGCTAAGGCGTATAACTCTGCATCACAGTCCGACCTACGGAACTTCAAGACACAGATGGAGTCCGAGTACGCCAACGCTCAATCCTATCCTGCTCTCTAATATCTGACACTCTTTGAAAGGAGAAGACATTATGAAAAAAATAATTATAACTCTCGCCATGCTGGCATTCGCATCGACCGCCTTTGCCGAGGCGACATTTACTTCTGGCGGAGCGACCGTTGGCGCAACAGGCGGCTCCTTTAAAACTTCGACCAATGTAACATTGAAAGCTATGGCATCTGGTACCAATTATTGTGCGGTAGCTCAGCATGCTTCTTCCACTTCAGCTAATGGTGGCAAGCAGTGGGGAACCTTGAGCAATGATGCTGTCATCAAATCGCTTGCCGCGGTAGACTCTGCTGGTCCTACTTCCTGCACAAGCGAAACTGCATTGGCTGGAGCATGGCAGTAATTATTCCTATTTTTAGTGAGCAGATCATCAGGGCCGGCAGAAATGTCGGCCCTGGTTAGGTACCTAATGCGCGCCTCGCTATCTGTACCCAAGATTTTTTCAACCCCTGCCTTTCATCTCCTATTGATTTTCCTTGCAGCACTTCAGGTCTATTATCCGTCTCTTCCAGGCCAAATCATTTATATTGATGATCTGGATATGATGAAGGGGCTTGCCCACGCGGAGAGCTACGACATCATGCAGCTATTCCTGCCACGAAGTCAGCACGGCCAGTATTTTCGCCCGCTGATAGGGGTCAGCTTTCTGTTTGACCGCTTTGTGCTGAATGGCGATCCGTGGTTGATGCATATGGAAAACCTTATGTTTCACGCGGTGAACGGCATTCTTGTCTACCTTGCCACCTGCTTGGCGCTACGTTCACAGATGGCCCTGTCGGTAAGGCGTGGGGTCTCGCTTCTGGCTGCGCTCTTTTTCGTGGTCCATCCGCTGACCACCGAATCGGTCAGTTGGCTCTCCGGGCGTACCGATCTGCTGGCCGGTTGCTTCATCCTGATCTCTCTCCTGGCGGCACTCGAGTATCGGCATACTGCCCGAAAACCTCTTCTCTTGGCGGCGTTTCTTTTTATTCTGTTCGCGCTCTTGGTGAAGGAGAGTGCTGTCGGATTCCTCTTCGGGATACTTTTCATTTTGTTTGCCGATGCCGGCGAGGAGCAACCGCTTTGCACACCTCGCCATGACCGTTACAGTTCACTGGCAGTACTCATCTCGGCTCTTTTGCTCCAACTCTTCACCTTCAATACCACCGGTCCGCTCCTGCTGCTCTTTGCGTACGGCTGCTATCTTGCCTACGCAACGGGGCTGCTCGCCAGGAAAAAGAGAGAAATCGGCCTGCTGGTGTTGCTGTTTCTCGGGGCGATTCTGCTGTTCATCGTGATCCGTCGTATAGCGTTCACCTCCAACGTCAGCAGGATTTCCGACACAATGACGCTGATTTACGGCGACATCAGCTACAGCTTTCATCTCTTCCTTACCGGTTTCGGGTTCTATACGAAGAAATTCTTCTTCCCGTTGCCGCTCAACTTTGCCATCAGGGAAATCGATCCACTTTATGCCTTGCTGGGATTGGTGGTGGTCTTTCTGATCCTTCGCCGTTTCTTTGTCAATTCCCTCGCCAATGGTCTGATCATGGCAGGTTATTCACTGATCATTCCGGCGTTGGCGCTTACCTTCGGCACCATCGCCTGGACCGCCTACGCCGAGCGGTATCTCTATATGACAACCGCATTCTGGATAGTTGCCGGTGCGATCATGCTGGTTGAGTTGTTAGAGAGACGAACGGCAGCAGTCCAGAGGGGGGCAGTGGTTCTACTTGTGGTGCTCCTGTTGTTCTTTACCGCCTGTTCTCACCTTCGCGCCACGGTTTGGTGTACCAACGAGTCATTGTTCGCCGATACCGTTGCCAAGTCTTCCCGATTCCGGATGGCGTATGAGGCGTATATGGCGGCTCTGATCGATACAAAAAAATTCGACAAGGCGCGTGAAGTCTACCGGCAGGGGGTGCTGCTGCCTACGATTCAGTATGAACCTTTGCTGGATGTCCTTCTGGCCCAAGTTGCCTCTGCGGAGGGGAAAGAGCAGGAGGCGTTGAAGATCTATAACAACATCGCCCGTCGTCACAAGGACCGGTCCGGCACCCCGTACCGCTTGCTGAATAATTATCTGACTACCATTGTGGATAAAGGTGAGGGGCACAGCGATTCTAATTTGAGATGGTTGATGCTGCAGAACCAGAAACGAATAGTCGCCATTGATCATGACCCATTTGACAGTTATCTCCTCGGGAAATTATATCTGTCAGCTGGTCGTAGGGCCGATGCCGCGATTGCATTTGGCGTAGCATCTGCCACGGCTCAACCTGATTCATTCTATCTGCCGGCAGCCAAGCTACTGCAATACAAACTGTCTGCCAACTAGCTCTGCGCTCCGGAGAAGACTCATGTACGTAATTGCTCTGACCACGCTGAGAGGATACCTCCGGGATAAGATAGCCTGGAGTGTTCTTCTTGTTGCGATTCTCTTCTGCGGGGTACCTTTTACCGCCTCATTGTCAATGCGACAGGTAACGGAACTCTCCCTTACCCTTTCATTGTCGCTGGTCTCTTTCGTACTGCTGGTTCTTTCAGTCTTTTTTGGAGGAACATCACTCTGGAAGGATATCGAGAGACGCTATACCTTCAGTGTCATCTCATTGCCGATCAGCCGCTCAAAGTATCTTCTTGGAAAATTTTTTGGGACAGCCGCCTTCCTGACGTTGATCACCCTGTTTCTGATCCCGGTAGCGCTTGCTGCGGTTTATGTCGCCTCGCATATCAATCCACCCGATCGCCCGGTTCTCTGGGCTACCGTGCTCATCTGCATCGGGTTCGATCTGATGAAATACATCTTACTGGTCGCCTGCGCTTTTCTTTTTTCTACGGTCAGCACCTCGTTTTTTTTGCCGATATTCGGCGCCATCCTCACGTTTTTTGCAGGCAGTATGAGCCAGCAGGTCTTTGATTACATTCATTCCGATGCGGCGCGGGCGCTCTCTCCCACGACTAAGCTCGTAGCAACCTTCGTTTACTATGTCATCCCCAACTTTTCCGCCTTCAACCTCAATCTCAATGCCGTATATGCACTACCTCTCTCCCTGCAAGGCGTTCTGCTGACCGCAAGCTATTTTGTCGCCGGGGTGTCGCTGCTGCTGGCGTTAGCCTGCCTGCTGTTCAACCGTCGGGAAATGAATTGAAGCCCCGGCCCGGCGATCTTTGCATAATCGCTTGCCTCCTCAGTTCCTTGATGGCGTTTGTGCTGGTCATGGCGCCGTTGAGCCGCCATTTGCATGACCGTCCGCTGTTTGAGCGGCTCGGCCATGTTCCTCAACCGGAGGTCCTCAAGGCTGTCTCAGCTGACCAAGCACAGGCAGTCGGCGCCGCCATGGTCATGAAGGTCATGATCTACTTCGGTGGGCTGTCCGATGAAACCATGAACCGTCAAAAAACTCCTCCAGACTATCCTGCCATGTATCGCGTCATCAGTGGTGCGGTCAAGCTTGATCCCTACAATATGGATGCTTACTATTTTGCCCAGGCAGTTCTGGTCTGGGACGTTCGTAAGGTCGATCTTGCAAACGATCTTCTTGATTACGGCATGAAATATCGGACGTGGGACTGGTATCTGCCGTTTTTTGCCGGGTTCAATAACGCCTACTTTCTGAAAGATTATGTCAAGGCTGCCGAGTATTACCGCAGCGCGGGTGAACTTTCCGGTTCTAATCTCTACAAGAGTCTTGCCGGACGCTACCTACAGGAGTCCGGCCGAACCGGCCTGGCAATCGTGTACCTCTCTACGCTGGTTAAATCCGAAAAGAATGAGGCGATACGTAAATCGTACGAGGTTCGGCTGAAAGCTTATCGGGTGGTTCAGATCATTGAGCAGGCCCGGGATCTCTTTCAAGTTAACCACGGTCGTTTGCCTTCAACTATCGACGAATTAATACAAGAGCGATTTCTCTCCGCTGTTCCAGTTGACCCCTATGGCGGACGCTTCAGCCTGTCACCGAAGGGTGAAGTTCGCACCAGCAGCAATTTTGTATTCGGTCGCGCAAAAAATGATGAGAGGAAACCAGAGTGATAAACGCTATCGAGATCACTGAGCTCATGAAGACGTACCGAGGGAAACGGATGACTCGGGTTGAGGCGCTTCAGGGTATTTCCCTCAAGGTCTGTGCCGGTGAAGTCTTCGGTTTTCTGGGGCCCAACGGGGCAGGGAAGAGTACCACTATCAAGATTCTTATGGGCCTGATCCGGTCCACATCGGGAACTGCCTCCGTGTCCGGCCTGGATGTCAATCGTCCCGAATCGAGGAGATTCATAGGGTATCTGCCCGAGAATCCGTCTTTTTATGATTATTTGACTGCCGAGGAGTATCTGCGGTTCGTTGGCGGCTGCTTCGGTATGCCTGGGAGCCTCTTGAGCCGCAAGACGGAAGAATACCTCAAACTCCTCGATTTATGGGATGCTCGGAAGCGACCCATTAGAGGTTTCAGCAAGGGAATGGTTCAGCGTCTGGGACTGGCCCAGACGCTTCTCCATGACCCTGATGTCTATATCTTGGATGAGCCCATGAGCGGTCTAGATCCGGTGGGACGGGCGCTGGTGAAGGAGATCATGCTTGACCTGAAGAGACGAGGCAAATGTGTATTTTTCAGCACACATATCACCGCAGATGTGGAGGCTGTCTGTGATCGACTCGCGGTGATTGTCGGTGGAGTGATCCGGAAAGTTCAGCGGGTCGACGAGATCATGGCTCAAGGGGTTGAAGCGTACCGGGTGCACTGCACGGACGATGATCAGGCACTGCGGGTCGAGCCGGCCGCTTTGCGGGAGACTCTGGCAAAACTGGAGCAGGGGGGGAGGAAGGTGACTCTGGTGGAGCCTATCCGCGCAGGGCTGGAACGGTTTTTCTTGGATGTTGTCAAGGAATGTGCAGCGGAAAAGCCTGTATGATGCTCCGAAAGTTTGAAGAGATCCCCATCACCGACCGCGGCGCCCCCATTGCCAAGATCATCCCCCTGAACCGTGGCAGCGACATGATGAGCGGTCGGATGGCGCAGTTGGAACGAGCCGGCCTGCTGCGGGTGGGGAAGGGTGAGGCACCTGCGGAACTCTGGGATTCTCCAGGGTTGCCTGATTTCGCCGGCATGACACTGGGCCTGCTGCTGGAAGAGCGGGAGGAGGGGCGATGAGGTTTTGGGATGGTTCCGCTCTCATTCCGCTTTGTGTGGAAGAGTCGCAGTCGGAATCGATCCGTTTCTATTGACTATTTTTGTAGCATGACCTAGATAGGGCAGAGGCTCCTGACCTCCGGGAAAAAAAGTGAAGCCCGGAGCTATTTCGTCGCGGCATATAAAGGTGCACCGCCCACTGCCGACTACCGCGATGCTGCCCGTAAACTTTCTGAAACAGTAGGTCCGCACGATTGACATGTTTCCGGTGTAAGACCATAATAGTCATATCAAAATGACCATGAGGTGACCTATGGTACAGGCAGCAGTATCACAGCTCAAGGCGTCGGTCAGCGAGTATCTGGCCAGGGTGAAAGCGGGTGAAGAGATCCTCATTACCGATCGCGGGACCCCCATCGCCAAGATCATCCCCCTGAACCGTGGCGCTGACATGATGAGCGGCCGGATGGCGCTGTTGGAACGAGCCGGTCTGCTGCGGGTGGGGAAGGGCGAGGCGCCTGCGGAGCTCTGGGATTCTCCCGGTTTGCCTGATTCCTCCGGCAGGACACTGGCCTTGCTGCTGGAAGAGCGGGAGGAGGGGCGATGAGGTTTTGGGATAGTTCCGCTCTCATTCCGCTCTGTGTGGAAGAGTTGCAGTCGGAACCGATCCGTTCCCTGATGCGCGAAGATGCCGAGCAGGCCGTCTGGTGGGCAGCTTCCGTGGAGTGCAGTTCTTCCTTTGCCCGGATTCGCCGGGAGGGGGGGATTACCCCGGAGAGCGAACAGCTCCTGAGACTCACCCTGGCGCGGCTTGCGGAGTACTGGACGGAGATTGCGCCATCGGAAGAGGTGCGGACGACGGCCCGCCGCCTGCTGCTGCGTCATCCTCTACGCGCCGCGGATTCCCTGCAACTGGCCGCAGCTCTGGTCTGGTCCGGTAATCAGCCTGAAGAGCTCGGTTTTGTCTGTCTGGACAACCGGCTGAGGGAGGCCGCCCGAGCCGAAGGTTTCGTCCTTCATCCGGCAACAATGGGATAACCACTTTTGGAGGCGCCCCTGATGCGCTTTTTTAACACCGCCGGACCGAGCAAGCCGGAACATCATTACTGTCTTGATCCCCTGCGACGGATCAAGATTGATGAGATCTTCTCTCTGATCGAGGCCGAGCGCTATTTCGTCCTGCACGCGCCCCGCCAGACCGGCAAGACCACCTGTCTGCTGGCGCTGATGAAGCGGCTAAATGAGAGCGGCCGGTACCGGGCGGCCTATGTTAATGTGGAATCCGCTCAGGGGGCACGTAACAATGTCTCCGACGGGATGCGGGCCATTGTCTCGTCCTTTGCCGCCCGTCTGGAAATATCTCTGGGAGATCGTTCGTTCATCGGTTCCGTGGGGCGGTTGGTGGATGAATACGGCCCCAACGGCGTTCTGGAACAGCTCTTGCGCTCCTGGACAGCCCAGGAACCGGCCCGTCCCACCGTGTTGCTGCTGGACGAGATCGATGCACTGGTGGGTGATACCCTGATCTCGGTGCTGCGCCAGATCCGGGCCGGCTATACCGACAGACCCGGCCATTTCCCCCAATCGGTGCTCCTCTGCGGGGTGCGCGACGTGCGTGACTACCGGATTCAATCTGCCAACCTGGAGATCATCACCGGCGGGAGCGCCTTCAACATCAAGGCCAAATCGCTCCTCCTGGGAAACTTCACCTCCGACGATATCCGGGAGCTGTACGGCCAGCATACCGCCGCGACCGGTCAGTCCTTTGCCGAGGAGCTCTTCGACCTCCTCTGGCAGGACACCGCCGGTCAGCCCTGGTTGGTCAACGCCCTGGGACAGGAGCTCTGTTTCGAGACACCGGAAGGGATGAATCGGAGCCGACCCGTTACCGTGGAACAGTATCGGGAAGCGCGGGAGCGGCTGATCCAGCGGCGGGACACCCATCTGGACCAGCTGACCGACAAGCTGCGGGAAGAGCGGGTGTATCGGGTGATCTCGGCCATTCTGGCGGGGAGCGCCGGCAGCGAAACCATCCCCACCGACGACATGAGTTACGTGGAGGATCTGGGGCTGATCACCGTGCGCCCCGGCATCGCCATCGCCAACGGCATCTATAGCGAGGTGATTCCCCGGGAGTTGATCTGGACCCGGCAGGTGACCCTGGCTCAGGAGACCGCCTGGTACGTCACTCCCGACCATCGACTGGATCTGCCCAAGCTGTTGCGGGCCTTTCAGCAGTTCTATCTGGAAAAATGTGAGGCGTGGCTGGAGCGGTTCCAGTACAAGGAGGCCGGACCCCAGTTGCTGTTGCAGGCATTTCTGCAGCGGATCATCAACGGCGGCGGACGGATCAGCCGGGAGTACGGCCTGGGGCGCGGGCGGACCGACCTGTTCATTGAATGGCCCCTGGATGAAGCCCGCGGTTTTCATGGTCCGCTGCAGCGGATCGTCATCGAACTTAAACTGCTGCACAAGTCGCGGGAGCTGACCGTAGGGCAGGGAGTGGAGCAGATCACGGGGTATGCCGTCCGCTGTCAGGCCGAAGAGTGCCACCTGGTGCTCTTCGACCGGAGCAGCGGCATCGAACCGGAGGCCAAGCTCTTTGAGGAATCCTGTCTGTCTCAGGGGAGGACGATCCTGGTCTGGGGGATGTAGGAGGGAGAGGGCAGGTATAGGTAAAGGTAGAGGTAGAGGTTGTAACCGGCAGTCAATCGCTATTTCCCGGAGAACAATTCACGTGGCTCTCGTATCGTGCATTCACCTTCTGCGCCCCCACCAACGATTGGCGTTGACTATTTATGTAGCTTGACCTAGCATGGTCTAGCAGGAGGTGCCTATGAGCAGACAACTCAACCTAAGAGTGAGCGATGAGTTTGTTGAGCGGCTTGATCGGGTAGCCCGAAATCTTGGCCAACCGATGGCTGCGGTACTAGAAAAGGTAAGTACCCCGGCACTTGAACTTGTCGAGGCCGATGCCTTATTTGAGGCCGAAGCGCTTGCCGCCTGGGAAGAGTATCAATTTACCGGAAAGCACGTGACCGCTACGGAGATCGATCTGATTTTTGCCGAGTCCCTCCGAAAGGCAAAGAGGGTTGCAGGTGATGCGTAACGTCGAGGCAACTCCTCTGTTTGCCCGTCATCTGCAAGGTTTTCTTGCCGATTACGCGGAGAAAGGAGCGGTTCGTTTCGTAGAAAGGTTACATACGAGCTATAACTCCATGGTGGAGAACATCAGCAGTTTTGATGAGATAGGTCAAGTCCGTCGCCGAACTATCAATGGCAAGACGCTGACTATTAGAGAATATGTTCTTGATGCCGGAGCCAGAGATTTTCTGGTGCTCTATTTTCTGCCGCCTGACCCATCAGAACCGGTGCTGCTGCTCAATATCAGGATAGGCGGACAAAATCGGTTTTGGTGGAAACGTTGATTCTGTAGGTACTCTTACGGAGAATCCCACGTGGCTCTCGTGTCGTTCATTCACCTTCTCCGCCCCCACCAGTGGCTAAAAAATCTCATGATCTTCTTCCCGCCATTCCTTGGCGGAACGTTGCTGCTCCCCGGCGTCTGGCTCCAGGGGGTGATTCCCTGCGCCGCCTTCTGCTGCGGCGCCAGTTCCCTCTATATCTTCAACGACATCATCGATCAGGAGCAGGATCGGCTCCATCCCAAGAAGCAACACCGGCCGATTCCCTCCGGGACGGTGGCAGTCCCGGTGGCCGGCGCGGCTGCCGTTCTCCTCCTGATGACGGCGATCCTCCTGGGTTCTTCTGTCTCCACCCCGTTCCTCCTGCTCCTCCTGTCATATCTGGTAGTTTCGGTCGGCTACTCCCTCCGGCTGAAGCAGTATCCCCTCTTTGACATCTTCTGTATCGCCTCGGGGTTCCTCTTTCGCCTCCAGGCCGGGGGGGAAGCCTTCGGCATCGCCGTCTCCGAATGGCTCTTCCTCACGGTCTTTCTGTTGGCCATCTTCCTCTCCACCGGGAAACGGCTGGGGGAGAAGGGGCTTCTGGGGGCCGGCGCCGGCGCGCACCGCAGGGCGCTGGATACCTATCCGGAGGGGTTTCTGGACGGCGCCATGTATATGACCGGCGGGGCGGTGCTGGTGACCTACACCCTCTACGTCATCGCCCACCACCGGCTCATCTACACCGTGCCGCTCTGCTGTTTCGGTCTGCTCCGCTATATCTTGAGGATCAAGTCGGGGAAGGAAGGGGATCCCACCGAATCGCTCCTGAAGGATCCGGTCCTCTTTATGGTAGGCGTCGCCTGGGCAGTGGCCACCGCCTGGGGGCTGTATGGTTAAATTGCTGAGACATCTGTACCATATGTAAGTTGTGCGACGGGGTGTCAAATAGGTTTAAGCCATTGGAGGTCTACATGGATATCAATAAGGATACATTCGATACAATAACATCTATTGCCCGCGAATATGGTGCTACTCAGATGATACTCTTTGGCAGCGCCTTGGAAAACCCGGCTGAAGCACGAGACATCGATCTTGCGTGTAGCGGTATAACTGGTTGGAAGCTCTTTGAATTGGCGTCTCGTCTAGAGAATGCTTTACATTGTAACCTAGACATTATTCCTCTCGCTCCACCTACCAGATTTACTCGTCATATTGAATCCATTGGGATGAGACTTATATGACATTTTTATCTTTATCTGAAGAAATAACTATCGATATCGAATGTATGGAGAAAATTGTTTCCGAGGTATCGTTATTATGTGGGGATGTCGTTGGACGATCATCGACAGTGCGAGAGAGAACGGCTGCAGCTTCATTTCTTGCCCAGTTCTATGGCGGTGTGGAGAATATACTCAAGAGGATTCACCGATTTTACAACACACCCCTTCCAGTGGGAGATACGTGGCACCTCGATTTATTTAATCGGTTCTGTCACCCGGGCCATGACGTATTGCCACTGCTCTTTGATCAGAACCTTGCTTCGGCACTCTCTCCCTTCCGCAAATTCCGACACGTTGTTCACCATGGGTACGGTTTTCAAATCGAATGGGAGATGATGAGCAAAGGTCTTGAGACTCTGGAATTTGTCTATCGTGATGTCGTAGTGGCTTTGGAAGCGTTCCTCTCCTCGTTGCCAAGAAACTAATCATGCCTGCTTTCAACAGTCGCCAGTTACCAATCACCAACTTAAGAGAGCAACTGGCCCAGGGGCTCTACCGGCGTTTCCCTTTCGATCTCACGGGGGATTGCCCGGTGCCGCCTGCCATGGACGGGATCAGGATCTCCTGCATCATCAACTTCTACGGGAGGATGGATCTCCTCTCGGGGATTCTCCATTCCCTGGCGGCGCAACGGTTCCCCCGTGACCGGTTCGAGGTGCTCCTGGTGGAAGACAGGGGGGGGACCATGGAAGGGAGGCGCTGCGCGGAGCAGTTCGGTCAAATTCTCCCCATCCGTTACCTCCCCCTGGATAAGAACTTCGGAAAGATGGGATACTCCCGTAACTTTGGCCTGGCCCGCTCCCGAGGGGAGTACCTGCTCTTCCTTGATGACGACACCGTCATCCTTCAGGAAAATTTTTTGGAGACGCTCCTGGCGTTGGGAGAGGCGAATCCCGCTGCCGACGCCTTCACCCCCCGGGGTGGCGCCAGCTACTCACTCATTAGGGGGAGATACGCTCACCACGACGATTACTTCATGACAAGCCGCTTTATGGCGTACCGCCGGACGACTCTTGCGGAGTTGGGCGGTTTCGTGGACGATTTCGTGGGGCAGGAGGATGTGGAGTTCGTCATCCGTTTTCATATGGCGGGGAAAAAGGGGGTGAATTGCCCGGAGTTGGGGTACTTTCATCCGCCGCTGCTGGTCCCCACCTTCGGCAAACCTCGGGCTGTGGGGGCTTCGTTCTACCGGTTGCGGCGGCGGTACCCCTTTTGCATCTGGCTCCTGATGCTGATCAACTGCAGACGTCAGGCGCCGCTCTTTTTTCTGCCGGGGCGAAGGCGGCGCGAGATGGGACGGTTCGGGCTGGGGGATCTGGGATGGGATAACGGGGCGTCTGTCCCAGGGGTACAGCTAAAACATATCACTCAACCCCATGGTGGGGGTTAACGAAGGGTTCCGTTGGGCCATCACCGGCAGTTCAGCCCTCATTTACTGGCCTGGTTATTGGTTTTCCATTATCCTCGTGCTGATCATCTGCCTGGGGGGGGGGCTGGTATTTCAGAAGGATGGAAAGGAACTTTGCGGATGTGATATAGTCGAAATCCGTCTCACGCAAAGGCGCGAAGGCGCAAAGAAGCGCAATAACGGATATTCTGTAAAAAATAGCTTTACGCCTTCCTTTGCGTCTTTGTGTCTTAAGCGAGCAGCGCGAGCGGGCGTGAGAAAAACGATGTCAGCCATAATCACCGTGGTACACCTTGCGGAATAAGCAGCGGGAGGAGTCCACCGCCCTGCGCGATGTCATTGCCGAAAGTGTCAAGGGGTCCGGTCGCCGTGTTGCGTCGCTCTTTTCCCCTTCACCATTCACCCTCCACAGTTTTTGTGGGTGGCGAGCCTGTTGTAGGTGGGGACCGGTTTTCATCCGGAGTCGGTGGTTAGGAAAATATGACTTATGAATGATCCTGATGAGTTCAACACCATAACCCTGTCGGTCATAGTACCTGTCTACCGGAGAACTGATTGGATCGGCCGGTGTCTGGCTGCACTGGCATCTCAGGACGGACCTGAATTTTTTGAGGTGATTGTCGTTGACGACGGTTCTCCGAATGAACAGGAAATTTGTGAGGCTGTTGCTCATGCTCCGGTGCGGCCTGGCGTGAGTGTGCGTTTTTTCAGAAAGCAGAACGCGGGGCCTGCTGCTGCTAGAAATTTTGCTGTTAATAGATCGTCCGGTACTATACTCTGTTTCCTCGACGATGATTCTATTCCTCAGCATAACTGGCTCAAAGAGATTGTTAAGCCACTGGTAGATGACCCGGAACTGTCTGTTGTCAGCGGACAGATACTGTCCCATGATCGGGAATGTAGGTTGCCCCTCATGTTGGAGCAGTCCATATACCGAGGCGCTCATTGGGCTACCTGCAATATTGCGTATCGGAGAGAGACTTTCGAAGCGTTAGGTGGTTTTGACGAGCAGTTCCGTGAGGCAAGTTGGGAAGATAATGATCTTGGGTTACGCGCCAGGTGGGCCGGTTATCGGCAGTTTCACAATCTGGGGGCGGTGGTGTTTCATCCCCACGAACGTTCCCTTGAAGAATATCGACGAAAATGTCATATTAATGGCAGGGGGGCCGCAACGTTCTCCAAGAAGTATGCATTCCGCAAACCGTTGTGGGCGGTAGCAACTCCGGTCATTGTTTCGCGCTTCCTCGTTTTGGCAATGGCGCCCTCTTCCCTCAAGAAGGAGCTGTCACCCGCGTATCTCAAATTCCTCTGGTCGTATAATTCTCTGAAAGGTTTCATGGACGTCATGCTGGGGACATCGTGTGAGTAAGACCAGGCGAGTTAAAATAGTCACCGGACTGAAATGCAACATCCGGTGCGTCTTCTGCTACTACCGGGACAACCTGGATGCACCGAACAGGTCATTTGCAGAAATACGCGACGACTTGCGCTATGCATTCCGTCACGGCATCCGTGAAGTCGATTTTTCCGGCGGAGAACCGACGGTCCATCCCGACCTGCCGGCGCTTATCGCCGAGGCCAGGGTCGTCGGCATGGAACGCGTCTGCATCATTTCCAATGGCTGGCGTCTGGCTGACAAAGACTATCTCGCTTCACTTAAAGCTTCTGGGTTGGATGAAGTTCTCTTTTCCGTGCACGGTTCCCATGATGTCGTGCATGACGAACTGACCGCCACGCCTGGCAGTTTCGCCAAGATACGCGCGGCCCTGGAGAATGCGGCGGCAGCCGGTCTAACCATCCGGATAAACACGGTCGTAAGCCGGCTCAATGTTGCCGATCTTACCTCTGTTGGCCGTTTTGTCGCTCAGTTTCACCCTCAGCAGGTGAATTTTATCACCGTCAATGACTGGTGTTTTGCTCGGAACCTGGTGGACAAGCTGATGCTCCGTTACCCAGAAATGGCCCCTCCGCTACACGAGGTCTGTGATCTCCTGGAGCCACTAGTGCCTGCGGTGAATGTCCGCTACATACCGTTTTGTTTCATGCAGGGGTATGAGCGGTTTGTCTGCAACCATCCCCAGGTTATGTATGATCCCTATGAATGGGTTCCCCGGGTGAGGGCCCGCCTCGAAGAGGGCACGAGTCTCTGGCGCTATCTGGGAATCCTCGGTTATGGCCTGGTTGTCTGCGGAGCGGTGCTGAAGGTGGGTCGATTATCGTTGGCTGACACCTTGGATGAGAGCGTGGTGGCCGGTCTCAGGCGCTGGTATTATACCAAGCATGCACAGTGTCGGGAGTGTCGCTATGGTGCGCTCTGTGACGGGGTGGAAAATACCTATGCCCGGGAGTACGGGCTGGATGAACTGGTTCCGCTTGGAGGATCAACGATTCATGACCCGGTTGTCTTCCGGAGATGTAACAGCAGTTGGGTGGTCACCTGATGGGAAGCCAGTCGTTTCGTAGCGATCAGCAAGCGGAAGAGCTCCTGCGTAATGCGTGCACTCTGGCGGATTGTGCCAATCCGGTCCCACAACCGGTAGTTTCCAGAACATACGATAAATCGATCACCCGGCGGGGTGTCGTCTGGTTGGGGCAAACCTGCAATCTTCGCTGTCAGTTCTGCTACTTTATCGATCGGGTCGGCAATGCAAATCACCCTGAGCATCCGTTCATGTCTCTGGAAAAAGCTAAAAAGATCTGTCTGACACTTGTCGAGCAGTACGGCAATACTGCTGTCGATTTGCAGGGAGGGGAGCCGACCCTCTTTCCCTCAATCTTTGAACTGATCGATTATTGTAACCGGATTGGGCTGGCGCCTACACTTATTACCAATGCTCTGCTGTTGGATAATAGTGACATCTGCTTACGCTATCGGGATGCGGGGGTCAGAGATTATCTGATCAGTGTGCAGGGACTTGGTGACGTGCACGACGGTCTGGTCGGTTGTCCCGGCGCCCACAGGCGTCAGATGACCGCCATAGGGAATCTCCGTCGAGTCGGCAGTCCCTTCCGGTTTAATGTTGTCATGTCCAAACCGGCGGTGCCGCAACTTCCAGACATCGCCAGACTGGCAATTTCAACCGGTGCGCTCGTTGTCAACTTTATTACCTTCAACCCTTTTGCGGATCAGTCCGGTGCGGGGCATCGTTGCAGTGATAACGTGCCCCGTTATTCAGAAGTGAGACCATTTCTCACCGAAGCGATTGATCTGCTGGAAGAGGCAGGGATAGAGACCAATGTCCGCTATTTCCCGTTCTGTATGGTAGAAGAGCGTCATCGGAAGAATATTTACAATTTTCAGCAACTCTCCTACGATCCCCACGAATGGGATTTTGCGTCCTGGGGCTGGACCGGGCTTGAACCGCAGCGTCGCAAGGAAGGATTCCTTTCTCCACCGTTGCCGCTTGTGGTGAACCGGCTGGCGGTGCGGAACAAGGGGCGACTGAAGCAGGTGGCGGAGAGTATTCCGCTCATTAAACCGGTCCTATACCGTGGGCATCAGCTCCTCTCCTCTCTGGTGTCGCTGTTCCCCACGGACCGGGACCGGCTCTACCGCGAGGTCGCCCGGGTGCACGCCCAACTGCATTGCGGTTACCGTTACGGAGAGCATTGCAGGGCTTGCCACATTCGCTTGATCTGCGACGGGTTCCACGGGGACTATGCGACCCTCTTTGGCACCGGGGAGGCTAAACCAGTGCTAAACGAAGAGAAGCCACAATCGCCGCTGCACTACATCATTGGCTCCCAGTCGTCATTGGTGAGTTCTCAGCCGGCCGATAACCGCCTGTCGTTTTAGGAGACAAGTCACGTGTCGACTGAGCAGCAGTCCAAAAATGTTCTTTACATTGCCGAGAATGCCCTGAGCGAGATTCAAGGTGGCGGTATTGTTGCCTACGCGGTGCTCAAGGGAATCTCTCCCAGTAAGATCCTTGGCTTCTTCGACTACCAGAACATCACCCCCGTGCCGGAATTGGCCGAGCGGTTCCACCTGCTGCGCCGCTGGCGCTTCTTGGACAACGTCCAGTTCGTGCAGCCCGTTGCCTACAAGCTGTTGGGAAAGATCCACTGGTCGCTCAAGCTCCCGGCCATGCTCTACTTCTTCTTCATCAACAACATCTGGCTGGTCCTCTTCCTTCCCCTGCTGGCGCGCCGTGACCTCAGCTACGTGCGCCGGCAGGTCGAGGAAAACGGCTTCCGCCCGGAGCTGGTTTACTTCTCCGGGCTTTCCCTGCGATACCTGCGCCTGGCGGTCGACCTTTCCCGCCACTACGACGTCCCCATGGCCGTACTGCACATGGACGACTGGATGGAGCGGGAGAAGCGCCAGCTGGGGCGCTTCCTAGGCAGTTACTGGTTCAGCCAGATCGTGAAGTACATGACCCTCGCCGCCCGGCGCTCCCTGGCCAGCACCACCAACTCGCCGGGGCTGGCCCGGGTGGTCACCGGTATGACCGGGTGCGAGCACAAGCCGGCCAACAACTGCTGCGCCGACCTCATGAAAGGCGCGGACGCCGACGGGGGTAAGGCCAACCCGATCCCGGTCATTACCTATGCCGGCGCCATGAACCCGGAACTCCAGGGGGCGAGCCTGGTCATCCTGTCCCGGGCCGTGGCGGAGTTGAACGCGGAGGGGACCAAGGTCCGGCTCGACATCTACACTCCGTGGGAGTTCGCCGCGCTGGCCAACGAGATCCAGATACCCAATGCGGTCCACTACCGGGGCCAGGCGGGGAGGCACGAGCTCGCCGACATCTACCTGCGCTCCGACTTCCTGGTCACGACGACCAGCTTCGATGTGAGGGATCTGGTGCTGTTTCGGCACTCCCTCTCCACCAAGCTGTCCGAGTACCTTTGCGTGGGGAAACCGGTCATCTCGGTGGGGCACCTTTCCTGGCACCTCCACGAGTACGTCCAGGAGCACCGCTGCGGTTTCTCAATCTACGACAAGGAGCTCACCAAAGTAAAAGCCGAGCTGCGCAGGATTCTCGCCACCCCCCGGGAGGAACTGGCGGAGATCGGGCGCCGCAACCGTATCTTGTGGGAAAAGGCGCACGACGTCGCGGTAATGTCGCGTGAGACGAGGGGGGCGGTGGGCTTGCCGCTGTAGCCCGGAGAGGATATGTACCAGGAGACCATTACCATAGACCGTGACGGCTACAAGCTGACCAATCACCGCGCCCTGTGCCGCAGGGGTGTGATCTGGTTGGGGCAGACCTGCAACCTGCGCTGCTACTTCTGCTACTTCGCCGACCGTGTCGAGTCGCAACAGCATCCGGAACATCCCTTCATGTCGCTGGAGAAGGCCAAGGGGATCTGCCGCACCCTCGTGGAGGTGTACGGCAACAACTCGGTCGACATCCAGGGGGGGGAGCCGACCATCTACCCCCAGATCTGCGAGCTGCTGCGCTACTGCAACGAGATCGGCCTCAAGCCCACCCTGATCACCAACGCCGTCGCCCTGACCAACCGGGAACTCTGCCAGCGCATCAAGGATGCCGGGGTCTTCGACCTGCTGGTCAGCCTGCACGGCATGGGCGAGGTGTACGACGGCATCGTCGGCGTCAAGGGGGCGAGCCGGCGTCAGATGGAGGGGGTGCAAAACCTAAGCGAGTTGGGGATCCCGTTCCGGGTCAACATCACCCTCACCCTTGAGGCGCTCTCGCAACTGGAGGAACTGGTGCAGATCGCGCTGGACCGGGGGGCGCGGGCGGTGAACTTCATCGCCTTCAACCCCTTCATCGACCAAAGCGACGACCAGAAGCGGGCCAAGGACCAGATCCCGGTTTACACCGAGTCGGCGCGCCGTCTGCTACCGCTCATTGACCGGCTTGCCGGGGAGGGCGTCGAGGTCAACGTCCGCTATCTCCCTTTCTGCATCTTTCCGGAACCGTACCGCAAGTACGTGCAGAACTTCCAGCAGATCGTCTACGACCTCCACGAGTGGGAATCCGCCGGCGAAGCCTGGAGTGCTGCGGCGCCCCAGCGCAGGGCCGCCGACCCCCTGTCGCCTTCGTTCGACTTCTTCGGCCTGGTTATGCGCAGAAGAGCGGAGTTCCAGGCCTCTAGCCAGGATCAGGAAACGGCCCGCAAGGGAATCGGCCTGGGGATGCTCAGCATCCGGCGGAGGGTGGTAGGCAGGCTGGAAAAGCACCATCCTGTGCTGTTCCGGCTCGCCTGCGGCGTGAAGGCCGTCCTGCAGCGCGTCGGCGTCATGGCGGACGACAGCGGCGGGAAGTTCCGGCGATCCTTCTACCTTCCCGAACTGGGCGAGGTGCCGGGCTTCTGCGACCTGGAGTACGCCTACAAGGAGTTCCGGATTCTGATGACCAAGACCATCCACCCCTACCGGAAGTGCCCAAGTTGCGAGGTGTGCGATCTCACCCCCATCTGCGACGGATTCCATGCCGATTACGGAGCGATGATCGGTTTTGGAGAGGCCGCAGCCGTTCATTTGAAGGGACCGATCTATGATCCGCGCCACTACCTCTACGACCAGCTGAAGGTGGTTGAAAGACAGGAGTCTGACTGGGCGTTACCTGTGCATGGCAATGGGGTGGATAGGGTCTAAAAACCTATGCTCTGACAGCCTGGGAACTATCTTTCACCGTATAAAACGAGGATTTTTATGAAACTGAATCTAGGTGTTGTGTCAGAGTTCCCGTCAAATCAAACCGAAATTGATATCTTTAAGGACAACTGGACCTACGATCTGCCGCTGAATGCGGTGTCCGGCGAGGCAAAAACATTTAAGAAAGGTCTGGCTTTCCTAGACAGGTGCCACAAGTTGTTTGGGTCCTTTAGCGACTTTGATGTCTTGGAACTTGGCCCCCTGGAAGGTGAGATCACCTATCATATTAAAAAGCTCGACCCTAAAAATATCGTAGCTATAGAAGCAAGGGTCGCTTCCTATCTCAAATGTCTTATTGTTGGAAATATACTCGGTTTCAACAATGTCAGATTCATGCTGGGAGATTTTATAGAGTATCTCGAAAAAACCCCTGCTCACGCTGACATATTGTTTGCTCCCGGTGTTCTGTATCACATGGTGGATCCTGTCAGGCTTATTTCCCTAGCGGCAAAAAATAGCGACAGGCTGTTTATCGGGACCCATTATTACGATGAAGAGCTTCTCAGGTGGGTAGGCACAAAACAGGAAAAATTGTGCGGCATTGCCAATCCCAACTGGAATATGCCTGCGGACTCTGAAACCTCCTATGCGAAATTTGGGTTTGAATGCAATCTCTACCAGCATAACTACAACGTCACTATTGAGTCTCAAATGGATCCGGACAAGAATCATCATCATGGCATCGAAATGCATGCGTATTTCATGAAAAAAGATGATATTGTCCGTGCGATAAAGCATTTTGGAATGGACGTAATAGACGTTGTAGATATGCCCAACTTGGAACGCGGGCCATATGTCGAAATAATAGCTGCTAGCAGCCTGTCGGACTTGCCGAGTGGGCCAGGTGGTAGCCCGGCCAGACGACAATTGTTAACTATTTGAAAATGTTGAGTTTTATGTTTCTTTTCTCTGGTATTTTTTGCATTTTTACGGTATAATCC
>CAIOGM010000067.1 GCA_903857795.1 uncultured Geobacter sp.
CAACGGCTGGAGAGGGGAATCGGTGATCAGGTAGCCGGTGACGGCTGCCGTGTCCCATGCGGTGAAACGGACCACCGGTACGGTCAGCGATCGGGCCGAGGTGGGGAGAGCGAAGGATGCGACCGCGGGGGCGGCGGCGGCCGTACAGGGAACTATCAACGTCATCAGAATTCCGATTCCCAAAAAAAGTTTCTCTATATGGGTTTTCATTTGTTCTCTCCTGGTACGGTTAGCGGGGCCCTTCCGCAGCGCGGATACCCCAGCAGGCAACCAATAGTAGACCACTGTTATAAAAATTTTAGTTACAACCCACATACGCAATATACTGATAAATTTAGACTTGGTTCGCTTATACGTTAGAAGACCAAAATTGTCAACATTTTCCCGTCCCGCGTCTAAAGAATACCATTCTATTCAAAAAATGACGACAGAGCAGCCGGCAACGGCTCGCAATAGGCATTTAGTTCATGAAATTGGAGTGTTTGTTTTCAGGAGAGAATTACGGCCTTGAATCTCAGAGATCGAACCCGCAGTAGGAGAGATTGAAACTCTTGTTGCAGAGGGGGAAATCCGAGATCTGCTCCCCGCGCAGCGCCAGGGCGAGACCGGACCAGTTGAAGAATGACGGGTCGGTGATCTTGTACTTCTTGAACTCCCCCACCGTATCGGTAAGCGCCACATGGCAGATTCGGCCACGCCACCCCTCGGTGAGAGCCACGGCCAGCATCCCCGGCGCCGGGGGGGATGCCCCCAAGGAGCCGCTCCGGCAGCCGCCACCCGGAAGTTGGCCCAGGAGCTCCTGAATGAAATCCAGGGAGCGCTCCGTCTCCAGCCAGCGAACCAGCACCCGGCCGTGGACATCGCCGCCGGCTGCGGTGACCGTTGGAATCTGCTTCATCCGGTAGATGCCGAAGGGGAAGTCCTTCCGGGTGTCCCGCGCCCCCCCGCAGCCGCGCATGGCCGGCCCCACGAGGCCGAGCTCTTCGGCATCCTTCAGGGTGATGGCGCCGCTCTTCTCCAGCCGCGCCATGACCGAGGGGCTTGACCAGAGGAGCTCCACCGCCACGGTCAGCTCCCTGCGAGTCACTTCGATCCTCCTCAGCAACTCTTCCCGCTGCCGGTCGCTGCAGTCGAAACCGGTCCCTCCCGGACGGACCATCCCCCTGCCGAAACGGCTGCCGCAGAGGAGCGCGGTCATATTGAGAAACTCCCCCCTGATCCTCCCGCAGAAGGAGGCGGTGGGGAGATACCCCACGTCGCCGGCCAGGGCCCCCAGGTCTCCCGTATGATTGGCCAGCCGCTCCAGCTCCAGGGCGATCCCCCGAAGCGCCTCTCCCCGGGCAGGAACCCGTCGGCCGGTGAGCGCCTCCATGACCATGCAGTGAGCCTGGGTGTGGCCGATGGTGCTATCCCCGGCTGCCGTCTCCATCTGAAAGATGGTTCGACGATGAACTCCCCCCGCCAGCCCCGCCTCGATCCCCCGGTGCTGGTAACCGAGGGAGATCTCCAGGTGGAAGACCTCCTCCCCGTGGCACTGGAAACGGAAGTGCCCCGGTTCGATGATCCCCGCATGCACCGGCCCCACCGCCACCTCATGGACCTCGCCCCCTTCCACCCGATACTGCTCCATGACCCCCGGCAACTGCCGCTCTCCGGTGATAAGGGGGGAGAAGCGGAGCGGCTTGAGCCACGGATGCCCCTCGGGGACGATGCCGCACTGCTCCCAGATCTCCCGCTCGAAGAGCTGCAGCTGGGGGCAGAGTGAGGCCAGTGAAGGAAAACTCTCCCGCACCCGGCTCCGGATCACGGCGATGAGGCCGTCCTCCTTGTAGCCAAGGAGCCCGAAAAGGGTCACCTCATCCCCTTCGGGGAGGCCGAAGTAGGAGAGCACCCGCCAGCCATGGTCAATGGCGTCGAGCAGTATCTGACAGAAGAGCTCTTCGGGCAGCAGCGGGAGGTCGTCGAGAAAGATGGTCCCGCCGTTGTGGATGGTCCTGACCTCTTTGGGCAGGTTCATGGCGCCACCTCCAGGAGTCTGGCCCCATCGGCAAGGAGCCTGCGAAGCGGTTCAGGGAGCCATATCCCCAGGACGAGGATCACCACCATGAGCGCCAGGGGGGGCGCGACGGTGAAGAAGCGGTCCCGGTAACCGACCACCGTGCCACTCTCCCGGGGGGCGCTCCCCATCATCATGGGGAGGATGGTGGAAGCCATCCCCATGAAGATTATTGCCAGGAAGAGGAGCATGAGAGCCGCCACCAGGGGGTGGCCACCCCCGAACGTCCCGGAGATGATGCCGAATTCGCTCAAGAAGGGGCTGAAGGGGGGGGAACCGGTGATGGCGAAGAAGCCGGCGAGGAAGAGCCCGCCGGTGAACGGAAGCCGCTGAAGCACCCCCCGGACCTGCTCGGCGTTCTTGGTTCCGTAGGAGCGGTGGATGTTGCCGGAGGTGAGGAAGAGCACCCCCTTGGTCAGGCCATTGTTGAAGAGGTGGAAGAGGGCCGCGAAGAGGGCGCCCCGGCCGACCCCCAGAGCCACGGCCAGGAGCCCCACATGCTCCACGCTGGAGTAGGCGAGCATCCGCTTGAAGTCGGTCTGGCGGAGCATGAAGAGGGCGGCGAAAGCCATGGAGAGGAGCCCCATGCCGATCATGGTCTGCTGATAGAAGCGGACGTCACCCGCGGCCATGCAGATCTGGTAGACACGAATAATCCCCAGGAGCGCGCAGTTGACAAGCCCCCCGGAGAGGAGCGCCCCCACGAGCCCCGGCGCCTCGCCGTAGGCGTCCGGTTTCCAGGTATGGAGCGGCGCCAGCCCCATCTTGGTGCCGAATCCCACCAAGAGGAAGATGAAGGCGGCGTTCAGCCAGGCGGGTGAGAGCCGCCGCGCCCCGGCGATGAGCGGTTCCAGGAGCAGGGTCGTCTCCGCTCCGGCCACCAGGGTGGCGTAGGCCAGGAAGAAGAGCCCCAGGAGAGCCAGGGCGATCCCCACGGAGCAGATGAGCAGATACTTCCAGGTCGCCTCGATGGAGCGGGCGTTCCGGTTGAAGTAGATGAGCGGCGCCATGCTCAGGGTGGTGGACTCCATGGCGACCCAGAGGAGCCCCAAGTGGTGCGCCATGGTCACCAGGCTCATGGCGGAGAGACAGACGAGCATCCCGAGACAGAGAACCCGGTTTGAACGTCTGCGCCGGGAGGGGAGATACCCCGCCGCATAAACTGCGCAACCAAGATAGAGGGTGCTTATGGTGAGGAGCGCCACCATCCCCAGGGGGTCCAGGGCGAGCCACCCGGAGAGCACCGGCTTCGGCCCCCCCATGAACGCCAGAAGGGTCAGGATAAAATGGGCCGCCCCGAACAGCGGCAGGAGCCGGGGGCGCCGGAGATTGGATCCGGTGAACCAGGAGATGAGGGCGCCGGCCAGGGGAAGGAGGAGGAGGGCAAGGTAGATCACCGTTCCTCCCTGAGGGCCGTGAGCCGGGAGGTGTCGATGGAGGAGAACTCCCGGCTGATCTGGTTGATGATGATTCCCATGACGAAGATTCCGACGATGAGGTCCAGGAGCACCCCGGCCTCCACCATGACCGGCATCGCCTGGGAGAGGAGGAGGCCGAAGATGAAGATTCCGTTCTCCAGGATCAGGTAGCCGATTACCTGGGTGATCGCCTTCTTCCGGGTGGTCAGGACCAGGAAGCCGGTGATGATGGTGGCGATGGCCGCCGGGACGAAGAGGAGCCCCTGATGCTGGGGGGCCAGGGGGAGCTTGGCGGCGAAGACGAAGGCCAGGGCCGTGGCGACGGCGGCGAGGAGGAGGGTGGCGCTGTAGCTCAGAAACGGCTCCACCGCCTCGCGGATCTCCACCCGGCGCATGGCCCGGAAGAGGAGCCAGGGGATGAGCACCCCCTTGGCGAGGATGATCCCCAGGGTGATCATCCCCAGATGCCAGCTGAACGTGTGGGCCAGCCCCGGCAGAAGCCCCAGGATCACCCCCTGAAAGGCGACGGTCCGGATGGCGACCTGCATCCTGCTCGTGCCGAGGCCGAGAAAGTTGAGGAGCATCACCAGGACGAGCAGTTGATCCATGAGCGAGTTCATAGATTATCTCAGGATGAGCAGCGTGGCGAAGGAGGAGAGGATCCCCGCCCCAATGAGGAGCTGGGGGATCCGGGTCAGCCGGAACCGCGCCATCACCGACTCCACCGTGCCGATGGCTATTGCCAGGAGGAGCAGGGAGACGACGAAGAGTCCCCAGTCGGCCAGAGTATCACCGGTGCGAAACGGTAGGACGATCCGGATGAAGAAGGCGCTCAGGACGAAGAGCTTGAGAGCCGCTCCGTAGAGGACGCAGCCCAGGAGCGGGCCGCTCTGATCCAGGACCATCACCTCGTGGATCATGGTCAGCTCCAGATGCGTGTTCGGGTCGTCGAAGGGGATCCGGCAGTTCTCCGCCAGGAGGATGATGAACAGGGCGCCCACCAGCAACAGGAGCGAGGCGCCGGAATCGGCCCAGACCGCACCCAACGGTTGGGTCAGCATGCCGGAGAGGGAGAGGGAGCCGGAGAGGCGCGCCAGGACGATGAGGGCGAAGAAGAGGGTCGGTTCGGCCAGACAAGAGTAGGTCGCCTCCCGGGCCGCACCCATCCCCTCGAAACTGGAACCGGTGTCGAGCGCCGCCAGGATGGTGGCGAAACGCCCCAGGGCGAAGAGGTAGGCGAAAAGGATCATGTCTCCGTCGAAGGAGAGCGGCGCCGCATGGTTCCCCAGAGGGATGAGGAGTGAGGCCACCAGCACCGTGGCCAGAGTGACCACCGGCCCTGACCGGAAGAGCCAGGTGGTGGTGTCGCTCAAGACCATCCCCTTGCGGAAGAGCCGCGCCAGGTCGTAGTAGGGCTGCAGCAGCGGTGCGCCGCTCCGCCCGGCGAAGAGCGCCTTGGTCCGGCTGATGACCCCCAGCAACAGTGGCGGCATGAGAAGGACCAGGAAGAGATGGATGATGAGGTCGGTCATGGATAAGCTCTCGGTCTCTTCTTTAGTTCCTTTACCGTTCCGCTATCATGGCGCCAGGAGCAGGAGGACGATGACGGTGACGAAGATATAGAGGATGTAGAGCGGTATCTGCCCGTGCTGGAGCCTCCTGAGCGGCATGAGCAGTTCGTTGCCCCGCTTGAGAAGTGGGAGATAGAGCAGCTCCAGCACCACCTCGGGGACATGACTGGAGAAGAGCGCCGGTTCCGGGTACGGACCGGAAATCTTCGGCCTGTGCCGCCGGGGACGGAGCATCCCACCGAACAGATCGACGAGCGTCGCGGCGAAGGAGGAGGCGGTGTACTGCATCCGGGGGGTCGGCCGGAGAAAACCGCAGTCCCAGGTGACCGCGCCAGCGATTCCGCCGGGGCGCTTCTTGAGCGCAACCGGGATGATCGCCAGGGTGAAGAAGATCAACAGGAGCCCCATGACGGTGATCCACCCCACCGGGGCCGGCAGCGTCACCCCTGTGGCCATCCCCGCAGAAACGGGGAACCACCCCGCAACTGCCGGCTCCAGGAGCCGGATCCCCCCTTGAGGAAAGAGCCCGATGAGCACGCAGAGGAGCGCCAGTATCCCCATGGGAAGGAGCATGGAGAGCCCCGCCTCGTGGGGTTGCGTCACGCTCTCCTGCCGGTGGACCCCCAGAAAGACCACGCCGTAGGCTTTCACAAAGCAGGCCAGCGCCAACCCTCCTACCAGAGCCAGGGCCGGAATAGCCAGGGCCATGAGCGGCAGCCCGGAGGTCACCACGGTCCCGATCCCCGCGACCCCGCGAAAGAGGCCGAGATAGATAAGATATTCGCTGACAAAACCGTTCAGTGGAGGAAGGCCGCAGATTGCCGCCGCTCCCGTGAGGAAGAAGAGCCCGGTCAGGGGGAGCCGCTTGGCCACCCCCCCCATCAGGTCGATCTCCCTGGTACCGACGGCATGGATGACCGAACCGGCCCCCAGGAAAAGGAGCCCCTTGAAGAGGGCGTGATTCAGGAGATGGAGGAGCGCCCCCCCCATGCCGAGGAGCTCCAGGGGAAGGCTTCCCGAACTCCGGCCGATGAGGGCCACCCCTATCCCCATGGCGATGATGCCGATGTTTTCTATGCTGTGGTAGGCGAGGAGCCGCTTCAGGTCGTGCTGGCCGATGGCGAAGAGCACCCCGGCCACAGCCGAGATGATCCCCAGAGTGAGGAGTGTCATCCCCCACCAGGCGGGAGGAGTGTGATAGAACGAGGTGACCCGGACGATGCCGTAGATGCCGCTCTTGATGATGACGCCGGACATGAGCGCCGAAACATGGCTGGGAGCCGCGGCGTGGGCGGAAGGGAGCCAGATGTGCAATGGCATGATCCCGGCCTTGAAGCCGAACCCCACGAGGGCGGTGAGGAAGATCGCCGCTGCCGGCGCGGTCCCACCACTCAGGGAGCCGGCCCCGGGAAAGGTAAAGGAGGAGGTGGCGGCTTTCAGCAGGGAGAAATGGGCGAAGAGAACCAGGGTCCCCATGTGGGCGGCAACCAGGAAGAGGAGGCCGGCCTCCCGGACCTCTTTCCGGTGATCCTCGGTGGTGAGGGCGAAGAAGGAGGCCAGCGCCATGACCTCCCAGGCAAGCAGGAAGAGGAGTGCGTCACGGGCAGTGAAGACCAGGGCCACCGACGCGGCGAGGAGACCGAAGAAGAAGGTGAGCCGCGGCGCAGCCGAAGGGTGTTTCGCCTCGGGGAAGTATCCCGATCCGTAGAGCGCCCCGCAGCCGGCAAGGAGAAAGAGCGGGATCAGGAAGAAGGCCGAGAGGGGGTCAACTCCCCACTCTCCCCCCACCACCAGAAACCCTCCGGTGATGACGTACCGTGCGGAAGCGCCGGTCAGGAGCGCGTTCAGCGCGCCGGCCAGCCCCAACCCGGAACCGGCCACCATGAGCAGGGTAGCGATCTTCTGCCCTGTCCCGTCACGCCGGGCAAGAACGAGACCGGGAAGCCCCGAACAGGCGGTCAGCAGTATGCCGGCGGCAACGAGCGCCGCAGATGGAGAAAGGCCCTCTCCGGCAAGAAACATATTCCGCTCCTGAGGTAAATCCTGACAGTTGCTTGAAAATTCTCATATTTACCGGAGAAGGTCAACGAAACTTTCCGCTCCCGCCGCAGATATTTTGCGGGCGTACGGAAAAAATTGTATTGACAAACCGGGAAAAGTACGGCTAAAGTTCTCCATCCTCGAAAAGCCTGACATGCTGCCTTCACCAGAGTACCTCAATCCACTACCGAACACTCCTTCATGAGATCTACATAGCGAGCCCTCTCCCCTGCTGTTTCCGCCACCGCGTCACTACCCGCTCATCCGGAACCTCCATACCCCATAGCTCATACCACGACCGCATATCGTACCGCTTCCCGGGAGTAATCAATGAATTTGCAGGAACTGAAAGAAAAGAAAAGTAACGAACTGACCGTCATCGCCAAGGGGCTCAACGTCGAGGGAGCATCAAGCCTGCGCAAGCAGGAGTTGATCTTCGCCATCCTCAACGCACAGACAGAAAAGAACGGGATGATCTTCGGCGAAGGGGTCCTGGAAACGCTGGCCGACGGCTTCGGGTTTCTCCGGGCCCCGGATTACAACTATCTGCCGGGCCCCGACGATATCTACGTCTCCCCCAGTCAGATCAGGCGGTTCAACCTCCAGACCGGCGACACGGTCTCAGGCCAGATCCGCCCCCCCAAGGAGGGGGAACGCTACTTCGCCCTCCTCAAGGTGGAGACAGTCAACTTCGAATCGCCTGAGGTGGCGCGGGAAAAAACCCTCTTCGACAACCTGACACCGCTCTATCCCGAGGAGAAGCTGAAACTGGAGACCACGCCGGACAACATGTCGACCCGGGTCATGGAGTTGGTATCACCCATCGGCAAGGGGCAGCGCGGCCTCATCGTTGCCCCCCCCCGCACCGGCAAGACCATGCTCCTCCAGAACATCGCCAACTCCATCGCCGAGAACCACCCCGAGATCTACCTCATCGTCCTCCTCATCGACGAGCGGCCGGAAGAGGTCACCGATATGCAGCGCTCGGTGAGAGGAGAGGTCATCTCCTCCACCTTCGACGAACCGGCCACCCGTCACGTCCAGGTAGCAGAGATGGTCATCGAGAAGGCCAAGCGGCTGGTAGAGCATAAGCGGGACGTGGTGATCCTGTTGGACTCCATCACCCGCCTGGCCCGGGCATACAATACGGTCCTTCCCCCCTCGGGCAAGATTCTCACCGGCGGGGTGGACGCCAACGCCCTCCAGAAACCCAAACGGTTCTTCGGCGCAGCCCGGAACATAGAAGAAGGGGGTTCCCTCACCATCATCGCCACGGCGCTGGTGGATACGGGGAGCAAGATGGACGAGGTCATCTTCGAGGAGTTCAAGGGGACCGGCAACATGGAGCTCCATCTCGACCGGAAGCTGGTGGAGAAGCGGACCTTCCCGGCCATCGACATCAACAAGTCCGGCACCCGGAAAGAGGAGCTTCTCATCGAGAAGTCGTCTCTCAACCGGATCTGGATCCTCCGCAAGGTACTTCACCCCATGAACGTGGTGGACTGCATGGAGTTCCTCTTGGACAAGCTGTCCGAGGCCAAGAGCAACCAGGCGTTCCTCGATTCCATGAGCCGCTGAAAAAACCCTTGAAAAAAAAAGGGCAAACTGCTAAACATATTTTTTACATTTCGATTTTACTCAGGGGAAACAGCCCCTGTTCACGAGGAGAAGACCGATGAAAGAGGGAATCCACCCCGCATACCAGGAAGTGACCGTTAAATGCCTCTGCGGCAACAACTTCCAGACTCGTTCCACCAGCAAAGAGATCACCACCGAGATCTGCTCTGCCTGCCACCCGTTCTTCACCGGTAAGCAGAAACTCATCGACACCGCCGGACGAGTCGAACGGTTCAAGAGACGTTACGGCATGTAGCAAAATCCAAGACGGCATGCTGCGAGGGGATTTTGTCCATGGCGAAATCCCCTTTTGTTTTCCAGCGCCTTCACGCGGTGACCACCCGCGAGAGGTCGGGAATCGTTTCCCCCGTTGCCTCGGAGATACCCATCCCCCATGAAGGTCTCCCTTCTCCAACATACCCCGGAACCGGAACGGACGGTGGCTCTCGCCGCCCGGCTCTGCTATTCCCCTGCCGACATCGACGAACTCCAGGAAAAGCTGACCGGCGACCAGATAACCGTCTTTCTCGAGAAGATCATGTCACTTGGCCATCACTCGGTTCTGGAGCATGCAACCTTCACCTTCGGCATCGACGGCATCTCCCGCACCACCAGTCATCAGCTCGTCCGGCACCGGATCGCCTCCTTTTCCCAGCAGTCCCAGCGCTACGTCTCCCATGCGGAACGCTTTGACGCGGTCATTCCTGACACCATCGCAGCCAGGCCGGAGCTGCTGGCCCGGTTCGAGGAGCAGCTCCAGTCACTCCACAGCTGCTACCGGGCGCTGGTCGAGGCCGGTGTTCCGGCTGAAGACGCCCGCTACATCCTCCCCAACGCCACGGAGACGAAACTCATCGTCACCATGAACGCCCGGGAACTGCGCCACTTTTTCGCTCTCCGCTGCTGCGAGCGAGCCCAGTGGGAGATCCGGAGGATGGCGGTTGAAATGCTCCAGCTGGTGAAACCCGTCGCCCCGACCATCTTCAGGGAGTCGGGCCCCGGCTGCCTCGCAGCTCACTGCCCGGAAGGGAAGTTCTGCTGCGGGAAAACCGGGGAAGTCCGGGAACGATTTAAATCGTTACCGTAAGGGCGATTTCGTAAGGGCGATCAATCAATCGCCCCAACAACCCATAACCAAGAGGAATACATGGCAAAGATCAACATCGGCGGTCAGGCGGTCATCGAAGGGGTCATGATGCGGGCGCCCCGCGCCATGGCCATTGCGGTCAGGCGCCCCACCGGCGAGATCGTGGTCAAAAAGGACGAGGTGGTGCCGCTCTCGGAGCTCTACCCCATCGTCAAGTACCCCATCATCCGCGGGGCCATCGCCCTCTTTTCATCTCTCATCGTCGGGATCAAGGCGCTGAACTTCTCCGCCAACGAGGCGATGGTAGAGGGGGAGGGGGAAAAAGAAGAGCTCTCCCCCTGGGCCATGGGAGGAACCATGGCGGTAGCCTTCGGCTTCGGCATCCTCCTCTTCTTCATCATGCCGCTCTACCTGACCAAGCTCCTCGTCCCGGTCATCGGCGACTCCAACATCGTCTTCAACCTGGTGGACGGCGTCATCCGGGTGGCGGTCTTCCTCCTCTACATCTGGGTCATCTCCCGGATGGAGGATATCCAGCGGGTCTTCCAGTATCACGGCGCCGAGCACAAGTCGATCTTCGCCTTCGAGGCCGGAGACGAGCTGACCGTGGAGAACGTCCGAAAGTACAGCTGCCTCCATCCCCGCTGCGGCACGAGCTTCCTCCTCATCGTCATGCTCATCAGCATCGTGATCTTCTCGCTGATCCCCAAGCTCTGGCCGTTCTACATGAAGGCCGGCTCCCGGGTGTTCCTGCTGCCGGTCATCGCCGGGGTCTCCTACGAGATTCTCAAATGGACCGCCAAGCACGACTCCACCCCCTTCGTGAAACTGCTCATCTCTCCCGGACTGGCGCTCCAGCGGCTCACCACCCGGGAACCCGACGACAGCCAACTGGAGGTGGCCATCCGCTCCATGCAGGAGGCGCTGGAGGTCAACGCCGGGTTCAAGGACGACAGGTTGGTAATTTAATCATGCTAGACAAGATCGAAGAACTCGAACGCCGTTCAATGGAACTGGAGTCGCTCCTCTCCGACCCGGCGATTCAGGCCAATCAGGGGGAGTTCCGCAAATTTTCCAAGGAACATGCCGAACTGGCCCCCCTGGTGGAGACCTACCGCAAACATCGGAAACTTCTCTCCGAGATCAAGGACAACCAGCTGCTCCTCTCCGAAGCCGACCAGGAGATCCGGGAGATGGCCAAGGAAGAGCTTGAAGCGCTGGAACGGCAGAAGAACGAACTGGAAGCCGAGATCCGGCTCCTCCTCCTCCCCAGAGACCCCAACGACGACAAGAGTGTCATCCTGGAGATCAGGGCAGGGACCGGCGGCGATGAGTCGGCCCTCTTTGCCGGCGACCTCTTCCGGATGTACTCCCGGTTTGCCGACGCCAACCGCTGGAAGGTTGATATCATCTCCGCCTCCGAGTCGGAGCGGGGAGGATTCAAGGAGGTAATCGCCTCCCTGGAGGGGGTCGGGGTCTACGCCAAGCTCAAATACGAGTCGGGAACCCACCGGGTGCAGCGGGTTCCCGAGACCGAGGCTCAGGGACGGATTCACACCAGCGCCTGCACCGTGGCCATCATGCCCGAGGCCGAAGACATCGAAGTCGACATCAATCCAACCGACCTGAAGATCGACGTCTACCGCTCCCAGGGGGCCGGCGGACAGCACGTCAACACCACCGACTCGGCAGTCAGGATCACCCATCTCCCCACGGGCATCGTGGTGGCCTGTCAGGAGGAGCGGAGCCAGATCAAGAACCGCTCCAAGGCGATGAAGGTTCTCAAATCCCGGATGCTGGACATCCTTAACCAGGAGCAGAACGCCCGGATGGCCGCCGACCGGAAGCAGCAGGTGGGGAGCGGCGACCGGAGCGAACGGATCAGGACCTACAACTTCCCCCAGGGGCGGATGACCGATCACCGGATCGGCCTGACCCTCTACCGGCTTGAGACCATCATGACCGGCGATATCGGCGAAATCGTGGATTCACTCCGGGCCCACTACCAGATGGAGGCGCTCCAGGAGCAGAGCCAGACGGTGTAAGCTAACGCGTGGCTTTGGGGCACAGGACTCATGAATAAATCCAGCGAGACATGGACCATCTTGAAGCTCCTCACCTGGACCAAGGAGTATCTTGCGGGAAAAGGGGTGGAGAACGCCCGGCTTGAGGCCGAATGGCTACTCAGCGCCGCCCTGGATCTCGACCGGGTCGGGCTCTACGTCAACTTCGAGAAACCGCTCCTGCCGGAAGAGCTGACGGCGTTCAGGGGAATGATCGGCCGCCGCGCCAAGCGGGAACCGCTTCAATACATCCTCGGTACCCAGGAGTTCATGGGACTGGAGTTCCGGGTAACCCCGGCGGTCCTCATCCCGCGCCACGACACCGAGACGTTGGTCCTGGAGGCGATGAGCCGCGCCGGAAGCGCGAAACGCGTTCTCGACCTGGGCGCCGGGAGCGGCTGCATCGCCGTGACTCTGGCGAAACTGCTCCCCACCGCCCAGGTGACGGCGGTGGATTGTTCGGCCGAGAGCCTGGCCATCGCCGCGGAGAATGCTCAACGGAACAACGTAACGGTCCGCTTCTTCACCGGTTCCCTGTTCGAACCACTGGCGGGAGAGCGCTACGACCTGATCGTCTCGAATCCCCCCTACATCCCTACCGCCGACCTGGCTGGATTGCAGCCCGAGGTGCGTGAATATGAACCTCGCGGCGCCCTGGACGGCGGAGCCGATGGTCTCGACTTCTACCGGCTCATCATCCCCGCCGCGCCGTCATATCTCGTTTCCGGCGGTCGGCTCATGGTTGAGGTGGGGATCGGGCAGGCGGAGGCGGTGCAGGAGCTCTTCGCTGCCGCGGGCTTCACAGAAATTTTCATCGCCAGCGACCCCGGCAACGTTCAGCGGGTGGTAGGGGGACGCTTCCCGTAGGGGCGAGGCATGCCTCGCCCATTGGCGCGAATACGGTTAACCGGGCACGGCATGCCGTGCCCCTACAGAGGACATAAATTGGACAAATTAATCATCAAGGGCGGCAACAAGCTCAGCGGGAACGTCACTGTCAGCGGTTCCAAGAACGCCGCCCTCCCCATCTTCGTCGCCACCATCCTGGCCCCCGGCGTTCACGAGATCAGCAACGTCCCGTTCCTGGCCGACATCAACACCACCATCAAGCTCCTGGAAAGCCTCGGTGCCCATGTGGAGGGGAACGGCAACGTGGTCAAGATCGACACCTCCGGGATAGCCACCCATGAGGCGACCTATGACCTGGTTAAGACCATGCGCGCCTCGGTGCTGGTCCTCGGTCCGCTCCTCTCCCGCTTCGGCATAGCCCGGGTGTCGCTTCCCGGCGGCTGCGCCATCGGCGCCCGCCCCATCGACCAGCATCTCAAGGGACTCAAGGCGCTGGGGGCAGAGATTCATCTGGCCCACGGCTACGTAGAGGCCAAGGCCAAGCAGCTCAAGGGGGCGCGGATCAACTTCGACGTAGCTACCGTGGGAGGGACCGAACATCTCATGATGACGGCTGCCACGGCCAAGGGGGAGACGGTCCTGGAGAACGCCGCCCGGGAGCCGGAAATCGTCGATCTGGCTGCCATGCTCACCCTCATGGGGGCGAAGATCGAGGGGGCAGGCACCGACACCATCCGGATCATGGGGGTTACTGAATTGGGCCCCGTCAGCTACCGGGTCATGCCCGACCGGATCGAGGCGGGAACTTTCATGATCGCCTCGGCCATCACGGGGGGGGACATAAAGATACATGGGATGCAGCTGGAGCACCTGGACGCCCTGACTTTCAAGCTTCAGGACGCCGGGGCGGATGTGACCAACAAGGACGGAGTAGTCCGGGTCAAGGGGCCGCGCCGCATCCGGAGCGTCAACATCAAGACCCGCCCCTACCCCGGCTTCCCCACCGACATTCAGGCCCAGTTCATGGCGCTCATGTGCGTGGCGGACGGCGCCAGCGTCATCACCGAAAACATCTTCGAGAACCGCTTCATGCACGTGTCGGAGCTGATGCGTTTCGGCGCCGACATCACCGTTGACGGAAAGAGCGCCACGGTGAAAGGGATCAAGAAACTCTCCGGCGCGCCGGTCATGGCCACCGACCTCCGGGCCTCCGCCTCACTCATCATTGCCGGCCTGGCGGCGGATAATGTCTCGGAACTCTCCCGCATCTACCATCTGGACCGTGGCTACGAGACCATCGAACGCAAACTTGCCGCCCTGGGCGCAGACATTCAGAGAGTCAAAGCATGACCGACTATATTACCATCGCCATCCCGAAAGGACGCATCCTCCAGGAGTCCGTGGCCCTCTTCGCCAAGATCGGCATCGACTGCTCCGAGCTCCTCTCCGATACCCGGAAGCTGGTCTTCGAGAACGCCCAGCAACGGATGCGCTACATGATCGTCCGGGCCACCGACGTCCCGACCTATGTGGAGTACGGCTGCGCCGACCTGGGGATCGTGGGGAAAGACACCCTCATGGAGCAGGAGAAGGAGCTCTATGAACCGCTGGACCTGAAGTTCGGCTACTGCCGCCTCATGGTGGCCGAACCGGCGGGGCTGGCCCGGGGTGACGACCCTACTCGCTGGTCCAACATCCGGATCGCCACCAAGTATCCCCACATCACCGAAAAATATTTCGCTTCCAAGGGAATTCAGGTGGAGCTCATCAAACTCTACGGCTCCATCGAGCTGGCGCCGCTGGTGGGACTCTCCGAGCGGATCGTCGACCTGGTCTCCACGGGCGAGACCCTGAAGCAAAACGGCCTGGTGGAGGTGGAGACCATCGCCCACATCACCACCCGTCTCATCGTCAACCGCGCCAGCCTCAAGACCCGGCACCAGCGGATCACCGAGATCATTCAGGGGCTGGAGAAACACGTCTGAGAGGTTACCATGCAGTTTCTAGACATGACCGACACCGATTTCGATCAAAAGTTCGCCGCCATCCTTGCCCGGGGTGAGGAGTCCTCCCATGAGGTGGAGCAGGTCGTACGGGGGATAATCGCCGACGTGCGCAGACGCGGCGACGCCGCGGTGCTGGAGTACACCAACCGCTTTGACCGCCTGTCCGCAACCACCGTCACCGAACTCGAGGTGACCGCCGGGGAGTTTGACGCCGCCTTCACCCAGGTCTCGGCGGAGGAGATCGCCTCCCTGAAGCTGGCAGTGGAGCGGGTGACCCGGTTCCACGAGAAGCAGAAGCAGCAGAGCTGGCTCTCCACCGAGGAAGAAGATATCCTCCTGGGGCAGAAGGTGACCCCCTTGGCCCGGGTGGGAATCTACGTCCCCGGCGGCAAGGCAAGCTACCCCTCCAGCGTCATCATGAACGCCGTTCCCGCCAAGGTGGCCGGGGTCGGCGAGATCATCATGGTGGCCCCGACCCCCGGCGGCGAGCTCAATCCCCACCTTCTCGTGGCCGCGCGTCTTGCCGGCGTGGACCGGTTCTTCCGCCTGGGGGGCGCCCAGGCGGTGGCGGCCCTGGCCTACGGCACGGCCACGATCCCCAAGGTGGACAAGATCACCGGCCCCGGGAACATCTACGTCGCCACCGCCAAGAAGCTGGTCTTCGGCCAGGTGGGGATCGACATGATTGCCGGCCCCAGCGAGATTCTTGTCATCAACGATGGGAGCGGGGACCCGGCCCACATCGCCGCCGACCTCCTCTCCCAGGCGGAGCATGACGAGCTTGCCTCATCCATCCTCATCACCACCGACCGCGGCTTCGGCCAGCGGGTGGCGGCTGAGGTTGAGCTCCAGCTTGGCGAGCTCAAACGTGAAAAAATAGCCCGGCGATCCTGGGAGAGCTACGGCGCGGTCATCGTGGCGGGAACCCTGGACGAGGCCATCGCCTTCTCCAACCGGATCGCCCCGGAGCATCTGGAGTTGGCCGTGGCCGATCCCTTCGCCGTTCTGCCCAGGATCGTCAATGCCGGGGCTATCTTCCTGGGGCACTTCACCCCCGAGGCGGCCGGCGACTACCTGGCCGGCCCCAACCACACCCTCCCCACCGGCGGCACGGCCCGCTTCTTCTCCCCCCTCTCCGTGGACGACTTCGTCAAGAAATCGTCCATCGTCTGGTTCTCGGAAGCCGGCTTGAACCGGTTGGGGAACGACATCGTCCGAATCGCCAACCTGGAAGGGTTAGAGGCTCACGGGAGGTCGGTGAGCGTGAGATTACAGCAGTCCTGAACCGAGGAGGTCACCATGTCCCGCAGCGCAACCATAGAGCGGATCACCCGCGAAACCCGAATCCGGCTCTCCCTGGAGATCGACGGCAGTGGGCAGTCAAAGATCTGCAGCTCGGTCCCGTTCCTCGACCATATGCTGGACCTCTTCGCCCGGCACGGCCTCTTCAACCTGGAGGTGGAGGCGCAGGGGGATATCGACATCGACTTCCATCATACGGTGGAGGACGTGGGGATCGTCCTGGGCGATGCCTTCCGGCAGGCGCTGGGGGAGAAGAAGGGGATCAAGCGTTACGGTCAGGCCTCCGTCCCCATGGACGAGACCCTGGCCAGCGTCACCATCGACCTGTCGGGCCGCCCCTATCTCGTCTACCACGTCAACCTCCCCAAGGTGAAGATCGGCGACCTGGACGTGGAACTGGTCAAGGAGTTCTTCCAGGCCTTCACCAACAACTGCGGGGCTAATGTCCACGTAAACGTCATGTACGGCGACAACGTCCACCATATCATCGAGGCCTGCTTCAAGGCCACGGCCCGGGCGCTGGATCTGGCGACCTCTTTGGACCCCCGCATCGAAGGGGTCATGTCCACCAAAGGGATGCTATGATCGCAATCATCGACTACGGGATGGGGAACCTCCGGTCAGTGCAGAAGGGGTTCGAGAAGGTGGGGTACGAGGCGGTGGTGACCGCCGATCCCAGGGTGGTGCTGGAGGCGGAGCGGATCGTCCTCCCCGGCGTCGGCGCTTTTCGGGACTGCATCCGCAACCTGGAGGCGGGGGGGTTCGTGGAACCGATCCTCCGGGTGGTCCGTGAAGGGCGGCCGTTCCTCGGTATCTGCCTCGGACTGCAGCTTCTCTTTACCGAGAGCGAGGAGTTCGGTCTCCACAAGGGGCTCGATATCATCCCCGGACGGGTGGTCCGCTTCCCCGAGGGGATGGCAGAGGCCGGTGAAGCGTTGAAGGTGCCGCACATGGGGTGGAACCAGCTTTCCTTCAAACGGCGCCCCCCTCCCCTTGCCGGCCTGGAAGAGGGGAGCAACGTCTACTTCGTCCACTCCTACTACGTGAAACCGGATGATGAGAGCGTAATCGCCACCACCACCACCTATGGCATCGATTTCTGCTCCTCCATCTGGAAGGAGAACATCGTGGCCACCCAGTTTCATCCGGAAAAATCCCAGGAGACGGGGCTCACCATCCTGCGACAGTTTGCGACCATGAAGTGACCTCCTTTGTAAACTATCCGGTTGTAAGGTAACGGCGCAGCCGGTCCAGGGCGGTAATCGTAGTAAGAAGTCGCACCTGGCGCCGGTCCCCGGAGAAGTGGTACTCCTCGACCCGGCACCCGGCACCATCCGCCAGGGCGATGAAAACCGTTCCCGCGGGTTTTTCTTCAGAAGCCCCCGGACCGGCGACCCCGGTTACGGCCAAGGCAAGATCGCTCCCCGCCCCCTCCCGCGCCCCCCGAGCCATCGCCTCCGCCACGTCCCGACTCACCGCCCCCTTCTCCATGATCAGCCGTTTGGGAACCTGGAGCAGCCGGCACTTGGCGGCGTTGCTGTATACCACGGCTCCTTCCAGGAAGTAGGCAGAGCTTCCCGGTATATCGGTGAGCCGCTTGGCGATGAACCCGCCGCTGCACGATTCCGCCAGAGAGAGACTCTTCCCGCTCTCGCGCAAGAGTCGCCCGACCTCCTCGTCCAGGGTGGCCCCCCCTTCTGCTACGATGAACTCCGCCAGCCGCTCCCGAACCACCTCCCCCCCCATCTGCAGCAACGCCGCCACGGAGTCAGGGTCCCCCTCTGCCCGAAGCTTGACGTCGATGGTTGGAAAGCTGACCCGAAACGCCACGGAGAGCCCACTCTCCGGGTCGGGCAGATCTCTGAGGAGCTCATCGCTCTCCGCCTCGGAGATTCCGAAGAGGGTGAAGAGCCGCGTCCCGATGGTCACCCTCTGCCGCAGCCGTTCCTGAATAAAGGGGAGCACGGTATCATCCAGCATCCGGATCATCTCCGAAGGGACACCAGGGAGGAAGAAGAGGTAACGCCCGTTCCAGGTGATGATGAAACCGCAGGCCGTTCCTGTGGGGTTGGGGATGATGGTGCTCTTGGTCGGAATGAGCGCCTGCCGCTCCGTGGCAGAGTGGTACAGCCCCCCCTCCGCGCCGACAAACTCCCTCACATGGCTGAGCGCCTCGTCGTTGAGGACGAGGCGGCGCCCGGTGACCTTGGCAGCCGACCGGGCAGTAAAATCATCGGCGGTGGGCCCCAGGCCACCGGTGACGATGACCGCCTCACTCCATTCAGCAAGGCGCTCGATGGCATCCATGATGTCGGGCTCGTTGTCTCCCACCAGCAGGTGCCGCTGTACCTTGACTCCCCGATCGTAGAGTCTGGCGGCGATAGAGGCGGCGTTGCTGTCCACCACTTCGCCGAAGAGCAGTTCGTCACCAATGGAAAGCGTCGATAGTTTCATGGAGACCTCTTCTCGCGTTCAGACAACTCCTGTTTCCCGCTCGACGATCCGGTAGATTTCGGCAAGGGGACGTCCTGTCTCCCGGGCGAGACGGCGGCACTCCTCAAACTCCGGCGAGACTCTCACCACGACGCCGGCCTCCCGGAGCACCTTAATCCGGATTTCCCCCAGTGTCGTCTGCCGGCTTTCCACGGCGCGCTCCAGCTTCAGGCGCTCCGCCGGATAATGCCGAATCCCGATGGCGGTGGATTCGAGGAGGATGATCCGGGAGAGGTGAGCCAGGAGAGGTGGGGAGGCAATGACAGTCAACCTGACCGCCGGCCGGTTTTTCTTCATCTGCAGGGGGGAAAAGGCCACATCAAGCGCCCCTTCGTCCAGGAGCCGCTCCATGAGGAATCCGAGCAGCTCGGGATTCATGTCGTCGATGTGGGTCTCGATGACACTGACCTGGTCGGTAGAAGAGTTCGCTCCGACGTCTGCAGAGCTCTCCGGCCAGCGGGGTTTAATCTGCTCCAGGGCATCGACAACGGAGAGCTCACCTCGGCTGACCGCCGTCAGCACTCTTTCAAGCTCCTGGTCATGCATTGAGGGTCACTTTTTCGGCGGCAACAACGCCCCGATCTTCCCGGGGTCGAACCCCTTGATGATCCGCCCGTAGATCATGAAGAGCGGCACTTCGGCGATCCCCATCCTCTTGGCGATAGCCACCTGCTCGTCAAGAAGCTTCATCCCCCTGTCATCCCCCGAGGGCGGCGGCACGGAGTCATACAGCCCCGACATGACCTCGGCGTAGGCGCGTTCCCGGTCATCCGCGGAGAGGATGTACAAGGCCTTCTGCCGGGCATCGTGGTGACTGGAGAGGGGATTGAAATAGATGTAGAGGGTAACATCGGGCCGGGTCAAAAAATACTGGTACGCCTTCCGGCAGTAGGGGCAGTCGGGGTCGGTGAATTCGATGACAGTAGTCTTGCCTGTGCCAATCTTGAGCGCCTTGTCCAACTCCAGGGGATCGGCCGACCAGACAACTGTCGTGGAGAGAACCATGAGGATCAGCGTGAATAAACGAATGAACTGCGCCACCGGAGGCCTCCTGCAAAACGTCTGATTGCTGAGAATGTGCGAAAATTAGGCGGCAGTTGTACGGGCGGCCTTCTCGTCGAGACCGGAAACGCCGAAACGGCGCCCCAGTTCATCATAGACCTCACCCGGAGAGATGTCGCGGTACCCGAGCAGGACCAGCAGATGGTAGAGCAGATCGGCGCTCTCGCAGATGACCTCCTCCCGGGTCCCCCCTTTGCCGGCGATGACGACTTCTGTCGCCTCTTCCCCGACCTTCTTCAGGATCTTGTCGATCCCCTTGGCCATGAGGGAGGCGGTGTAGGAGTTATCAGACGGACTCGCCTTCCGGTCAAGGATGACCCGGTAGACGGCGTCGAGAATATGCTCGGGCATGTGTAAAACCTCAGTACTAGGTTCTAGGTTCAGGGTTCTAGGTTCTAGGTTCAATGTTCTATGTTCTATGTTCTATGTTCTATGTTCTAAGTTCTGGGTTTACAACATAGAACATAGAACTTAGAACAGCTTTCAGAGTCTTACCGCCACTCCCCGGCCGTGGAGATACTCCTTCGCTTCACCGACGCTGTATTCGCGGTAATGGAAGATAGATGCGGCCAGACAGGCGCTGGCGCCCGCCGTGGTGAAACCGTCATAGAGATGCTCCAGAGTGCCGACCCCACCGGAGGCGATGACCGGGATGCTTACGGCATCCACCACCCCCCGGGTGAGCGCCAGGTCATAGCCGTCCTTGGTCCCGTCACAGTCCATGCTGGTCAGGAGAATCTCGCCGGCCCCGTACTCCTCCATCCTGGCCGCCCACTCCACGGCGTCGATACCGGTGGGTTTTCGTCCTCCATGGGTGTAGACCTCCCAGCGGTTTTCCCCCGGAACCCGCCTGGCATCGATGGCCACCACCGTACATTGGGAACCGAACCGTTCAGCTGCCTCCCTGACGAACTCGGGGCAGTGGACCGCCGCCGTATTGATGGAGGTCTTGTCGGCCCCGGCGTTGAGGAGGCGTCGGATGTCGTCCACCGTCCGGATCCCCCCTCCCACGGTGAGCGGCATGAATACCCGTTCCGCGGTCCGTCGGACAACATCGATGATGATATCTCGCTCGTCGGAAGAGGCGGTTATATCCAGAAAGGTCAGCTCGTCAGCCCCCTGCCGGTCGTAGCTCTCGGCAATCTCCACCGGATCACCGGCATCCCGTAACTCCAGGAACTGCACTCCCTTGACAACCCTGCCCCCCTTGACATCGAGACAGGGGATTATCCGTTTGGTCAGCACTGAAATGCCTCCTCTGCACGATGCTTCACGAGCAAGGATGCACTATAGCAGGCGCTCCGGCTAAAATCCACGGCGAAATTCATGGAGATGGCTACGACATCCACTTCAGATGTTGGTAAAGACATTGAACGACTTTTGCTGTACGATCGTCCTGCAAGGAGATGCACACCACCACTGCTCATGGGAGGTCACCTATGGACGAGTTTTTGAAACAGTTGGTCAGCAATGCCCCGGACGCACTGCTCATCGCCGACCGGGAAGGGATCATTACGTTTTGGAACCGCGGGGCAGAGCGGATCTTCGGCCATACCGCCGCCGAGGCGGTGGGGCGATCTCTGGACCTGATCATCCCGGAGAATTTGCGGAAACGCCATTGGGACGGTTATGGAGAGGTCATGGCTGCCGGAAAAACCAGGTACGAAACCGGCCTCCTCACATCGCCCGGCATCCGCAAGGACGGGGTCCGGCTCTCTCTGGAATTTAGCATGATCCTGCTGCGGAATGAACTCGGCGGCATGGAGGGATGCGCCTCCATCATGCGGGATGTGACGGAACGGTGGAGTAGAGAGAAGGAGCTACGGGAACGGTTGACCGCCTGTGAAAAGAACCTGGCCGGGAGCGGCGGACCGTAGCACTGAAATCGTCCGGTCAGGGGATAAATACTTCGCAACATCTTCTCGATTAACAAAGACTATTGACAGACATGGTGGCAGGCAGTATAGTGGCGCGAAAATTATCAAGAGGCAGTGCGAACTCGCCGGGACGTAATCTACGTAAAGATCACCACGGCGACGCACGTGAACTGAGACAACTGAAGAGGAGGAACATGAGTATGAAGAAGAAAATCGCAGGTATGATTGCCGTCCTGCTGGTAGCCACAGCAGGCGCTGCCAGCGCCGAGCAGAGAGCAGGAGCGTTTACGCTCTCACCGTTCGTTGGTGGCTACACGTTTGACGGTGTGCAATCCCTTGAAACGAGGCCGACATATGGCCTGCGGCTCGGGTATGACATCACCAAGAACCTGGGAGTTGAAGCGACCTTCGGCTACGTCAACAGCAAGAGCACCGGGAACCCGAAGTCCATCGCGGGCGCCAATAACGTCAACGTCTACAACTACCGGCTCGAGGGGATCTACAACTTTATGCCCCAGAGCAAACTCGTCCCCTTCGTGGCGTTTGGCGCCGGTGGCAGCTCGATCACCAATATGGCTAACAAGTCTCATCAGGGCAACAACAATGACGCCACGGCGGATGCCGGCGCCGGCATCAAGTATTTCCTCAGCGAAGATGTTGCTCTCCGTGCCGATACCCGCGCCATCATGTCGTTCCACGGTTCTCCGGCATTCCAGATCAGAAGTACCGATTACTGGATCAACTACGAGTACACCCTCGGACTCCAGTTCCAGTTCGGCGGGAAAAAAGCGGTAGTTGCGAAGGTTGTTGAACCGCCCCCGCCCGCACCCAAGGCAGTTGAGCCGGCGCCGGCGCCCGCACCCGTCCCAGTGGCGGTTGACGGCGTGGTTGGCGCATGGTCTGACTGGAGCTCCTGCTCCGCTCCGTGTGGCAGCGGCACCCAGACACGCACCCGTCCGGTGGTGACCCAGCCGGCCAACGGCGGCACAGCACTGCCGACCCTGAGTGAGAGCCAGAGTTGCAATCCCCAGGCCTGCATGGAAGAAGAGAAGGTCAACCTTCTCATCGAATTCGACTTCAACAAAGCGGTCATCAAAAAAGAGTTCTATCCGAATGTGGATGCCATCGGCAATTTCATGAAGAAGAACAGCAAGATGAAGATCACACTTGAAGGATGGACCGACTCCATTGGCTCCGACAAATACAACAAGAAGCTCTCCCAGAAGCGCGCCGATGCCGTCAAGGCCTATCTTGTGGACAAGTTCAAGATCGACGCTGCCCGCATCACCGCCGTCGGCAACGGCAAGAGCGTCAAGTACGACAACAAGAACGCCGCCGGTCGCTACAAAAACCGCCGCGTCGAGATGAACCAGACGGTAATGGTCGAGAAGAAATAGACTCTTCCGACCAGACTGACAAACGAGAATGGCCACACCGTAAGGTGTGGCCATTCTCGTTTGTGGTCACGGCGAGCATACGGCGCTCAGTCCCTCCCTCTGCCGGTTCCGGAAATGCTCTTGCAACGTCCAGGCGTTCCTGCTACAAATAAGCCTGTACCGTAATGGTCCCAGGCTCTTCCCGGGGGAAACAGTGCACAGGAGAATCACACCATGAAAGTAGTATTAGCGTCCTTGACAGTTTTACTTCTCACTGCAGTCAATTCCTCAGCAATGGAGTGGATCATCGTGCCGGGTGCACAGGCGGGCGGTGACATGATCTGCCTCGATCGTGACAACGTGACCAAGGAGAAAGGGATAGTTACGGCCTGGCTCAAGCGGTTCAAGGAAGAGGGGAACTATTCCAAGACCCTGATTGAGGTCGACTGCTCCAAACAGAAGACGCGCCTGGTCAAGGCTCTTGAATTCGACAAAGTGACTAATATCACCACTACCGTCGATTTCGAACCGCTCTGGGAGACGAGCGCTCCCGAAACACCGGCCCGGGCAGCGGCCCAGATGATCTGCAAGAAAGGGAAAGGAATCAATCCGGCGCTGGTCAACATCAAGCAGAAACCGTAGCAAATTTGCTCCTCTGGCAGGCCGGCACCAGCCCGCGCCTGCCGCACCGCCTCTCCTCTCCGCAAACAGAACGTCACCCGCTCTGAAGCGGGATTCCCCCGCGGAGCAACTTCGGTTGCCTGGCAGAAACCATCTCTTTTTCTCCCTGAAACTATGCTAAGGTACAAAAATCCTCAGCTGCCCAAGGAGTTGCCGATGAGTATGATGGAATCAAAAACCCGCCCGCACGATGAGACACCGCTAAATATCCGTACAGGGACCAGCAGCGAAGAGTTGCGCCTGGCGATCCTCGACAACCTGCACTTCATCCAGGGGCGGGTTCCGGCCAACGCCTCCCGCAACGACTGGTATCTGGCCACCGCCTACACGGTGCGAGACCGGATCTTGAATCGCTGGGTCCAGACCCTGCAGATCCTTCAGGAACAACCGATCAAGATAGTGGCCTACCTCTCCGCGGAGTTTCTCATGGGGCCGCATCTGGGGAACGCCATGATCAACCTGGGGATCGTGGAGCAGCTCCGGGCTACGCTGTCATCCCTGGGGCAGGATCCGGACGCCATCATGGAACAGGAGGGGGAGCCGGGTCTGGGCAACGGCGGCCTCGGACGGTTGGCCGCCTGCTACCTGGACTCGCTGGCGACCCTGGAGGTGGCGGCCATCGGCTACGGGATCCGCTATGAATTTGGGATATTCGAACAGGCCATCCGGGACGGGTGGCAGGTGGAACTGACCGACAAGTGGCTCCGCTCCGGCAATCCGTGGGAGATCCCGCGCCCGGAGATCGCCTACCCGGTCAATCTCGGGGGGCGGACTGAATCCTGGATTGGCAGTGAGGGGGAGTACCGGGTCCGCTGGGCGCCAAGGAAGGTGGTCATGGGGGTCGCCTATGATACCCCGATTCCCGGCTATCAGGGGGCGGTGACCGATCTGCTGAGGCTCTGGAAGGCTGAGGCGGTGGACTCCTTCGACTTTGACGCCTTCAACCAGGGGGACTACTACGGTGCGGTGCAGGAGAAACTCCTCTCCGAAACCATCTCCAAAGTTCTCTATCCCAACGACGAACCGGAGGTGGGCAAATACCTCCGGCTGGCCCAGCAGTATTTTTTCGTCTCCTGCTCCCTGCAGGATATGCTGATGATCCACCGTCGGCGGGGACTCGCCGTCGCCTCCTTCCCCGACACCGCAGCCATCCAGCTCAACGATACCCACCCGTCCATCGCCGTGGCGGAACTGATGCGGCTCCTCATGGATGTGGAGTCCCTGGGGTGGGATGCGGCGTGGGAGCTGACCCAACGGACCTTTGCCTACACCAATCACACCCTCCTGCCGGAAGCCCTTGAAAAGTGGCCGCTGCCGCTTTTCAGCCAGCTGCTCCCCCGCCATCTGGAGCTGATCTACGAGATCAACCGCCGGTTTCTCGATCAGGTCCGGCAGCGCTTTCCCGGTGATGAGGCGCGAGCGGCGCGGCTCTCCCTTCTGGATGAAAGTGGGGAAAAATTCGTCAGGATGGCCCACCTGGCCTGTGTCGGAAGCCACCGGATCAACGGGGTCGCCGCCCTTCATACGGAGCTACTCAAGAATGGAGTACTCCGGGATTTTTACGAGTTAACCCCGGAAAAGTTCGTCAACATCACCAACGGTGTCACCCCCCGCCGCTGGCTGGCACTGGCCAACCCAGCAATGACCGCGCTCGTCACCGGGAGGATCGGTGACCGCTGGCTCTGCCGGATGGAGGAAGGGCTCTCCCCCCTGGAGCCCGCGGCTGACGATCCGTCATTCCGCCGGGCCTGGCGAGCGGTGAAGCTCCGGAACAAGGAGGAGCTGGCCAGCCTTATCCTGGAGCGGACCGGAGTCACGGTGGACCCGACCTCGCTCTTCGACGTCCAGGTCAAGAGAATCCATGAATACAAGCGACAGCACCTCAACGCCCTCCACTGCATCGCCCTCTACTGCCGCATCAAACGGGACCCCGCAGCAGCCGTGGTCTCCCGCACCGTCATCTTCGGTGGCAAGGCGGCCCCCGGCTACCACCTGGCCAAGCTGATCATCAAGCTCATCACCTCCATCGCCGAGGTCGTGAACAGTGACCCCGATGTGGCGGGGCGGCTCAAGATTCTTTTCTTTCCCAACTTCAACGTGAAGAGCGGTCAGCGAATCTATCCGGCCGCCGACCTCTCCCAGCAGATTTCCACAGCAGGGAAGGAGGCGTCGGGGACCGGCAACATGAAGTTCTCCATGAACGGCGCCCTGACCATCGGCACCCTCGACGGGGCAAATGTGGAGATCCGCGAAGAGGTGGGGGCCGACAACTTCTTCCTCTTCGGCCTGGACACCCCCCAGATCGCGGAGCTGAAGGCCCAAGGCTACTCCCCCCGCAGCTACTACGACAGCGACCCTGATCTCAAGGAAGCCCTCGATCTCATCTCCGACGGGAGCTTCTCCGGCGGAGACCGGGAGCGGTTCCGCCCCCTGGTCGACTCCCTCCTGAACCAGGACCCCTATCTGGTTATGGCCGATTTCCGGAGCTACCTGGAGGCTCAGGCCCGGGTGGAGCAGGCATGGCAGGATGAGGAGCGCTGGGACCGGATGTCGATCCTCACCACGGCGAGGATGGGAAAGTTCTCGTCGGACCGCTCCGTCCGGGAGTACTGTGAACAGATCTGGCAGGTGACCCCCGGGGTCGATCGGTAAAAAAGGGTCGAGGAACGCCATGAGCCACGCCGGGACGACACCGGGACGATGCCACCCCCTGGGGGCCACGGTTACCCCCCAGGGGGTCAATTTCGCCCTTTTCTCCAGGAGTTGCAGCTCCGTTGAGCTGCAGCTCTTCGATCATGCAGAGTCCACCGCTCCCTACAGGAGCATCCCCCTGGATCCGCGGACTAACCGGACCTGCGACTACTGGCATGTCCATCTCACCGGAGTCAAGCCGGGACAGCTCTACGGCTACCGACTCTCCGGCCCCTTCGATCCCGGACAGGGGCACCGCTTCGATTCCACGAAGCTCCTGCTCGACCCCTACGGCAGGGGGGTGGCGGTCCCCGAAGTCCATGACCGGGAGGCGGCCCGCCGGCCTGAGGACAATACTCCATCGGCCCTGAAGAGCGTGGTGGTCGATCCCCGTGCCTACGACTGGGAGGGGGACACCCCTCTGCGGCGCCCCATCTCCCAGACGGTCATCTACGAGATGCACCTGGCCGGTTTCACCCGCCATCCGAACTCCGGCCTCTCCCCTGAGAAGCGCGGCACCTATGCCGGTCTCATGGAAAAGATCCCCTACCTGACGGAACTGGGGATCACCGCGGTGGAACTCCTCCCCATCTTCGCCTTCGACCCGGAAGACGCCCCGCCCGGCCATGTCAACTACTGGGGATACTCCCCCATCTCCTTCTTCGCCCCTCATGTGGGATACAGCTCCCGGAAAGGGGCGCTGGAGCCGCTTGATGAGTTCCGTGATCTGGTCAAGGCGCTGCATCAGGCCGGGATCGAGGTCATCCTGGACGTAGTCTACAACCACACCGCCGAAGGGAACCACGAAGGGCCCACCATCTGCTTCAGGGGGGTGGAAAACAGCGTCTATTACCTCCTGGAGCCCGACCGCTACCGGTACGCCAACTACACCGACACCGGGAACACCCTCAACGCCAACCACCCCACCGTCCGGCGGATGATCGTGGACAGCCTCCGCTACTGGGTAGAAGAGATGCACGTGGATGGCTTCCGTTTCGACCTGGCCTCCATCCTCTCCCGGGACGAGAGCGGCACCCCCATGAGCAGCCCGCCGGTCCTCTGGGATATCGATACCGACCCGGTCCTGGCGGGAACCAAGCTGATTGCCGAGGCATGGGACGCCGCGGGGCTCTACCAGGTGGGGAGCTTCATCGGCACCACCTGGAAGGAGTGGAACGGCCGGTTCAGGGACGACATCAGGAGCTTCCTGGGGGGGGAGAACGGCACCATCAGCGCCCTGGCGGCGCGGCTCCTGGGGAGCCCCGACCTCTACGGTCACGAAGAGCGGGAGCCGGAGCAGAGCATCAACTTCGTCACCTGCCACGACGGGTTCACTCTCAACGATCTGGTGTCATACAACGGGAAGCATAACGAGGCAAACGGCGAGGGAAACCGGGATGGCTCCGACGACAACCGGAGTTGGAACTGCGGGGTAGAGGGGCCGACTGACGATCCGGCAATTGAAGCGCTGCGGCAGCGGCAGATCAGGAACTTTCTGACAATCAATCTGCTGGCCCTGGGGGGGCCGATGCTCCTCATGGGAGATGAGGCCCGCCGGACCCAGCAAGGGAACAACAACGCCTACTGCCAGGACAACGAGCTGAGCTGGTTTGATTGGGACCTGGCGGAGCGGAACCGAGAGCTGCGCGGCTTTGTCCGGGAACTCATCAGCCAGCGGCTCCGGCGGGACACTGCCCGTAGCGGGAATGACCTGAGTCTCAACGCCCTGCTGCGCCGTTCCCGCATCCAGTGGCACGGGGTCCGGCTCGACCAGCCGGACTGGGGAGAGAGCTCCCACAGCCTGGCCCTCACCCTCCGAAGCCATCGGGGACGGTTCGCAGTTCACCTCATGCTCAACGCCTGGCGCGAGGAGCTGCAGTTCGAACTCCCCCCCTGCAGCGGCAGCCGGGGGTGGCGGATCTGGATCGACACCAGCCGTCCCTCTCCCCAGGCGATTCACTCCTGGGGGAGCGCCCCGGAGATCGGCGCTCTCACCTGCCAGCTCCCCCCCCACACCATCGTGGCGCTGGTCTGGCTCGTGCCGTACCCCCTCAGCCCGGCCAGGGAGAGCCCCTACCGGCAGGCCCCCCTGATCCGGAAGGGGTAGTTCAGCTCCCGGCCAGAACCTGCGCCACAGCTTCACCGAACAGCCCCCTCTGCCACTGCCGGGGGATGACCGTGTCGGTAGCCGCGCCATCGGGGAGTTCAGCCAGAAGCTCCAGGAGAGCGTTGTTGGCCATGATCCCCGGCTCCAGGGCAAGCTCCCGGGACTTCTCTTCCCGCCACCCCTTGAGGAGCTTCAATCGCTCATCTTTGCGCGGGTCACGGGGAGGACGGGGGACAAACGGGAACCGGGGAAGCTGGGCGGCCGGAAGAGCAGACCCCTTGGCAACGGCCCGGAGCAGGCCGACACCGCTCCGCTGTACAACCTTCTCGGAGAGGCCGGGAATACCGGCAAGATCCGCCGGCAACCGGGGGCGCTTCTCGGCCAGCTCCATGAGAGCTTCGTTCCCCAGGACCTTGAAGGGGGGGCGATCCGCCTTGCGCGCCTGCTCATCCCGGAACTGAAGGAGCTCCTCCAGCACGGCCAGCGCCCGGGGCTCCATCTTGGCCGCCCCCTTGAAGCGAAGAAAGAGCGGCGCATCCTCACGGTTGGCGGCCCTCACCCCCTGAAGCACCCGGCACTCTTCCTCTACCCACTCCAGACGCCCTTTCCCCCGCAGCTCCTCTTCCACCTGCTGGAAAAAGCGGATGAGCAGGCTGGTGTCTTCCACCGCATAGGAGAGCATCTCCAAGCTTAAAGGGCGGCGGCTCCAGTCGGCCTTCTGAAACTGTTTGTCCAGCTCCACACCGAACCGTTTTTTCAGGGCAGCGGCCAGCCCCACCTCCTTCTCCCCGAGGAACTGGCAAGCGATCATGGTATCGAAGAGGTTCTTCACCTCGATACCGAAATCCCGGTGGAGGGAGCGGATGTCGTAGTCGGCGCCGTGAAAGATCTTCCGGATAGTCGGATCCGCCATGACCGGGGCCAGTGCAGCCAGGTCGGTGACGGCCAGCGGGTCAAGCAGCGCCGAGAACTCCGGCGTGGAAAACTGGATCAAACAGACCTTTTCCCGGTAGTGGTGAAGCGAGTCGGCCTCCAGATCGCAGGCGATTATCGGCTCCAGCCGCAGTCGGGCGGCCAGCTCCTCCACCCCCTCAAGAGTTGTTATCATTGGTACAGTGGTCATGGAAACACCGGAATGCCTTTCGTTTAGTTGTGCTGCGTGTCGGTTACCGCGGTTAATCGGTCAATACATTTTTATGAGCTCATAGCTCGTGCTCCGCTGGGCCGGGATAAATCCTCCTCCCCTGATCAACTCCACCATCTCCTCCCGGCTCATCCGGAAGGTGCAGCCGGCGGCGGCCACCACGTTTTCCTCCAGCATGGTTCCCCCCAGGTCGTTGGCCCCGAAGAAGAGCGCCACCTGGGCCAGCCGGGCACCCTGGGTCACCCAACTTGCCTGAAGATTGGGGATGTTGTCAAGCACGATCCGAGAGAGGGCCAGCACGCGAAGGTATTCCACCCCCGTGGCGCTGCTCCCCCCCAGTTCCGTGTTACCCGGCTGATAGGTCCAGGGGATGAAGGCGGTGAAGGAGCCGCCGTCCGCCTGAAGCTCCCGCACCCGGAAGAGGTGCTCCACGATCTCCTCCGGGCTCTCGCTGCTGCCGAACATCATGGTGGCGGTGGTCGGCATCCCGAGCCGGGCCGCCTCCCGCATCACTGCTCCCCACCCCTGCCAGCCGATCTTGTTGGGTGAAATCTCCTGCCGCACCCGATCCACCAGGATCTCGGCCCCGCCGCCGGGCACCGAGTCGAGCCCCGCCCCATGGAGCCGCCGGAGTGCTTCCGGCATTGTGAGCCCCGAAATCCCGGCGATGTGGGTGATCTCCGCCGGGGAGAGTGAGTGGTTCTGCACCCCGGGGAAGCGGCGCTTGATCTCCCGGAAGAGGTTTTCAAACCAGTCAATTGTCAGTTCCGGGTGAAGCCCCCCCTGCATGAGGAGCTGGGTCCCCCCCATCGCCACCAACTCTTCGATTTTTCCATGGATCTCTTCTTCGGAGAGGACGTAGGCGTCGGAGGCTCCGTGATCCCGGTAGAAGGCGCAGAATTTACACTTGGACTCGCAGACGTTGGTGTAGTTGACGTTCCTGTCCACCACGAAGGTGACCATCCCGTCGGGATGGAGCCGCTTCCTGATGCCGTCCGCGAGTTTCCCCAGGGTGAGGAGGTCCGCCTCGGTGTAGAGCAGGAGGGCCTCGGCCCGGGTGAGGGGCCGGCCGGCGAAGGTTTTATCGATACTGTTTGAAATGTCCATGGTCTCGGCTTATTTTGTGATTGGTAACGTCATAAGGCACACCGGCGTCGGGGGCTTTTTCCCGCTGACTGGTGCCGCCGCAAGTCGGGCATTGTCTCAGATTCCATCTGTAACACCCCGAAGTTATGAAACAAATTGTTCCATGACTTCGTCTAGAATTGCCGATAGTTCAGGTGGTTCAGCCGCGATAATATTTCCTGATGGTTCATGTTTGTGGTTGTGGTGTGGAAGTACAGGTTTGTGTGCGGCGTTGTCATAGCGGAAGATGAATGTGCCATTTCCATCTTGGCAGTGGTAGGAATAATTCAGTTTTTCAAGACGGTAACGGCAGTCAACATATTCGGTGAAGAAAAGCTGCGTACCATCGATAAATTCAATAGTTCCCTTGATAACGCCTATCTTTGGAGAACGACCATCGAGTACAATCTCTGAAGTGGTAATCAGATTAGTCCTTGAGTAATGGTCGATTACGGAGATAATTTGGGCTTGGTATTCGCTAAGCAGCATACTGAATGCCTTTGAGGGTTTTCAGTTGGGAAGCGATCCTGTCCCGCAGATTCAATTCACCAGCCCAGATAACATACTCTCGATCACCACCTACTAGATTTTCAGCAAAATACTCCCTCAAAAAAACATCCGAGGTGATGTGATAACGATCTTCAAAAACATGAATATTTCGCTCAGTTTTACGAATTCCTAACTCAAGTCGGCTTACCTCGGCGGCAATAGCTGAACGCACTAGGTCAATGGCGTTATCCTCTGTATCTGCATGTACTTGAATATTAATCATTGTTGAGCACCTCCTTTGCGGTTCAAATATCTCGTGTCAAGGGCTGGGGCTACGTTCCTCCCCTTTCTAGGGGGAGGTCAGGAGGGGGATGGGGTTGTTGGGCGATGTTCTTCGGAGCTTTACCCTTTGTACAATGACTGGTTCACGCGCGTGCGAGCGTGAACCGGTCAACCTCCCGAATGGGACATTTCATCTCTGCCATTCCGGCATCACACCACCAATCCCGCCATCATCCGGGCGATATCATCATGGCGCCAGACTGTGACGCCGACTTCTGCCGCTCCGTGCCGCCATTAACCAGGGCGCTGGCTCTGGGGGCTGCTGCTTGTTATTACGAAGAACTGCCAAACCTTACCACCCCTGGCCCCTCTTAAAAAATCACCTATTACCGCTCCATCAGAGCCAGCCGCAAGCCCAGGAGGGCGAAAATCCCCCCGGCCAGCCGGGTAAGGTAGCATCCCGCTCCGGGCCGTTGCCGAAGCCAGACACCGACAGTCCCGGAAAAAAGCCCGATGAGGGTGAAGATCACAAGCGCCTGAGCCATGAAGACGAAACCCAACAGCGCCATCTGGAGCGGCACGTTCCCCGCCTCCCGCACCGTGAACTGGGGGAGAAAGGCGAGGAAAAAGAGCGCCACCTTGGGATTGAGGACGTTCATGATGAAACCGCGCCGGTAGAGGGCAGACAGGGAAGGGGCGAATCCGGCGCCGGTGACGGAGATGGTCAGCGCGTCCCGCTCACGAAGCATCTTCCAGGCCAGATAGAGGAGATAAAGGGCGCCCGCATATTTCACCACCCGGAAGGCCACGGCCGACGAGTAGAAGAGGGCCGAGATCCCGGCCGCAGCGGCCAGGGTGTGGACCGTGATGCCGCTGCACATCCCCCAGGCCGTTACCACGGCGGCCCGGCGCCCCCGGGCCACCCCTTGCGTCACCACTAAGATGTTATCCGGCCCCGGCACAATGGTGAGGGCCATGGAGGCGCCGAGGAAGAGAAGGAGGGTGGAGAGAGTCACGGTTCAGTAAACCCTGAGCTCGTTGTAGAGCGTATCCCGCTCCACGGGAATCTTGCCTCCCTTCCTGATCAGGTCGACGATACCGTCCCGGGTGAGCGCCTGGGGAGAAGCGGCGCCGGCGTCGTGACCGATCTTCTCCTCCACCACGGTACCGTCCAGGTCGTTGACCCCGAAGGCCAGGGAGACCTGGGCGATCTTCTCCCCCACCATGACCCAGTAGGCCTTGATGTTGGCGAAGTTGTCCAGATAAATCCGGGCCACGGCCAGGGTCCTCAGGTCGTCCACCCCGCCGCTCAAGGGGGACTTGAGATGGCCGAGGGGGTTGTTCTCCCTCTGGAAGGAGAGGGGGATGAAGACCTGGAAGCCGCCGGTACGGTCCTGCAGCTCCCGGAGCCTCCCCATGTGATCCACCCGGTCGGCATAGCTCTCCAGATGGCCGTAGAGCATGGTGGCGTTGGACTTGAGCCCGGCGGCGTGCACCAGCTCCATGATCTCCAGCCACCGTTCACCGCTGATCTTCTCGGGACAGAGCCGGTCACGGATCTCTTTCCGCAGGATCTCCGCCCCCCCGCCGGGGAGGGAGCCGAGCCCTGCCTTCTGCAACTCCGTGAGAGTATCGACAATGGAAAGCCGGGCCAATCCGGCCAGATAGTCGATCTCCACGACAGTGAACGCCTTGACGTGCAGCTCTGGCGAAACCGCTTTCACCGTCCGGAGCATCTCCAGATAGTATCCGAAAGGGAGCTCGGGGTGAAGTCCGCCGACGATGTGAATCTCGGTTGCCCCCTGCGCCAGGGCCTCCTGCGCCCGCCGCCGGACCTCGTCCAGGTCATAGGTGTAGGCTCCGACCTCGTCACCGCTCTTGGAGAAGGCGCAGAATTGACAGCGGTTGACACAGACATTGGTGTAGTTGATATGGCGGTTGACGTTGAAGAAGACCCGCTTCCCGTTCTTCCGCTCGTTGACCAGGGCCGCCAGTTCACCGATCTCCAGGAGATCGTGATGCTGGAAGAGGAGGAGCGCCTCGTCGTCGGTGATTCGCCCCCCGGCACGGACAGTAGCGGCAATCTGTTCAAAAGTCAAAATCATGGTTCTTCACCCTTTTTTTTCAACAAGGGCACGGCATGCCGTGCCCTTACGTTTCACCCTTCACTCTTCACACTTCTCATTCCCCCACCTCGTAAACAACCGGTGTTCGATCCCCATGCTGTCCAGCACCTTGCCCACCACGAAATCCACCAGATCCTCCATGGAGCGGGGTTCGTGGTAGAAGGCAGGCATGGCCGGGACGATCCGCGCTCCCACCCGGCAAAGCTTCAGCAGGTTTTCCAGGTGGATCTCATGGAGCGGGCTCTCCCGGGGGACGATGATCAGGGGGCGCCGCTCCTTGAGCATCACGTCGGCGCTCCGCTCGATGAGGGTGCCGGAGATCCCGGCGCTGATCCGGGCCAGGCTCCCCATGGAGCAGGGACAGAGGACCATGCTATCCGGGGCCGATGAGCCGCTGGCGATGGGGGCCAGGAGGTTATCGTTGGCATAATGACTGAGCCGGTGGTCTGCCACCTGGAAATACTCCCTCATGAGCCGAGTTGTTCTGCTCTCATCCCCCTCCCAATCGATGCCGCACTCACTCTTCAGCACCAGAGCGCCGCTCCTGCTGAGGAGGAGGGTCAGCCGGTCGCAACTCTTCAGCAGCTCCTCGGCCAGACGTAGAGCGTAGCGCGAGCCGGAGGCGCCGGTGATGGCAAGGGACACGTGCCGCATGCTCAGGCCCCCTTCCCGACGTAAACGTCAAGGAGCGTACTGCCGAAGATGATGACACTGACCCAGGCGTTCATGGTAAAGAAGGCAGCATCCAGCCGGGTCAGGTCACCGTCCCGAAGGAGCCACTGCTCATAGATCAGCAGAAGCGCCGAGAGCCCGATCCCGGCGAGGAAGAAGCCCCCCAGCGGGAAGAGGAGCCAGGCTGCCAGGAGGAACCCCACCGTGGCCAGGGAGCAGACCCGGGAGAGCCAGAGGGAGCCGTTCACCCCCATCAGCACCGGGATGGAGTGGAGACCGTTGGCCCGATCGAACTCCAGATCCTGGAGGGCGTAGAGGATGTCGAAGCCGGTGACCCAGACAAGGACCGCTGCGCCGATGAGGAGGATGGGGAGCTCCACGCTCCCCTGGATGGCGATCCAGGCGCCGACGGGGGCGGCGGCGAGACAGAGCCCCAGCACCCCATGAGCCAGGGAGGTGAACCGCTTGCAGTAGGAGTAGAGAACCAGGAAGAAGAGTGCCACCGGCGCCAGCTTGAGGCAGAGAGGGTTCAGCCGGGCCGCGGCAAAGAAGAGCAGGGCCACGGAGAGGAGGATGAAGAGCGCCACGGTCCCCTTCCCCAGGAGACCGGCAGGGATGGCGCGGCCGCTGGTCCGGGGGTTCTTCCCGTCGATCTCGGCGTCGATGAACCGGTTCAACCCCATGGCCGCGGTTCTCGCCCCCACCATGGCCGCCAGTATCCAGCCCCAGGGGACCGGCGACGGGACTCCTCTTGCCGCCAGCACCGCGCCGGTGAAGGCAAAGGGGAGCGCAAAGAGGGTGTGGGAGAACTTGATCATCTCCAGAAACAGCCGGACTTTTCGGAAAAGCGAGGTATTTTGCGTGGGGACGGAACTCTTTATCATAGGATTATGTACGCGGCTTCCTTTGCATTCTTTGCGACTCTGCAGGATACCAGCAGGTTGTCTTAGGTCATCATAGGCCATACTCCCGCCACCGGGCGGTGACCAGGTCAACGGTCTCCCGACGCTCAAGCGCTCTCCCCTGATCCCCCTTCCGGGTGGCGTCGACCCCCAGCAAAGTGCCGTCCGCTCCGAAAATCAGGTCCCGTTGCCAGTCGCAGCGGTTGACCGCCTGCCACCAGGCCCGGGCCGGGTCACACCCCGGGTCGGCATCCAGCACGACGATGACCCTGGCCCGCCGAAGCGGTCCCGCCTCCCAGAGCTTCCGGATCAACTCACGAACGCTGCCACAGAGAGCGCTGTTCACGCCGACCAGGGCCGCACGGTGAAAGATGCTCTCCAGGGGCATGAGGATATCGACGATTCCGGGGTGCCGGCGCTGGAGCCAAGGGAGCATGAGCCGCTCCGCCGCCTTGGCCAGCCAGCAGTCCTCCTGGGGGGGCGGCCCCACCGCCGTGACCGGGATGACCGGCTGTTTCCGTCGGGTCATGGCGGTCACCCGGAAAAGCGGCGCCTGCCGGATTGGGGCATAACAACCGGTGTGGTTCCCGAAAGGGCCTTCCAAGCCCGTCTCACCCGGCAGCACATACCCTTCGATGATCACCTCGGCGCAGGCCGGTACAAGAAGCTCCGAAGTCAGGCAGCGGATCACCTCAATCGGCTCCCGGCGGAGCAGTCCGGCCAAGCGGAATTCATCGGGAAGCCCGGGGAGGGAAAATGATGCCGCCAGGATGAGCGGCGGCGCCCCTCCCAGAACAATGGCCACCGGCATCCTCCGACCGGACGCCTCATAACCACGGAAATGCCGTTCACCGTCGCTGCCGGGATACCACCCCAGCAGCGCCCGATCGGGGCCCAGCGCCTCAACCCGGTAGAGTCCGCAGTTCGGTTCGCCGGTTCCGGCATCGGCGGTGATCACCAGGGGGAGGGTCAGGTACCGTCCTCCGGCGGCGGCGCCGTCATCGGGCCACCCCCGCAGGAGCGGCAGGCTCCCCAGGTCGGGGAACTCCTCAATCACCTCACGGCAGGGGGGATCGGTAACGCACAGGGGGGGAGGCGCGGCTGTCCGCTCCAGCCGCTCCAGGATATGGGCCATGAGCGCCGGGAGGTCATCGAGACTCTCTACCCCCAGAGCCAGCGCCATCCGGCGGGGAGAGCCGAAGATATTGGCTGCTGCCGGGAAGCGGCTCCCGGTCACCTTCTCGAAGAAGAGCCCCCTGTTGCCGTAAGGAAGCGCACTCACCCTGCCGGCGATCTCGGCAAGCTCCAGCTCCGGGTTAACCTCGGCAGCTATCCGGTGGAGTTCGCCCTGCTCTTCCAGCGCCCCGAGAAACTCGCTCCACCCCTTCCATGCCATTGACGTTTCGCCCTTTCACTCCCCATCTCCGTGAATTCATGTACCATTTACCCGGAACCATGACAACCTTTTTCTTCCGGGGAGGAGATGATCCCCCCGTTTCCTCTCCTCTCCCTTCATACAACGGCGATACCCCCGCAATGTCCCCGGGTGAACACTCCTTTTTATTGACGGAGCCGCGCATTTTATTGCTATACTCCGGGCGCCAGAAGAGCTTGACAGGGGGAGTTATGGGTCAGTTGGCGCGGAAAGAGGATGAGCATTTTACCTATGGCGACTACCTTTCGTGGAATGACGACGAGCGGTGGGAGTTGATCGACGGGGTTCCTTACGATATGTCTCCGGCGCCACGAGTGGCGCATCAGCGAATCCTGGGGAACTTGCATTATCAGTTGTTCCCGTGGTTTATTGATAAACCGTGCCAGCTCTTTCTTGCCCCCTTCGATGTCCGTCTGCCCGAGGCCGACGAAGCCGACGAGCGGGTGGCAACGGTGGTGCAACCCGACCTGTTGGTCGTCTGTGATCCCGGCAAGCTGGATCAGGCCGGCTGCCGCGGAGCACCGGACCTGATCATCGAGATACTCTCTCCGGGAACGGCGCACAAGGATCTGAAGATAAAGTTCGACCTCTACGAACGGGCCGGGGTCCGGGAGTACTGGATCGTGGATCCGGCGGAACGAACGGTCATGCTCTTCACCGGAGACGGTGACGGGCGCTATGGCCGTCCGCAGGTGTATGGTGATCACGACAGGGTGCGGGTGTCGATTTTCCCCGGGGTAGAGGTCGCCCTTGCCCCGCTCTTCGCGGAACCTGTGGCCCAGGTGGGGCGGAGCTGAAACAGCCAACAGAGGAGCAGCACGTGAGCAATGAAGTAGCCAACAGGGATCAGCTCCTTCGTTTCATCATCGAAGCGACCGGCCTCAAACCGTTCCAGGTGGAGAACACCATAGAGCTCTTCGCCGAAGGAGGGACGGTCCCTTTCATCGCCCGGTACCGGAAGGAGCGGACCGGGGAGCTGGACGAGGTCCAGATCCGGACCATCGAGGAGCGGCTGGCCTACTTCACCGAACTGGCAGAGCGGAAGCTGACGGTGCTGAAGGCGATCACTGAACAGGGGAAGCTGACTCCGGAGTTGGAAGGGCGGATCGGCAGCTGTCGCCAGAAGACGGAGCTGGAGGATCTCTACCTCCCCTACAAGCCGAAGCGGCGGACCAAGGCGACCATCGCCAGGGAGCGGGGGCTGGAGCCGCTGGCGGATATCATAGCGGCCCAGAAGCTGACAACCGGGAGCCCTGAAAGTGCGGCGCTCCCCTTCGTGGACCCGGAGCGCCAACTCCCCGACGTGGCGGCGGCCCTGGCCGGGGCAGGACATATCCTGGCCGAACGGTTGAGCGACGACGCCGACGCCCGGGGAATGGTCCGCCGCCTGACCTGGGACGAAGGGATCGTCTGCTCCCGGGTGGCAACCGACCGGGTGGGGAGCGTCACCAAATTCGAGATGTATTACGACTACCGGGAGCCGCTGAAGGCGATCCCCTCCCACCGGATGCTGGCCATGCGCCGGGGGGAGAAGGAGGAGGTGCTCTTCCTCTCCATCGATGCTCCCGAGGAGGCGATTCTCCAGCGGTTGCAACGGCTGACTATCAAGGGGGCGAGCATCTTCAGGCCGCTCCTGGAGCAGGTGGTTGGAGACGCCTACAAGCGGCTCATCGCCCCCTCCATCGAGGTTGAGCTCCGGCTGGAGGCCAAGAAACGGGCCGATGAGGAGGCCATCGCGGTCTTTGCCCGGAACCTGCGCAATCTCCTGCTGGCCCCTCCCGCCGGGAACTTACGGACCCTGGGGGTCGATCCCGGTGTCCGGACCGGCGCCAAGCTGGCGGTGGTGGACCAGACCGGCCAACTCAAGGAGCACTCCGTCATCTACCCGCTCACCGGTGACGCCAAGGCGAGGAGCGCGGCGACAGAGCTGCTCCGGCTGGTGACCGGAGACGGCAGGGTGGAGATGATCGCCTGCGGCAACGGCACCGGCGGTCGGGAGACGGAGCGGTTCATGAAGGAAACCCTGGCCTCGGCCGGCCTGCAGATACCGGTGGTGATGGTCAGCGAGGCCGGGGCCAGCATCTACTCCGCCTCGGAGATCGCCCGGGAGGAGTTTCCCGAGCTGGACCTGACGGTGCGGGGAGCGATCTCCATCGGCCGGCGGCTCCAGGATCCCCTGGCGGAGCTGGTGAAGATCGACCCCAAGAGTATCGGCGTGGGGCAGTATCAGCATGACGTGAACCAGAGCGGGCTCGGCGCCTCCCTGGACGACGTGGTTGAGTCGTGCGTCAACTTCGTGGGGGTCGACCTGAACACCGCCTCCCGCCCGCTCCTCTCCTCCGTGGCCGGCATCGGCCCGTCACTGGCCAAGGCGATCGTGGCCTATCGGGACAAGCAGGGGGGATTTTCGGACCGCCAGGGGCTGAAGAAGGTCCCCCGTTTCGGCGACAAGGCCTTCGAGCAGGCGGCCGGATTCCTCCGGATCCGTGGTGGAAGCAACCCGCTGGACAACAGCGCGGTCCATCCGGAGAACTACCCCTTGGTCAGCCGGATGGCGGCAGAGCTCGGCGTCTCCGTGGCGGAGTTGGCGACCCGGGGAGAGCTGGTGGAGCGGCTGGATCTGAAGAAGTATCTGGGAGAGGGGATCGGCCTGCCGACCCTGCGGGACATCGCGGCGGAGCTCAGGAAGCCGGGACGGGATCCGCGTCAGGAGTTCGTGGCCCCGGCCTTTCGGGACGACGTGCAGGAGCTCCGGGACCTGCAGCCGGGGATGATGCTCCAGGGAACGGTCACCAACGTGGCGGCCTTCGGCGCCTTTGTCGATGTGGGGGTCCATCAGGACGGACTCGTCCATGTCAGCCATCTGGCAAAGAAGTTCGTCAAGAATCCCCACGAGGCGGTCCGGGTGGGAGAGCTGGTGACGGTAAAAGTGCTGACGGTGGATCTCCAGCGGAAGCGGATCGCGCTCTCCATCAAGGAGGCGGTCCAGGCAGATCAACGGCAAAACTAGAAAAAGCAGTCCACCACGGAGACACAGAGAGAAGCTTTTCAGTTCAGCACTACCGCAGCCCCATCCCCCTCCCAACCTCCCCCTTGAAGGGGGAGGAGCCTATAAATCCCCTCCCTTTCAAGGGGAGGGTTAGGGTGGAGATGGGGTTAACAGCTTAATCTGTGGGTAAAATCTGAGTTAAACCTTTTTTTGGCTGGGAGTGGTTTATGCAGCTGCGAATCTATTATGAGGACACCGACGCGGGGGGGGTGGTCTACCACGCCAACTACCTGGGTTATTTCGAACGGGCCAGGACGGAGTTCTTACGGCTGCGCGGACTCTCGGTCAAAGAGCTCCACGAGGAGGGAGCCATCTTCCCGGTGATCCGGGTGGAGGCCGACTTCAAGGCCCCGGCCCGGCTGGATGATCTTCTCCGGATCGACACTACAGTCCTGACGGTGGGGAAGAGCTCGTTCACCCTGCTCCAGCAGGCCATCCGTCAGGAAGACGGCCGGCTCCTCGTGGAGGCGAAGATCACGCTGGCCTGCGTCGCCCCGGGGATGAAGGCGAAGCGTCTCCCCGCACCGCTCAAGGCGCTCCTGGAGCAGGCCCATGCCTGACCCGGCGCTCTCCGTACTCCTCCCGGTGCGCAACGGCGCCCCCTACCTGGCCGCGGCCCTGGACTCCATCGTCCGACAGAGCCTGGTGGAGTGGGAGCTGGTGGTCGTTGACGACCACTCCGCTGATGAAACACCCCGGATCCTGGCTGACTATGTCCGCCGCGACCCGCGTATCCGGGTCATCACCCCGGAAGGCGCCGGACTGGTTCCTGCCCTCAACGCCGGACTCGCCGCCTGCCGTGCCCCGCTGGTGGCGCGGATGGACGCCGACGATATCTCCCACCCCCACCGGCTGCAACGGCAACTGGAGTTTCTGGAGCGCGACCCCGCTCTTGGCCTCGTGGCCTGCAACTTTCGCCACGTTCCCCGGCAGCAGCTCCGGGTGGGGATGCACGCCTACGAGACGTGGCAGAACGGCCTCATCACCCATGAGCAGATCCAGCGGGACCTGTTCGTGGAATCCCCCTTTGTCCACCCCACGGTCATGTTCCGCAAACAGCTGGTGGAGCAGGTGGGGGGATATCGGGAGTGCGGCTGGAGTGAGGATTACGACCTCTGGCTTCGGCTGGCCGCCGCCGGGGTCCGGTTCGCCCGGCTCCCCGAGACCCTCTTCTATTGGCGGGACCGTCCTGACCGGCTCACCCGCACCGATCCGGCCTACAGCGCCGCGGCCTTCCGCGCCTGCAAGGCCCACTACCTGAAACTCGGCTTCCTCTCGCAGGTCGATCAGGTGACGCTGGTGGGGGCGGGGAAAGAGGGACGGGCCTGGCGGCGCGCCCTGGCGGCAGTGGGAATCGGCGTGAACCGCTGGATCGATGCCGATCCCCGGAAACAGGGGCGACTCCTCCATGGGGCGCCGGTCCTCCTTCCCGATACGGAGCTTTTGTCGGGAAGGCTCCTGGTGACCGTTGGCACCCGTGGCGCTCGGGTAGGACTCCGGGAGTGGCTAACCCGGCGCGGCCTGATCGAAGGGGTGAATCTCCTCTTCGTCACCTGAGTCGGGTTCAAGAGCAGCTGCTACTTTTCCACAGGAATGATCCTGACCGCCAGCGGTTCGGTGGCTTTGAGAAAGACCTTGTCCCCCTTGAGCAGATACCGCAACCGGCTGACCCTCTCATCGGCCCGGTACGTCCGGCTGCTCCCGTCGGCCCCCTTGAACGTGACCGTCCGATTGTCATAGTCGATGGCTTCCACCGTCCCCAACCCCTCCACCGTGTCCACGGGCAATCCGTCAGAATCCTTCCCCCGGGGCGCAACGGTGACCTCCTTGAGGTACCCGGGACGGGACTTGCCGTCCGGCTTGCGGACGATGACCGCCACCGCATCCAGGTACTCGGCAGAGACCTGGTCCCCCTTCTTGAGCTCTCCGAAATTCTTGACTTTCTTGCTGATCTTGAGGGTAACGCTCTTGTCGCCCGCCCCCTTGAGGGTGATGATCCTCCGCTCCTGATCGATGCTCTCCACCATAGCGGAAACCACGATGTAATCGGCGCTCACGATCCCCTTGTCCGCTCCGGTCGCCGCCGCCACCGGTCGTGCAGGAACCCCCGTACCGAACGCCACCGCAGCCGCCAGAAGTACTGCCATTTTTTTCATACCCTGCCTCCGTAGATTGTTAAGCTGCACTGTATCACACTCTCAGTCAGAGAGAAAACCAGATTCAGAAAACGGTCTTGAAATTGGTATGAATAATGTAGGGGCAAAACGCTTTCTTCTTTTGCGGAAGGCAACGCATCTCCACTGTTTGTTCGTTATGCGAGGAAACGCACCATGTTAGCTTCTTGCCGGTCGACCGGATTCGCTCTTTCTCTATGTTACCGGCCGGACAGGTACGGCAAATGACCGGATTCTTGTCAGCCGAATGGCGGAGGAGCAGGAACTCCGGCCGGCTCATGGGGGCAATATGTACGTCCGCGCTCTTACTCCAGCTCTGCGGCGTCGTGGCAGCGGGCGCCGACAACGGCGCCCCAGGCGATTCGGTCCCACAGGAATTTTATGATCACCCCCTCATCTTCCTCAGCATCTCGATCCTCCTCTCCCTCCTCGTGGCGATTCTCTCCCTGAGCCGGCAAAAAATCCAGGCATCCGAACGGAGGTATCGCGCCCTCTTCCAGGACAACGGGGCGATAATGCTCCTCATCGACCCGATTTCTCTCCGGATCATGGATGCCAACCCCGCGGCCTGCGCCTTCTACGGGTGGAGTCCCTCCGACCTCCTGACCATGCGGATTGTCGATATCTGCTCCATACCGGAGGCGGAGGTCAGAGAGATCTATGAAGACGTTATCAATAACGAGAGACGCCGGTTCCGTGCCCGCCACCGTCTGGTCTCGGGTGAAGAGCGGAATGTGGAGATAAACGCCATGCCGTACCGGGTCGACGAACGTGATTGTCTTTTCTCCATCATCCACGACGTCACCTCTGACAGCAATGAATCAGGAGAAAACTCATGGAAACCGTGCTCAACCCTGGTGAACTCAGGGTACTCGGCTGTCTCATCGAAAAAGAGCTGACAACCCCGGAATATTACCCTCTCACCCTCAACGCCCTGACCAACGCCTGCAACCAGAAATCGAACCGCGAGCCGGTGCTGGGACTGGAAGAGTCCGACGTGGTCCGGGCGCTGGACTCGCTCCGGTTCAAGCAGCTGGTGGTGCTCTCCAATGACGGCGGCCGGGTCCCCAAATACCGCCATATCCTGGCCGAGCGGCTCCGGCTGGTACCGGAGGAGCTGGCGCTGCTCGGCGAGCTGCTGCTGCGCGGTCCGCAGACCGTCGGAGAGCTCCGCACCCGGGCCGAGCGGATGACTCACTTCCCCGATCTCGCCACCGTGGAAGAGATCCTGGGAGAGCTCATGACCCAGGAACAGCCCCTGGTGACCCGGCTCCCCCGCCAGCCGGGGAGAAAGGAGCCGCGCTACGCCCACCTCTTCTCCGGGGAACCGGAGGTTGCCGTTGAAGAGAGTTCACCGCCTCCGGAAGCGGCGCGACTCCGGGTCATGGCCGGTGATGAACGGCTCGCCAAGGTGGAGGAGGAGGTTGGGGCGCTGCGAACGGAGGTGGCGGAGCTGCGGCGGATAGTCGCCGAGTTCAGGGCCCAGTTCGAATAGAGTGGAGTTTAATGGCGCTCTTGTCTTTTTACCCGCAGCGTGGTACATATCGAGCCGTATTTTCCCCTGAAACGGAGCCGTCATGAAGATTACCCGTACGGATGTGGAGCATGTGGCGCGGTTGGCGCGGCTGGAGCTGAGCGACCAGGAGGCGGAGACCTTCACCGGCCAGATGGATGCCATCCTCTCCTATGTGGAGAAGCTGAACGAACTGGATACCGGGGGGATCGTCCCCACCTCTCATGCGGTCCCCATGGAGAACTCCTTCCGTGACGACGTGGCGCGTCCCGGCATCGGCGTCGAGGCGGCCCTGGCCAACGCTCCCGACCGGGTCGGCAGCTTCTACCGGGTCCCCAAGGTCATCGAATAGCAGGCCGGAGCCATGCGTGAATATCGTCCTCGCGACCCAGCACCTCTCCCGCTCTCCCCAGGCGGTCTCGCTGGCCGGGGCCTGCCTCGCCGCGGCTCTCACCACTGACGAACTCCTGGCGGCATCCTGTCGCGTCACCCTCTGCGACCTCTTCCCCGACCCCCCCCCGGAAAGCGCACTCCACACGATCCTCGCCTCAGACCCCGACGCTGTCGGCCTCTCCGTCTACGTCTGGAACCGGCGGGAGGCGCTCGCCCTGGCCCGTCTTTTGAGGGAACAGCGGCCGGAACTCCCCCTCTTTGCCGGCGGACCGGAACCGACGGTGGACCCCCTCCCCTTCCTGGGGGAAGGAGGGTTCGATTTCGTCGTGGTCGGCGAGGGGGAGATCACCTTCGTGGAGGCGGTTGCCGCGTTGAACGAAAAGCGCTCCGTGGCCGGGATTCCCGGCGTAGCGACACTCGACCAGGGGACGCTCTCCCTGGTCCAGCGTCCCCCCACGGCGCTGCTGGATCTCCTCCCCTCCCCGCTCCTCACCGGCACGCTGGACCCTGCCGGCTATGACGGAATGCTCTGGCAGCTCACCCGGGGGTGCGACTTCGGCTGCAGCTACTGCTGCGATGCCGGCGGAATCAGGGGAACCCGCAGCTTCTCCCTGGAGCGGGTGGAGGCGGAGCTCCGGCTCCTGGCCCAAAGCCGCGTCTCCCAGGTTTTCGTCCTTGACTCCACCTTCAACCGGGAGCCGGAGCGAGCCAAGCGGATCTTACGGCTGATCCGCAACCATGCCCCCCACATCCATTTCCATTTCGAGATCCGGAGTGAATTCATCGACCGGGAGCAGGCAAAACTCTTTGCTGCCATCACCTGTTCACTCCAGATCGGCCTCCAGAGCGCTCATCCCAAGGTCCTCGCCCGGGTAGGGCGACGGCTGGAGCGAAACGATTTTTCCGCCAAGATAGCCCTCCTCAACGAGACCGGCGTCATCTTCGGCTTCGATCTGATCTACGGCCTCCCCGGAGACAACCTGGAGGGGTTCAAGAAGAGCCTGGATTTTGCCCTCGCCCTCTACCCCAACCATTTGGACATCTTCCCCCTGGCGCTCCTCCCCGGCGCTCAGCTGTCACAGAGCGCCGACCGGCTCGGGCTGGAGCATCTCACCGAGCCCCCCTATACCCTGATTCAATCCCCCACCTTTCCGGCGGAAGAGCTCGCCAAGGCCGCGCGGCTTGCCGGGGCTTGCGACCTCTTCTACAGCCGGGGGAAGGCCGTGGCCTGGTTCAACGGGCTCTGCCGCTCCCACTCACTCTCCCCGGCGGCGCTCCTGGAAGAGTTCGAGCTCTGGCTGACCCGTGAGGCGCCGGGCCAAGGGGAGGAAGAGCTGACCGACGACGACATCCGGGAGCTCCAGTGCCGTTTCCTCCGGGCGCTCTCTCCGGCGCGGAACCGGAAGAAGCTCCTTCCGCTGCTCCTCGACCTGGTGGAGTATCACCACCACTACGCCGCGGCGCTCCTGGCGCCGCAACCGGAACTCCCCACCGAACGGGAACTGGCGCAGCTGGAGCTGGCGACAACCCCCTTTGTCATAGCGGCGTCGACCCGGCTGGCCCGGTTCAACTATGAGATCACCGACATCCTGGAGGCGGGCGAGGTGGAGCCAACAGAGTTCGTCCGGAGCTTCCGCAAATCCGGCTCCTGCGCCGCCATCTACCCCCGGGCCGACGAGGTGATGACCGAATCCCTGGCCGAGCCCTTCTTCCGGCTCCTGGAGCGGCTGGACGGCCGGACGTCTCTCCATGAGATGGGGGAGGTGGGAATGGAGCGGGATGAGGCACTGTCGTTTCTGGAATTTGCCGTTGCGGAGGGGATCGTGGTGAAGGGAAGCGGGAGAACAGGTTAAGGCAACGACCTCGGACGATCGTCATTTACATGGAAATCCGCCCCTCTTTCTGCTACAAATCCTCCAACGAAAATACTCTTCACTATTACAGGAGAACAACATCATGAACACCATGGAACAGCTGAACAGCGTATTCTGCCAGGTATTTGATGACGACGATATCAAGATCGCTCCCGAGACCACCGCCAACGACATCGACGGCTGGGACTCCCTCTCCCACGTCAACCTCATCGTGGCGGCCGAGGCTCACTTCGGCATCCGCTTCTCCCAGAAAGAGCTCCTGACCTTCAAGAATGTCGGCGACCTCCTGAAGGCCATCGAGAGCAAGATCAGCAAATAGAGCGGCAAAAATGCCGTTTAGCGATAACGATCGCAACAACCCGTAGGAGCGTCCTTTGGGCGCGAATTCCCGGCATCATTCGCGGCAGGAGGCCGCTCCTACAACCGTCTTTCTTTCACTGACTGAAGTTCATAAAGAGTCGCTCCGTGTTCTTTCATCTGCCTGTTCACCTCTCCCGGATCGCGTATCCCGCAGCCGTTTCGGCGATAAACCCTTCCCGCTCCAGATCCCCCAGATTCTTCTTCACCCGCTGGACATCGCCGTCCATCGTTCCCACGCTCCAGCGTGGGAACGCAGCCGGTGACGCTCCAGCGTCTGAAAGTGACAACGGGATGAATCCGGTGGCCGAGTAATCCGCCGCTGGAGCGGCGTTGCACCAGTTCCCACGCTGGAGCATGGGAACCATGATAAATCTCGACGGTGTATCAGGGCGAACGCCGTTCGCCCCTACGAATCTATGATGCTTGAAGGGGATGAATTTCTTGACACGATTGGGTGAGTCGAAGTAGCTTGTGGAATAATTCAAGAGGCACCCATGCGTAAAAAACTCCCCATCGGTATTCAGTCCTTGCAAGAGATCCGCGAAGGCAACTATTACTACGTTGACAAGAGCGGTTTTGCCCTGCAACTCATTGACCAAGGGAAGTACTACTTCCTTTCCCGGCCCCGGCGTTTCGGAAAGAGCCTGTTTCTGGACACCCTGAAGGAACTGTTCGAGGGAAACCGGCTCCTCTTCAAGGGGTTGGCGGCCTATGATCAATGGAACTGGTCGGTAACCTACCCGGTTATCAAGATCAGCTTCGGCGAGGGAGTATTGAAAAGCGGCGGCGAGTTGAAGGAGAGAATCACCGAGTTGCTCCGTCATCATCAGCAGCGATTGGGTGTCAGCTGTGAAGCCGCCAGCAACGCCGGCTGTTTTTTGGAACTGATACAAAAGACTCACCAAAAGTTCGGCCAAAGGGTTGTCATCCTGGTTGACGAATATGATAAGCCGATCCTGGATAACATCGAATCACCCGACACGGCTCTTGAGATGCGTGAAAAACTGAAGGATATCTACTCCGTCATCAAGGGAGCGGACGCCCACGTCAAATTCGCCTTTCTTACCGGAGTCAGCAAGTTCTCCAAGGTGAGCCTCTTCTCCGGGCTGAATAATCTGGAGGATATCACCCTTGACAAACGATTCAGCGCCATCTGCGGCTATACCGATGAAGATGTGGAAACGATTTTCCTCCCCGAGTTGAAGGGGCTTGATCGCGACGAGATCAGGCAATGGTACAACGGTTACAACTGGACCGGTGAAGCCGTTTACAACCCATTTGACCTGTTGCTGTTGTTCCGTAACCGCGAGTTCCGCCCCTGGTGGTTCGAGACCGGAACGCCGACCTTTCTGATCAAACTTCTTTCCCAGCGACAGCAGTTCACCCCCGACCTTGCCCGGATCATGGCCCCCGAATCACTACTCTCCACCTTCGACGTGGGGAACATTCCCGTTGAGGCGCTGCTGTTTCAGACGGGCTACCTCACCATCGACTCGGCCCGTCTCCTTCCCGGCCGGTTGGAACTGACCCTCCGCTACCCCAACAAGGAGGTTCAGTCCAGCCTGAAC
>CAIOGM010000068.1 GCA_903857795.1 uncultured Geobacter sp.
GGCCAAGGATACCCTTGACGTCGCCAGTGAGTTGAGCCGGGACTTTCTTTTCCAGGAACAGCTCCCCGAGGGGTACTGGTGGGCGGAGCTGGAATCCAACGTCACCATCACCTCCGAATACATCATGCTCTTCCACTTCATGGGGCTCGTGGAGAAGGAGCGGGAACGGAAGCTGGCCAACTATATCCTCTCCAAGCAGACGGAGGCCGGGTTCTGGTGCATCTACTACGGCGGCCCCGGTGACCTCTCCACCACGGTGGAGGCCTATTTCGCCCTGAAGCTGGCCGGCTACCCTGCCGACCACCCCGCCATGATGAAGGCCCGGGCCTTCATCCTCGAGAATGGGGGGATCATCAAGTGCCGGGTCTTCACCAAGATCTTCCTGGCGCTCTTCGGTGAGTTCGCCTGGTTCGGAGTCCCCTCCATGCCGGTGGAGCTGATGCTCCTCCCCACCTGGGCCTATTTCAACGTCTATGAGCTCTCCAGCTGGTCCAGGGCCACTATCATCCCCCTCTCCATCGTCATGGCCCACAAGCCGGTGCGACGTCTCCCCCCCTGGGCGCGAGTCCAGGAACTCTATATACGCCCCCCCCGCCCCATCGACTACACCTTCACCAAGGAACACGGCATCATCACCTGGAAGAATATCTTCATCGGTGTTGACCATATACTCAAGGTCTACGAATCCAGCCCCATCCGCCCCTTCAAGAAGAGGGCTCTGGAGGTTGCGGAGAACTGGGTGCTGGAGCACCAGGAGCCCAGCGGCGATTGGGGGGGGATCCAGCCGGCCATGCTCAACTCGGTGCTGGCGCTTCACTGCCTGGGGTACGCCAACGACCACCCCGCGGTGGAGCGGGGACTGGAGGCCCTGGCAAATTTCTGCATCGAAGACGACCAGAACATCGTCCTCCAGTCATGCGTCTCCCCTCTCTGGGACACGGCGCTGGCGCTTAAGGCGCTCCTGGACGCCGACGTCCCTCCTGACCATCCGGCCCTGGTCAACGCCACCCAGTGGCTTCTGGACCGCGAGGTGCGCAAGCCGGGAGACTGGCGAATCAAGTCTCCGGAGCTGGACCCGGGAGGGTGGGCCTTCGAGTTCCTCAACGACTGGTTTCCCGATGTGGACGACTCCGGATTCGTCATGATGGCCATCAAGGATGTCAAGGTCAAGAACGTCCGGGCCAAGGATGACGCCATCAAACGGGGGATCGCCTGGTGCCTGGGGATGCAAAGCAAGGACGGCGGCTGGGGCGCCTTCGACAAGGACAACACCAAGCATATCCTCAACAAGATCCCCTTCGCCGACCTGGAGGCGCTCATCGATCCCCCCACCGTGGACCTGACGGGACGGATGCTGGAGCTGATGGGAAACTTCGGCTATCCCAAGAGTCACCCGGCTGCGGTGAGAGGAGTGGCCTACGTCAAGGAGAACCAGGAACCGGACGGCTCCTGGTGGGGTCGGTGGGGGGTGAACTACATCTACGGCTGCTGGTCGGTCCTCTCCGGTCTGGCCGCCATCGGCGAGGATCTCTCTCAACCGTACATCCGGAAGTCGGTCAACTGGCTCAAGTCCCGGCAAAACATCGACGGCGGCTGGGGCGAGTCCTGCGCCTCCTATGATGACACCTCACTGGCCGGTTTTGGCGAAAGCACCCCCTCCCAGACCGGCTGGGCGCTCCTGGCGCTCATGGCCGCGGAAGAGGTCCGTGCCGTGGCGGTCACCAAGGGAATCCAGCATCTTCTCTCCACCCAGAACCCGGACGGCACCTGGGATGAAGAGCAGTTTACCGGGACCGGATTCCCCAAATTTTTCATGATCCGTTACCACATCTACCGGAACGTCTTCCCCCTCATGGCCCTCGGCACGTATCGGCGGCTGAACCGGCGCGAGATAAAATGAAGGCATTTGTCTCCGGCGCCACCGGGTTCATCGGAGCCAGCATCGTCAGGGAGCTCCTCAAGGATGGTCATGAGGTCCGCGCCCTGGCGCGTCCCGGAGCGAACCGGAAAAACATCACTGGGCTCTCCCTGGAGATTTGGGAAGGGGACCTGCTGGCCCCGGAAAGCCTGGCGGCGGGCGTCGCCGGTTGTGACCTCCTCTTCCATGCCGCCGCCGACTACCGGCTCTGGACACGGGATCCGGCGGCCATGTACGCCGCCAATGTGGAGGGGACCCGCGCACTCCTGGAGGCGGCGCTGAAGGGGGGAGTCCGGCGGGTAGTCTACACCAGCAGTGTCGGCACCCTGGGCAATCCGGGAGACGGCACCCCCGGCGATGAGAGCACCCCCGTCACCTTCGCCGATATGGTGGGAGACTACAAGAAGAGCAAATTCCTGGCCGAACGGGTAGCGGAAGAGTTTCTCGGACGGGGGCTTCCGCTGGTCATCGTCAACCCGTCGACTCCCATCGGGGGGCGGGATATCAAACCGACCCCCACCGGCAAGATCATCGTTGACATCCTCAACCGGAAGATGCCCGCCTACCTGGACACAGGATTGAACCTCATCGACGTGGAGGCGTGCGCCCGGGGGCATATTCTGGCGGCGGAAAAAGGGCGGGTGGGCGAGAAGTACATCCTCGGCGCCCAAAACCTCACCCTTCGGGAGATCTTCATGCTTCTGGAAGAGATTTCCGGGGCTCCGGCGCCAAAGGTCCGGCTCCCCTACACCCCCATTCTGGCTGCGGCCTACGTCAACGAGCTCCTCTCCCGTATCACCGGAAGAGAACCGCTCATCCCGCTGAACGGGGTCCTCATGGCCCGCAAGTTCATGTTCTTCGACTCCTCCAAGGCAATCCGGGAGCTGGGACTCCCCCAGACCCCGGTCACCGAGGCCCTGGCCAAGGCCGTGGAGTGGTTCAGGGCAAATGGCTATGTGAAAAAATAGGCGCGGGGCTCCGGGCGCGAGGCTCCGGGGATTCCCGAGTCAAGAGCCTGACGCCCAGCGCCCGGAGTATATATGCTTGAAACCATCGACTCACCGGAAGATCTCAAGAAGCTCACCGTGGAGCAGCTCACCCCACTGGCGGCGGAGGTCCGGACATTTCTCCTGGCCAACCTCTCCAAGACAGGGGGGCACCTGGCCTCAAACCTGGGGTGCGTTGAACTCTCCATCGCCCTGCACTACTGCTTCAACTCCCCGGTGGACCGGATCATCTGGGATGTGGGACATCAGGCGTATACCCACAAGATCCTTACCGGTCGGCGAGAGCGGTTCCCCACCCAGCGGCAGTACAAGGGGCTCTCCGGATTTCCCAAGCGGAGCGAATCGCCCCACGATGCCTTCGGCACCGGCCACTCCTCCACCTCCATCTCGGCCGGGTTGGGGATGGCGGCGGCCAACGACCTCAAGGGGCTCAACAGCCGGGTGATCGCGGTCATCGGCGATGGCTCCCTCACCGGAGGGATCGCCTTCGAGGCGCTCAACCAGGCAGGACACCTCCACAAGAATCTCATCGTCATCCTGAATGATAACGAGATGTCCATCTCCAAGAACGTGGGGGCCTTCGGCGCCTTCGTGTCGCGCAAGCTCACCGGCAGCTACTACCGCGACCTGAAGAAGGAGATGCAGGGGCTCCTCGGCCACATCCCGGCCTTCGGCAACAACATCCTCAAGTTCGCCCGGAAGGCGGAGAACTCACTCAAGGGATTCCTCACCCCGGGAATGCTCTTCGAGGCGCTGGATTTCGACTATATCGGCCCCATCCCCGGTCACGACCTCCCCCAGCTCATCGAGATCATGCAGAACGCCCGCGCCATGGACGGGCCGGTGCTCATTCATGTCATGACCACCAAGGGGAAGGGGTATACTCCGGCGGAGGAGACCCCCGACCAGTTCCATGGGGTCGGCCCCTTTGACCTGGCCACCGGCAAGGGGAACGCCGGAAAACCGGCCGCAGCCTCGTACACCACCGTCTTCGGCGAAACCCTGGTGCGGCTCGCCGCCGAGGATGAACGGATTGTGGCCATCACCGCGGCAATGCCCGACGGCACCGGTCTCACCCCCTTTTCCAAGGCCTATCCAAAACGGTTTTTCGATGTGGGGATCGCCGAGCAGCACGGCCTGACCTTCGCGGCAGGGCTGGCAGCCGAGGGGTTCCGCCCCGTGGCGGCCATCTACTCCACCTTCGTCCAACGGGCCTACGATCAGGTCTTTCACGACATCTGCCTCCAGAAGCTCCCCGTCACCCTCTGCCTGGACCGGGCAGGAGTCGTGGGGGACGACGGACCCACTCACCACGGGGTCTTTGACCTCTCCTACCTCCGTCACCTCCCCGAACTGACGCTCATGGCGCCCAAGGACGAGAACGAACTCCGCCATATGCTGAAGACAGCCATCGCCAGCGATCAACCGATGGCTCTGCGCTACCCACGGGGAGCCGGCTACGGTGTCACCCTGGACCAGGAGTTGAAACTGCTCCCCCTGGGGGTCGGGGAAGAGCTTGAAGCGGGTGAAGATGTGAGCATCGTGGCGATCGGCAGCACGGTCTACCCGGCCCTCCAGGCCGCCCGGCTCCTCAGGGAGCGGGGAATCCGCGCCACCGTGGTTAACGCCCGGTTCGTCAAGCCGCTGGACAAAGGACTCATCCTGGAGGTGGCCCTCCGGAGCGGGAACCTGGTCACCGTGGAAGAGAACGCCCTGCAGGGGGGATTCGGCAGCGCGGTCCTGGAACTCCTGGCAACGGAGGCCATATACCATGTCAGGGTCAAACGGATCGGAATCCCCGATCGATTCGTGGAACATGGCAGCCAAGCCCAGCTTCGCGCAGACCTGGGACTTAACGCCGAAGGAATCGCCGCCACGGTGGAAGCGTTTTTAGCGTGCGGCGTACGGGAGTAGGTGTCACGTTGCACGCCGACGACACTTATTCCATTTCGCAATCAAGATAGGACTAAACCACCCCTCACCCCGACCCTCTCCCACTGAGGGGAGAGGGAGGAATGGTACGAGTTAAGTGAAATTACATATCCGAAACCCATTACGCCGCACGCTGCACGCCGCACGCAAACAGCACGCCGCACGAAAAACGAGGAAGTCCATGCGTTTCCCCTGGCGACTTAATTACGACCTGACCCGCTACATCATGAGCAACAAACTCCAGAAGATCGACAAGTTTCCGCTGGTGCTCATGCTGGAGCCGACCCATCTCTGCAACCTTGCCTGCTCCGGCTGCGGCCGGATTCGCGAATACGCCGACACCATCCAGCAGATGATGACCCTGAAAGAGTGCCTGCAGTCGGTGGATGACTGTCCGGCGCCGGTGGTCACCATCACGGGGGGGGAACCGTTCCTCTACCCGCACATCCATCCGCTCATCGATGAGGTGCTCAAGCGGGGGAAGCATATCTACCTCTGCACCAACGCCCTCCTGCTGGATAAGGCGTTGGATGTGATGAAGCCCCACCCGAACTTTACCCTCAACATCCACCTTGACGGATTAGAGGAGACCCATGACCGGATTCTGGAGCGGAAAGGGACCTTCCAGATCGCCATCGAAGCTATCCGCAAGGCCAAGAGACTCGGGTTCCGGATCTGCACCAACACCACCATCTTCAACGAGACCGATCTGCTGGAGATCGAGATGCTCTTCTCCCAGCTTCAGGATCTTGGGGTGGATGGCCTTCTGGTGGCGCCGGGCTTCGGCTATGAAGCGGTGGGGGAGAAGCTCTTCCTGGAGCGGCGGGACATCGAGAAGAAGTTCGAGAAGGTCTATGAGATGAGCAAGAAATACCGCTTTTTCTCGACCCCCATGTATCTGAAGTTCCTCAAGGGGGAGAAGAAGCTGGAGTGTACTCCCTGGGGAAATCCGACTCGCAATCCCCAGGGGTGGAAAGCCCCCTGCTACCTGATCACCGACGCCCATTATCCGAGCTACAAGGAGATGATGGAGAAGACCGACTGGAGCAAGTACGGCGTAGGGCGGGATGACCGCTGCGCCCAGTGCATGATGCACTGCGGCTTCGAACCCACCGTTGTTTCTGAAATCTCCAAAAGCTGGAGAGACATGCTGGAGATGGCGATCTGGAACATGGGGTAGCACGTTTAACCCCGTTGAAACTCCCGGGATGACTGAAAAACAAGACACAACACAGTGACTTAAACCTTGGCTGCCTGACACTGACCCGCCAATCTTCAGGAAAGATTGAGCGGGTTTTTTAATCCCCTTCCTGCCCATGGCCTCCCCCGCAGCTCATGGGGATATTAAAGACCTCTTTGCGGTTTAAAGGTTAGGTTGTCACGTTCGAGAACGGATTTTTAGTACGCCAATTGACGGGATCATCAGGCGTTTAAACAGCATATAGTTATTATTCTGGAGCTTGGCATGGGCCAATATTTATTAACCAAAGATTCCAGCATGTTAGATGTTTTGCCATTATTAGACATTTGGCACGAATATTGAGAAGTACACTCGTCACCAGTATTGAGGAATCGCCGGGTACGTGAGCACAGGTGGTGAGACAGCCCTCTGGTCTTTCACCACAGCACACAATCCAGCCAGGGAGTTTCCATGAAACGTCTTTCGTTGAACCGTGTCTGTTCCTTGATTTTTTTCTCTGCCCTCATGATGGTGGCTGGCTGCAGCTCTTCGTCTACTTCCGCTCCGGATAACGGCACCGAGTTGCTCTCGGTGGTCGCCATCAGCCGCCACGGAATTCGTTCTCCAACCTCTACTCTTGAAAACATGAACCTGTATACCCTGCGGCCGGAGGGTTTCCCTAATTGGTCAACCCTCGCGGGAGGAACAGCCGGGAATCTTTCCTACTTTGGCCAGCAGAACGCGGCTCGCCTGGGATCGTGGTATCGCGATTTTTATGCCACCCAGGGACTCTTGCCCCAAAGAGGGAGCTGTCCCGCGTCAGGGGAGGTGTATGTCTATGCGGATGTCGCCGAGCGGACGCTCCATACCGCGCAGGGGTACCTGGACGGCATGTTCCGTTCCGATTCAACACCGGGCTGTGGGATACCGGTGTATCAATTGAACAAGAATGTGGTCCCCAAGAACGTGGATCCCTACATCGCCACGGCTTATTCATCATTCGCCACCACTGTCGACTGGAGCGGAGACCGGGCCATGTTTAATGCGATGGCAGGAGGCACTCCACCGAAATCGCTGATAACCGCCTACTCCACCCAGCTGCAGTTGCTGCAGGCGATCTCTGGTTGCTGCAATCCTAATGCCTGCGTTCCGAAGAAGGACCCCTGTACGCTGCTGGATCTTCCGAACACGCAAACAACGGCCGGGCCTGCGGGGTATACCAGTGATGCACTGTTCAGCGTCGCCAACAGCCTGACGGAGTCGTTCGAACTCCAATACGCCCAGGGGATGCCCGATATTGCCTGCTCAACCATCCCGGGGGCGCCGTGCGTCGGGTGGGGCGCGATTCCGACCGGGGCGATGCTCGAATTAACCAGGCTGCATGTGCTGAGCTTTGACCTGGGCTACAAGCTCCCCACCATGGCGAAGGTAAGCTCGACTAACCTGATGTGGCAGCTGGTGGGGACAATGGATCAGAGAGTGGGCAAGACAGTGCCAGGCATGCTTGCTCCGGCTTCGAGCAAATTCATACTTTTTGTCGCTCATGACGATAATATTTCCGCCATTGCCACATTTCTCGGCGGTTTGACCTGGCAGGCGGAGGGATTCCAGCGAAATGACCCGGGCCCGGCCGGCGCCCTCGTCTTCGAGCTCCACAGGGTCAAGCAGAGCGGAGAACTCATCGTGAGACTCTTCTACGTGGTCGCAACGCTGGAGCAGATGCGCCAGGGGACGGCTCTCTCTCTGGCTACCCCCCCACAACGGCTCCCCCTGCCGATCCCTGCCTGCGGCGGCCTCCTCGATTGCCCCTATGACCGGTTCAAGGCGTTCATCAATGATACTATAAACCATGATGTCATCGTACCACCCTCGTTCCCACAGCCTGAGCCAAGCTAAGAGCATTGAATCTTGCCTAAATGCTTTAGCGGTACTCAATTAATACTGACCATGGAAATATTTACAAACAACTTTACCACGGTTGCCTTGATAGCCTCAGTCATGTACACGACGGTACGTTTAAGGAGGAAGCGCCATGAAACAGAAGTACTGGGTTTTTGCACTGTGCTGCGGAATTCTGTTGTTGGGGATTTTCGTGATCTCATCCGGATGCGGTACGAGTACCAACTCTTCTGCTGTCAGTCAGAGTGCGGGGGCACTGCAAGGGGACTGGGCCGGAGTATATACCGAGGAAGCCAACGGAACACAACTCAACCTCAAAGTAAGTATTGTCCATAAAGAAGGTTCTAAGGATTTCAACGGGACCGTATTTATTAATGGAGACCAGTATCAGGTAGCAGGCTATTTGGAGAACAATACCATTCAGATGTCATTCACGAATGACCTGTCGACTATCACGTCCAATGGATCACATGCTGCAGGAAGAATAAACGGTACGTTTAAACGTTCAACCTCAGGCAGTGCAAAGATGACGGGTGCGGCGGTAACTACAAGCGGGACCATCAACATTATAAAATTCATTGACATTCCGGCCAGCGTCCAAATGGGCCCCTGGCTCCTCTACTCACAGGACAACAGTGCTAATCAGTGCAATATGACCATACGAATCGGTTCAAAGAGCTCCCATAACCCGACTGCCACTGTAACCGCCACCGATGCACTCACCGGGAAAACATATGGTCCTTCGCCTATGGTAAAACAAGGCGATCATGAGTATGACAGTTATGATGTCTATTTCGTTGACATTTTACAGGGGACCATCAGCGGACTTCCATCAAATAAATTATTCACCTATCAGATAGCTATAAAAGACAGCAAATACGGGACGACCTATGTCAACGCTTCATTTCGGACGCCTCCCAGCTGGGCAGACATTCAAAGCGGTGCAGTTACCTCACAGATTTTCTTCAGCTATGGTGACAACCGGAGAAACGTTTTGGAAACGGCAGACAGTCTGCCGGTTGTTGAAGAAAACATAGTTAATTCAGCGTACAGCAACCTTCTGGCAACTGATCCGAACACACAGACTTTTATAGCCCACAATGGGGATGGCTCGACCCTGGGACAAAACATAGAGATCGCTGCAGGGTGTGTTGTCGGCTGGAAGAACGAGTGGCTCAAGTCGAGCAACGACACGTCCGACAGTAAGGGCCATAATTTGCGATACCATACATGGCTGAGAGCGTCACTTCCCACCTTTATGAGTGCAGGAAATCACGAGGGTAAGGCCTCGATCGCGGAGACAGGTTTCAAGAGGGGATCTTTTGGCCTCTACGGTAAGCTCATGGCAGGAATCTACAACGGCAGTGACAGCAATGTCACGCTGATGGATGGCAGCGATGCCTATGATTCGTTCACCTATATGACTGACTATGGCGGGATCAGGCTTATCGTGCTGAACACCTACAACTGTTATACATCGGCTGACGCCGGGACAATCCTGGCTAAAATCAAAACCTGGATCAACAGCGCCTATCCGGGCGGCCCCATCATCCTTCTCATGCATCCCTCACTTTACGGGAGCAGCACGGCAGAAATCGGCGCCTACTGGAGCAATGTAACAAAGCTCAGGGCTGATCTTCAGCCACTGATCAACAACAAAAACAACGTGATTGTCATTTCGGGCCACGTCCATGAAACCGCACGAACCGTGCAGCAAGGTGTGCACTATTATGTTCTCGGAACCGGCGGGGCGCCTGACATGTCGGGTTCCAGTGATGACCTGGAGTCAATGCTGAATTTTTCATCGGGCATTAAAAACCCTCTTGCCAACCAGTTTTTGGATTATGCCTATGGGAAGTTTTCCGTTGACTATAAAACCAGAAAAATAACCGCTGACATCATAGATGCACACACTGGCAGTGATCAGGTAGTGGATACCATCACATGGGGTTATTGATCAGCCCCGTAAAATATTTTGCAAATGGAGAAAACATGAAAGCAATGACTATTCTTATAATAGTATTTTTGCTAACTGCTTGCGTTTCAGCATGCACACAAAAAAACCACGAGGCTTCAGTTGACAATAATATTGTAATTAATGTCAATGGTCTTATACCGAATGTATCAAACAAAGGGCAGGTAGTAGAAACACTAAATAAAAACAATCATTTGGCTGTAAGTGGGTTCGATCTAAGCTGTGGATATATTTTAGACATTGACAATAAAATTTTAGGAACACTGTATTGTAATACCGGAAAAGGGTACGGATCAAAATACATTTCAAATAATTCTCGGGCTGATAATATTCAAGTACACAATGAGCTGGTAAAGGAGTTTACTGCTAAATTCGGTGTGCCGGCAAAAACAGAGAATGTAGAGATAACACTGGATAAAAATAACAGAAACGGACCTAGTAAAAAATATCCCGTAAACAGAGTCTCCTGGGTCGACAAAAACGGTAACAGGCTTTATCTTGTTTCAAGATCCGGCAATAGTGATGCCGGCTTGATCATGCTTGGCATGGATTCTGACGATTAAGATCGGGAATAAGAAACAATTGCAGGTGATACAAATTAACGCATGAAATAAATCGAGATTGTCCCTGGTGAATTATGAAACGCTTCCCCATCATTGCCGCGCCAATCATCGCCCTCTCTCTCATCGTTGCGAGTTGCAGCTCCGACAAGAACTCCTCGACACCGGCGCCAGCGACCACTGTCATGACAATCGCTGCGCAGGGGAACCCTGACGCCCCCAATGCCGACAAGGGCCGGGCCCTGTTCAAGCTCATCAGTAGCGCGACCAGAAGCATCGACATCGTCATCTACGAGATCGGTGACGACACCCTCAACAGCGCCCTCGTCGCCGCCATGAAGAAGGGGGTGTACGTCCGCGTAGTTCTTGACGGATACTCCGGCACGGTGAGCACCAATGAGGGCTTCGTCTCAAAGATCCAGAACGCCATGAAGAACGCTGGGATCGACAGCAAATACTTCACCCCCCACTGGTCGAGCAACAACTTCAACATCACCCATCAGAAATCAGTGATGATCGATGCTGTCGATGCATCGGGGGCAGTTCTCTCCCCCATGCCGAGCTCCGCGGCGCTTCTCATCTCCACGGGCAACTTCAGCACCTATTCAAAGCCGCCCGCCGCCCCGCAATTGTTCTACCAGGCAACTGACTTCTACGTGACGGTGGCCGACCAGACCCTCATCACACAGGCGACCAACGTCTTCAACTCCGACTTCTCGTGCGCAGGATCGACGGTAAACAACGTCGAGTACGGAACGCAAGGTACCGCCGGCCCACTTCTCTGGAGCAACGGTTCGTGGGCCACTGCCATGACCGGTGTCTCTACCTGGAACATTAACAACTATCCTGGCTATCCCGCCGGATACCCGTATCCGATGATGGACGTCTCCACGATGGCGAATCAGGGCAATGTCACCGCCTATCAAACCACCCTCGTCAACAGCACGGTGAAGGGTGACGTCATCCGCATCTACAACGAGGAGTTCGCTTCAGACACCATGAACGGCAAGCCGACCAACCCGGTGTTCAATGCGATCGTCGCCGCCATCGGACGCGGTGTCGACGTACGTGTCGTGATGTCGTACAGCACGAATTTCACCACCGACCTGACGACCATCGCCGAGGCGGGTGGAACGGTGTACTTCATCGCTCCCGAACAGCTCCTCCTCGCCATGAGCGGATACACCGGACCGACCTATGTCCACGCCAAGGCCATCATGATCAACGGCTTTGATGGAACGTTCAAGCAGGGGTATGTGGGGTCGACCAACCTGGAGAACTCGTCGATGTTTGAAAACCGCGAACTCGGAATCGCCATCGGGCCAGCGAACGCCGCTGCGGCGAGGGTGATCACGGCGCAGTTCGACAGTGACGCCTCCTGGGTGGGCAACTCCACAGCCGCGCAGATCTACGGGGTGGCCTGGACGAAAGGCTCGGAATACACGCCTGCTGCATGGGCACCCGCATCGTCGCCCTCGATGACGACCACCCCGCAAACCTCGCAACCCAACAAGACCTGCGGCGTAGTCGTCCCAACCAAGTAGGTGACTGCGCTCAAAACAGCGTAAGAGCATGAGCATCTTGAGTGCGCCCGAGGATGCGTATCATTGGCAGGGAGGGGTGGCAGATTCAGGTAGGATTTGACCACTTCGGAATGACGAAACAGCTTACCCGCATATAACTCGTTGCCCGCTTCTGCCCGCTAACCTCTTAATGCAGAGGCAGCGGGCTTTTTCTCCCAGCTATACGGGTAGCATCCTTTTTCACATCAACAGAGCGGGTTATCGATTGCCGGACTTCCGTCTCAGGATCGAAATCCCACAGACGCCGGCGCCAAGAAGCAGTAACGTGGACGGTTCAGGGACTTCACCAGTCGACAGCTGTATAGTATCAATCAAAAATTTATTGGAACTGTTAAATACGGCAATCTGATCAAACAGTATACCTTCAAAGCCATAATAATCACTGGCATGGGTCAAATCAGGGAGAGTACTGAAATTGGTTGTGGCATTAAAGGTCTCGACAAGAGTTCCATGCAAAAATGCCGTGAACGTGGTTGTCGACACGTCGCTTTGCAAGGCGAATGCCGCAACCGATTGTATATGCCTGAAGAATATGGAAGCAGGATTGCTGTCAGGAGCTAAGTTATTAAAGTTCGAGAGTGATTTCGAAGGGAAATGGTCAGGATCAACATTATAATACATGGTGGGTGAAAAGGTTACCCCCCAGTTTGCATACTGGTCAGTGATCGCAGTAGCGGTAGGAAATATTATCTCACCAAAAGTAACAACAGTGCGTGGGTTCAAGATACCGGTAGTATTGATTATCGGACTGGCGCTCGCCTGAGTTACCGAACAGAACAACAGAGCAATCATTATTCTCTTTTTCATGCCGACCTCCACTTATCGCAAATGTATTCATTTTAATTGTTTATAGCAAATAGCATGCCATTTTACGCAGTTTTTGTTTTTCCTGTAACGTCGGGTAGTTATCATGATCACTCTGCCGCTCCTCTGCCCATCGGCGAAGAGCATGTAAGATTTCCCGACAGATTACCGTCCTGCAGTGTAAAGAAAATCGACACCGGAGACCGGCCGACACTCCGCTGTTGCCCCGTCGGGAGAAAGGGAGTATCCTCGCCCTCCCATGAAGCGTTATTTTACCGAACATGTTGTAAACCGGCTCCGTGACGAGATCACCGACGCCGGCGGCAATGAGGTCTTCTTCCTCGGCCATACGGACGAGACGAAGATCGTCATTGATGTGGAGCCGCTGGCCCGGGGGAACCGGGACGCCGTGGCGGCCATCATGATCACCGCTTCCTACGGTGACGTGGTCATCCACAACCACCCCTCCGGCCACCTGATCCCGTCGGAGGCAGACATCGGGGTCTCCTCCCTCTTCGGCAACCGGGGGGTCGGCTTCTACCTCATCAACAACGACGCCACCAGCTGCAGTCAGGTGGTCCCCCCCTTCAGCCGCAAACAGACAACCCCTCTCTCTTTCCCCGAGATCGAGGCGCTCTTCGCCCCCAAGGGGGGGATCTGCCGCTCACTCCCTCACTATGAATTCCGCGACGAGCAGGTCCGGATGTGCTTCTGCGTGGCGGAGGCGTTCAACCAGGGGAGGATCGCCGTCATCGAGGCGGGGACCGGCACCGGCAAGTCCCTGGCCTACCTCCTCCCCGCCCTCTTCTGGGCCCTGCGCAACAAGGAACGGGTGGTGGTCTCCACCAACACCATCAACCTCCAGGAACAGCTCATCAGGAAGGACCTCCCCTTCCTCCAGTCGGTGATTCCGGAACAGTTCCGGGCGGTCCTGGTCAAGGGGCGGAGCAACTACCTCTGCCTCAGAAAGCTGGAGGGGGTCAAGATCGAGCCACTCCTCTTCGCCGACGAGCACGCCGCGGAGCTGCAGGCGCTCATCGACTGGAGCGCCAGGAGCGCCGAAGGGTGCCGCAGCGACCTGAGCATCCCCCCACGGGACGAACTCTGGGAAGAGGTCGCCTGCGAGGCCGACCAGTGCGGCCGGGTCAAATGCCCCTGGTATGCCAAGTGCTTTTTCTATACGGCCCGGCGAGAAGCGGCCGGCGCCGACCTGCTCGTGGTGAACCACGCCCTCCTCATGGCCGACGTGGCGGTCCGGTCGGAAACCGGCTACGAATCGTCGGCAGTGCTCCCCCCCTTCTCCCGGCTCATCTTCGACGAGGGGCACCACCTGGAGGACATCGCCACCAGCTTCCTCTCCAGCCAGGTCTCCCGCTACGGGCTCCTCAAATATCTCGCCGGGCTGCAGAACCCCCGCAAGGGGCAGAAAGGGCTCCTCCCGCGCCTGGGCACCCTCCTCTCCCGGGAGATTCCCGAATCCCTTGAGGCGCTGCACCAGGAGCTCTCCGGGATTCTGGAGCTGACCCTCATCCCGGACCGTCATGCCCTGGCCGACGCGATCAGCGCCATCATGGACGACGTGGGGCTGGGGCTCCTGGAGCAGCTCAAGGTCTCAAAGGAGCGCCACGGGGAGTACAAGCTTCGGCTCACCCCGGCGCTCTACGGGACCGGTTTCTGGAGGGAGGTGGAGGAGCGGACCACGGAGTTGGGGCGGCTCATCACCGCCTATGTGGGGGGACTGAACAGGCTGTTCAAAAGCTTCGAGAAGCTGCCGGACGAAGTCGTCGAAAAGTTCTCCGGGGTGCTTACCGATCTGAGGGGAATCAGGGGAAGGCTGGAGGGGAGTGTGGAGAATCTGGCCGCCTTCACCGACCGCCGGGAGGGGTTCTGCCGCTGGTTCGAGCTGAAGAGCGGCGGCCGGGGGATGATCCTGAAGCTCTGCGTCTCCCCCCTGGAAATCGCGGCGGCGTTCAAGGGGACGGTCCTGGACCGGTTCCGGACCGTGGTGGTCACCTCGGCCACCCTGGCGGTGGGGGAGAGCTTCGGTTTTCTCAAGAAACGGACCGGCATCGCCCTGGCGGCGCCGGAGCGGGTGACGGAACTGCTCCTCCCCTCACCCTTCGACTACCGGCGCCAGGCCTTCGTCGGCATCCCTGCGGACATCGCCGAGCCCACCGTCCCCGGGTTCGACGCCATCCTGGAGCCTCACCTCCTGGAGGCGCTTCTCATCTCCCAGGGGCGGGCCTTTGTCCTCTTCACCTCCTACGATCTGCTCCGCAGGGTCTACGACCGGATCGCAGTCCGGTTGTCAGCCGAGGGGCTCACCCCGTTGCGGCAGGGGGAGATGAACCGGACCCTCCTCCTCTCCCGCTTCAGAAAGGAGAAGAACGCGGTCCTCTTCGGCACCGATTCATTCTGGGAGGGGGTGGATGTGAAGGGGAAGGCGCTGGAGCTGGTGATCATCACCCGGCTCCCCTTCCGGGTTCCCACGGAACCGGTGCTGGAGGCGCGGGCCGAGCGGATCACCGCGGAGGGGGGGGACCCGTTCATGGAGTACACGGTCCCTCAGGCGGTCATCAAGTTCAAGCAGGGGTTCGGCCGGCTCATCCGGAGCCGGGACGATCGGGGGGGGGTGCTGGTCCTGGACAGCCGGGTCCTCTCCAAGAACTACGGGAGAATCTTCCTCCGCTCGCTCCCGGAGGTAGAGACGATCAGCGGCCCGGCCACGGCGGTCTACGGCCGGATGCGGGAATTTTTCAAGGTAACCTGAGAAGAAAAATGCTCAACTTCTCAGCTGCATCTCCCGCCGCGCCGCGAAGTTGAAGCACTGGAAGTAGGAGAGACAGGTGAGGATGAAGGTAAAGTAGGTGATGGCGAGGATGATCGGCTTGGCGGGGACGGTGTAGACGAAGATGAAGAAAAAGAGAAATATTGAAGACTTGATGATATCGGCAAAGACCCGCTTGCGGCGGATCGCCTGAAGGTCGGCGGGAGTCAGCCCCAGGGCGGACGAAGCGATCTCCCGGTTGACCTCACGCAGGGTGAGATTCTTTATGGGAAAGAAGAGCCCCATCTGGACCACCAGGGAGAAGATGACGCCATTCAGGAACAGGTTCCCCAGCTTCTGCTGGAAGAGCCAGGAGGTCCAGACGAGTAGCGCCACCAGGACAGCCTGAATCACCAGGTGGATGGTCAACAGTTTCTTGAGTTTTTTAAAATCAGATGCTACCGCCATGGAGCTCCCTCGTACCGCCTGATAGTTGCCCCGTACCCGGGGCGCGCTACCATAACAAATCAGCACACCGAGTTACAAGAATAAAAAACAGGGTAGACCGGCGACGCGTTGACGCCGAGCTCCCCGGCAGCCGCTTCTTTCAACGAAATGCCGATATCCAAGTGAGTTATGAAAAAACTGACGCAACCGGCGAGCAGCAGGATCAACCCGGAAGACTCTTTCCCCGGGGTGACTCCTCCAGAGCGGAAGATCCTTTTCCCCATTATCGGTATCGGCGCCTCCGCCGGCGGACTGGAGGCACTGGAGCAGTTCCTCCGACACGTGCCTCAGGAGAGCGGCATGGCCTTTGTCATCGTCCAGCATCTGGACCCGACCCACAAGGGGATCATGCCTGAGCTGCTCCAGCGCACCACCGTGATGAAGGTCTTTCAAGTCAGGGACCGGATGGAGGTCAAACCGGAGTGTGTCTATGTGATCCCCCCCAACAAGGAGATGGCGATACTTCACGGGGTGCTGCAGCTGTTCGAGCCGACGGCGCCCCGGGGCTTACGTCTCCCCATAGATGTATTCCTCCGTTCCTTGGCCGAGGACCGACAGGAGCAGAGCGTCGGCGTCATTCTCTCCGGCATGGGTTCTGACGGCACGCTGGGCTTGAGGGCCATCAAGAAAAAGGGAGGGATTGCCTTGGCGCAAGAGCCGGCCTCGGCCAAATTCGACAGCATGCCCCGAAGCGCCATCGAGGCCGGCCTGACCGACCTGGTAGCCCCAGCAGAGGAGTTGCCGGGAAAGATCATCGACTATCTCCGGCATGCCCGCAGTACCACCAAAACAGAGCACCCTCTGGAGGAAAAGGGGCATGGCTCTCTGGAGAAGGTCCTTGTTCTGCTCCGGAGCAAGACCGGTCACGACTTCTCGCTGTACAAGAAAAACACCGTCTACCGCCGGATCGAGCGACGCATGGGGATTCACCGGATAGGCCGGATTTCGGCGTACGTCCGTTTCTTGCAGGAAAACCCTCAGGAGGTGGAACTTCTCTTCAAGGAGCTCCTCATCGGAGTCACCAACTTCTTCCGCGAACCGCCGGCTTGGGATCACATAACGAGTGAGGTGTTCCCGGCGCTCATGGCGGACCGCCCGGGCGGCGGGGAGCTGCGGGCCTGGTCGCTGGGCTGCTCTACCGGTGAGGAGGCGTATTCACTGGCCATGGCCTTCAAGGAGGCGCGGGAACAGGCCAACCCCACGGCCCCCTTCACGCTGCAAATCTTTGCCACCGATCTGGACCGGGACGCCATCGACAAGGCCCGCCAGGGACTCTATCCGGCGAACATCACCGCGGACGTCTCTCCCGAGCGGCTGCGCCGGTTTTTCATACACGAAGAGAGCTGTTATCGGGTCGGGAAGGAGATCCGGGAGATGGTGACCTTTGCCACGCAGAATGTCATCATGGACCCCCCTTTTACCAAGCTGGATCTGCTCGTCTGCCGTAACCTCCTGATCTATCTGACCCCTGAACTGCAAAAAAAACTTCTGCCGCTCTTTCACTACAGCCTGAACCCGGGGGGTGTCCTGTTTCTGGGGAGCGCGGAGACCATCGGCGCCTCCGCCGAGCTCTTCACCCCGCTGCACAGCACGTCGAGACTCTTCCGGCGTCGCGAATCGGTGCTGCCTGCCGAACCTCTGGCATTCCCCCCCTCGTTTGTCCCCGCCCGGTCGGGAGTCCCCAAGGAGTCGACAATGGTTAAAACGCAGGACAATCTCAAGTCGCTGGCGGATCAGGTGCTGCTACAGCATTTCTCCCCTCCGGCCGTGCTGACCAACAACACGGGCGACATCCTCTATATCAGCGGCCGAACAGGCAACTACCTGGAGCCGGCAGCCGGCAAGGCCAACTGGAATATTTTTGCCATGATCCGTGAGGGGCTCGGCTTTGATCTGAACAGCGCCTTCCAGAAGGCGCTCCGCCACAAAGAGGCGATCACCGTCAAAGGAATCAAGGTCGGGACCAACGGCGGCACGCAGTGCGTCGATCTCACGGTCCAGACACTGGCTGATCCGGAGGCGCTCCGCGGGATGGTGATGATCATCTTTACCGCCGTTGCGACCCCTTTGAAAAAGAGAGAGCCGGGGCTCCTCGGGAGCGGCGCCACAGGCAACGCCGGGGTTCTCGAACTGGAGCAGGAGTTGCACCTGGTCAGTGAAGCACTCCGGACCAGCCGTGAAGAGATGCAGAGTTCCCAGGAAGAGCTCAGGTCCACCAACGAGGAAATGCAGTCCGCCAATGAGGAGCTGCAATCCACCAACGAGGAGCTGACCACATCCAAGGAAGAGATGCAGTCTCTGAACGAAGAGCTGCAGACGGTGAACACCGAACAACAGTCCAGAATGGACGAGCTGTCGCGGATCCACAACGACATGAGAAATCTGCTCAACAGCACGGAAATAGTCACTGTATTCCTGGACAACGACCTCCATGTCCGGCGATTCACTACCGGCGTGAACAAACTCTTCAAGCTGATCCCCAGCGACGTGGGGCGGCCGCTGTCCGACATCACCAGCGACCTGCTCTATCCCGACATCACCCAGGAGGCGCGGGAGGTGCTCCGGACGCTGCTCTCTTCGGAGAGGCAGGTCACCACCACCGATGGCCGCTGGTTTTCGGTACGGATCATGCCGTACCGCACCATGGAGGATATGATCGATGGCGTGGTGATCACCTTTGCGGACATTACCGTCACCAAGACGCTTGAGGCGCAGCTGCGCGAGGAGAATACCCGGCTCAAGGAGCTGCTTGGCGCCAGAGGCCAAGACAATGCCTGACTCGCCCCGGAGCAAGGAAGAGCTGCAGCGGCTCCTCTGTGAGCTGCAGCTCCACCAGATCGAACTGGAGCTGCAGAACGCCGAACTGCAGCACGCCAGAGACGAGATGAACAAGCTGCTGGGAAGGTATACCGACCTCTATGATTTTGCCCCGGTGGGCTACCTGACACCGGACCGCAAGGGGGTGATCCAGGCAGCCAACCTCACTGCCGCCGGGCTCCTGGGGATCGAACGCGCCCGGCTGGTCGGCCGGCGTTTCGCGCTGTTCGTGGCCACTGAAGCTCGTCGATTCTTCTCGGATTTTCTCGTCACGGTTTTTTCAAGCCAGGGCAAAGAGTCCGGTGAGATGCTGCTCTCCGGTGAAGGAAGCTCCCCACTCTTCGTGCAGATAGAGGCCATTGCCCTGGAAGGAGGAGAGGAGTGCCGCATCGCGTTCATCGACATGACCGCGCGGATGCGTGCCGAAGAGGCGCTCCGTGTCAGTAACGAACAGATCACCCGCTTCAACGAAAAAGCTCGCTACCTGCTGGAGGTGAGGGTCCGGGAGCGGACGGCAGAGTTGAGCAGGGTAAACGAGCGGCTCACCCAGGAGGTAGGCGAACGCAAGAGAGCGGAGGAGTCGCTCCTCGTCGCCTATGCGGAGATAAAAGGTTTAAAGGACCGCCTCCATGCGGAGAACATCTACCTGCGCCAGGAGGTCGCCCAGGAACAGAATTTCGGCGATATCATCGGCAAAAGCACCGCCATCTCCCATGTGTTCCTCCGGATCAAGCAGGTGGCGCCCATGAATGCAACGGTACTGCTTCTCGGTGAGACCGGTGTAGGCAAGGGGGTGGTCGCCCGCGCCATCCAGAGTCGCAGTGTGCGCAAGGAGCGGCCGATGATAACGGTCAACTGCGCGTCACTGCCGGTGAACCTTATCGAAAGCGAGCTCTTCGGCCGGGAAAGGGGGGCGTACACCGGTGCTCACGAACGGCAGATGGGGCGCTTTGAGCTGGCCGACGGCGGCACCATATTCCTGGATGAAATCGGCGAGATTCCCCTGGAGTTGCAAGCCAAACTGCTCCGGGTCATTCAGGATGGCGAGTTCGAGCGACTGGGCAGTCCCCATACCGTCAAGGTCGACGTCAGGATCATTGCGGCCAGCAACCGGAATCTTGAGGATGAGATCCGCGCCGGCCGGTTCAGGGAAGATCTGTTTTACCGGCTCAATGTGTTCCCCATCGTGATCCCGCCCCTCCGGCAACGGCCGGAGGATATCCCGCTCTTCATTACTCATTTCGTGCTTAAATTCAGCAAAAAAATAGGCAAGAAGATCGATACCGTATCGGCGGAGACCATGGACACCCTCCAACGCTATCATTGGCCCGGCAACGTGCGGGAGTTGGAAAATATCATCGAGCGGGCGGTGATCATCAGCCAGGGAAGCGCGCTCCACGTGGCGGACCGGTTCGACCCGATTTTCAAGTGGGGTATCCCGGGAGGAGAGAACGTCACCGCCCTTGCCGAATTAGAACAGGACCACATCCTCCTGATGCTCCAGAAGACCGGGTGGCGCATAGAGGGTAAAAACGGGGCAGCACTCCTCCTTGGTCTCAACCCCAGCACCCTCCGCTCCCGGATGAGAAAACACGGTATTCACTTCCGCTAATAGCACCCTCCGCTCCCCGATGAGATATCCGGTATTCACTTCCGCTGATGGCACGATAGGCGATCATAACGCCTGCGGCATACAACGGGTTCCGCTGAATACCACAGGCCACTACAACCGCTTTCTCCAACCCTGCACTCTCTCCATCCGATTAAACAATAAATACCAGCATGTTAACATACCAATACCCGCAATCATTTCTGGCATGTTCATTGCTGGAGAGCTTCTCGAAAGAGAGAGCTCCGCGCTCCTCTCAGGCAGCGGGGATGAGGAGGGGGTCAGAGCCGATGGTCAAAACGAGCAGCTACACGAAGGGACGACATCTGGCCTGGCTTAAACGGCAGAACGAGGAGCTGCGCCGCAAACTCGAGCAGGCGGTCGCACGCGAACAGCAGCTGGCGGACACCGAAGCGCTCACCGGACTGAACAACCACCGCTCCCTGATGGAGCTGGCAACGCAACTTTTTGATGTCGCCATGCGATACCGGCATCCGTTTAGCGTGGTGCTGTTCGGCATTGATAATTTAAATGAGATCAACGACAGTTACGGAACTGCAGTAGGCGAACGGATTCTGGAGCAGGTCGAGCATGTTGCAGGTGCCGGGCTCCGTTCTGCCGACAGTGTCGGACGTTGTGGCGTGGATACGCTGGTGATTGTGATGCCCATGACGACCGCGCTTCAGGCGTTCGCTGTTGCGGAGCGAATCCGAGCGGCCGTAGCCGCCTTCAGGGTGACTACTCCGGCCGGAGACGCCGCCGCCGTGATCAGTGTCGGCATTGCCGAACTGTTTCATCCTTCACGAGACGCCACGGTGGAACGGATCATTGCGCGTGCCGATGAAGCCAGATGCGCCGCAAAAAAGAGCGGTGGCAACCGAACGGTACTATCATCAGCTACTCACTGCAACCCGACACTCTCGAGCAAAGAGAGTTCACCCACTGCGCATTCCGCCGAAACTCTCCGTTACATGGCAGAGGCACGGCTGCACGAACGGGCCGCAGCCCCGGCTGATGTAGCGGCCGAAGCCATCGATCTGCCGAACGAACTGCGGCTCTACCAGATCGAACTGGAAATGCAGAATGAAGAGCTACGGTGGGCCCAGGAAGAGCTGGAAGCCTCACAGTCACGCTATTTTTACCTCTACGAACTGGCGCCGGTAGGCTTTTTCACCCTTAGCGAACAGGGGCTGATCCTGGAGGCAAACCTCACCGCCGCAACGCTGTTGGGGGTGGCCCGGGGCGCCCTGATCAGGCAGCCGTTGACCCGCTTTATCCTCCCCGAAGATCAGGGCAGCTACTCTCTCCACCGCAAACAGCTCCTGGCAACAACTACACCGCAGGTCTGCGAACTGCGCATGATAAAACGGGATGGCACGCGATTCCTGGCACGGCTGGAGGCGACCACATCCCAGAACATTAACGGCGTGCAGGAGTACCGGGCCCTGCTCAGCGACATCACCAAACACAAACCGGCAGGCTAACCAATGGAAATAATTACGGAGAAGAGAGTAACAGCAGAGGCGAAAGAGCTGCGTCACCTGGCCGAAGAACGGCTGCAGGCGAACAGTGCGGAATCTGATTCACCCCGAACCCGGGAAGAGCTGCAGCGGCTCCTCCGCGAGCTGCAGCTCCACCAGGCTGGCCGATGGCGGCACCATATTCCTGGATGAAATCGGCAAGATCCCCCTGGAGCTGCAAGCCAAGCTGCTCCGGGTCATTCAGGAGGGCGAGTTCGGGCGGCTGGGCAGTCCCCGCACCGTCAAGGTCGACGTCCGGGTCATCACGGCCAGCAACCGGAACCTGACTGGCCGGGGAATGTCCGGGAGTTGGAGAGTGTCATCGAACGAGCGATAATCACCAGCCAGGGAAACATTTTGCAGGTCGTGGACCGGCGGGACAATACGTTACGCAAGATAGCGGTCCCGGCAGGCAATAACGTCAAAGCCCTCGCCGAAATGGAACAGCAGCATATCCTCCGTACGCTTCAGAACCGAGGATGGCGCATAGAAGGAAACGACGGGACCGCGCTCCTCCTCGGTCACAACCCCAACACCCTTCGCGCTCGAATGCGCACGTACGGCATCGTCCGCCGCCCCTAGAAAACAGACCACTCTCAAGATGTCGGCCTCAGCCCTGCCCGTCACATTATACGGTACCGTCATATATGGTGGGCATAACTGACGGGCTACTCCCGCCTCCAGCACGATCCTCCTTAGTTTTATTCTCACTATCAACCTGTTACATGCGTGTCACCCACAGCTCTGTTCCGGCACGGCGGATGCAATAGTACTCGTATGCATGACAGAGCTCTCTTACTCCGAACCGCTCCTGGAGACGATGGGCAAGCTATCTCCATGAATGGACCGTTGGGCCGAGGGGAGGCGACCACCTGCGAGAGGAGGAACAGTTCCATGACATTCGTATCGGGTCCCGCTGTGCCTTAACCGGTCGAATCTATTGAGCCTTCCTGGGTGTACGGACATCCTGTCCGTATTCAAGCGGCTGTATTGCTTGAAACGCCTTTGATGACATGACAATGTTTCTACTACCCTGTCCTGCTTAAAGTTTCTCCCCCCTCAATCCACCCGTAAACGGGGGGAAGCTCACCCTCCCCTGTTTACGGGGAGGGCCGGGGTGGGAAAGATTGCAAATACTCAAGGGCCGGAGCGGAGCCGTCACCATGTACCGGCGCCGTGACAGTGACCAACACCGGCAATGGCACCATTACGGTCAATGCCACCGGTTCGGCTCCCATCACGCTCACCTACAGTGATGGCGCCGACCATGCGTACCCCTAGATATTTCCAGATAACGCCACCCAATGAAGGCGGCGGGGAGACGTAGATGGCAGTAATGATTAACCCTGAGAGAAGCGGGCTCCTGCGGGCGACGCCGCGACTGATGCAGATTCTGCGTGTGCTGGCCCGGCACAAATTCCTGGGCGCCCTGCGCGGCAAGAGACACTGGCCTCCGCCGAAAGAGGTCCGGGAAACCTTCGAGGAGCTGGGGTTGGCGTTTCTCAAATTCGGACAGGTGCTGGCAATGCGGCGCGACCTGCTCCCCGGCGCCTACATCGATGAGCTGGAGCTCCTGCACGACCAGCTACCGGCGTTGGGCTTTGACGCGGTGCGCGCGACAGTAGAAGCCGAACTGGGTGCTCCGTTGACGAAGCTGTTCGCCACGTTCGGTGAGACGCCGCTGGCCGCGGCCACCATTGCCCAGGTTCATGAAGCAACCCTGCTGGACGGGCGGCGCGTGGCGGTGAAGGTGCAACGCCCCGATCTTGAGTCGATGATCTCCACGGATATCGCGGCGCTTAACTACCTGGTAGCGCTGGGTGAGAGCCTTTTCCCCCGGTTGCGCGCCCTTGACCTCCCGGTTGTGGTGCGCGAATTCGCCAACAGCCTGAACCGGGAGACCGACTTCATTCGCGAGGCACGCTCCATCCTGCTTTTTCGCACCGCCCTGGCTGATCTCCCCGACCTCTGGATTCCGGATGTGGTGGCGGACTGTTCCAGCGCCGCGGTGCTCACCATGGATTTTTCCGACGGCGAGCGGGTGGATCTCTATGCCCGGCATCATCCGGAGGCGATGCCCCAGGCCATCGGAACCCTGGTCCGGCTGATGCTGCAGACGATCTTCGAGGAAGGGTTGTTTCACGCCGACCCCCATCCGGGTAATGTGCTGGTTCTGCCGGACGGGCGGCTCTCGCTTCTGGATTTCGGGATGACCGGCGAGCTGGACGAGGCGATGCGCAACTCGTTGACGCTCCTGCTGGAAGCGGTGGTCAAGGGGGATGCACGGGCCGCCAAGGAGGCATACCTGGAGATGGCGCCCCATGGGAGCGAGAAGGTCAACCGCGCGGGGCTCTTGCTGGACATAAAGGCGGTGCTCAATGAGATTCACGGCAACGACCTGTCGGAGATTTCCATCGGAGATTCGTTCGATTCACTGTTGCGCGCCGGAAGCCGCAACGGGGTTCATAATCCCCCGGAGTTTTTCCTCCTGACACGGGCCTTCGTCATCCTGGAGTCGATGATCCGTCAACTGGACCCGGAGCATAACTATATGGGGTCGTTCCGCGACGAGATTGCCCGCCTGACCGCGCAACATTTCTCCCTGGCAAGAATACAGGAGAAGACGACCAAGTTTGCCCGTGAGATGGAGCGGCTGATCAACGAGGGCCCCGCCGACAGTCGCCGGATTCTCCGGCGGATCGCCGAAGGGAATCTGGGGCGATTACAAGCGCCGGCCATAGAGGCGCTGGGTGGTCGCATCAGTCGCAACCTGGAACGGCTCACCGGCTCCATCGCCGCCGCAGCCCTCGTGATCGGCGGCGCCCTGCTGATGCTCGCACCGCTGGGGGGGCGGCAGCATCTTTTCGGCGAAACCATGGTCGTCAGCGGAATCATCGGGACACTCCTCATCTGCATCGGCGCCGTGCGGCGCGACCGCGGCCGGCGCTGATCTTCCCGTCACAGGGCGCCGACCGAAGGACGCATCACATACCAGGAAGAGTTCATCCACACTGCTCACGTTCAAAAACATCGGAGCTGCAATGGCAATCACGAAGAGTAAGCCCGTACCGGTAACTGCTGATTCAGGAGAGACCCAGGAACTGCGCAGCGAAGCAACCCTCCTCAAGGCGGGGGCGCTGCAGAGCGCCATCTTCAACAGCGCCAACTTTTCCAGCATCGCCACCGACGCCAAGGGGGTCATCCAGATCTTTAATGTGGGGGCGGAGCGGATGCTGGGGTACACTGCGGCTGAGGTGTTGAACCGGATCACCCCTGCAGACATCTCCGACCCCCAGGAGGTCATCGCCCGGGCCGAAGAGCTGAGCCGCGAACTGGGCACCCCCATCACCCCCGGTTTCGAGGCGCTGGTCTTCAAGGCGTCCCGGGGGATCGAGGATATCTACGAGCTGACCTACATCCGGAAAGACGGGAGCCGCTTCCCGGCGGTGGTCTCGGTCACGGCGCTGCGTGACGA
>CAIOGM010000069.1 GCA_903857795.1 uncultured Geobacter sp.
GGTCTCGATGACATCAGGTGAGGGAGTTACCTCCGGATCATTACAGAGGTCGAGCGCCTTCCGGATCGCGTCGGTTGTTTCCTGCGAACCGCTACGGTCGGCGAGGAAGCCGAGACTATGGTCGATCCCCTCGGCAATGGTTCCGCCGGTGACGATGGTGGCGATGACCGCAGCTAATACTCCGGCTGGGTAATAGCCTGAAGGGTGACCATGGGTGAGGGCCGCGGTGGCGCAGCCAATCTCGAAGGCCAGCCGGATGGCACCGGTGGTATCGCCACTGTGGATTCTGGCGGCCAGCAGCCCCGCCGGTGCCGCCCGCATGATTCCGCCGCACCCCTTGCTGTCGTTGTCCGCGATGCCTTCCTCAGACAGGACTCCCTTCCGCAGGGCGGAGATGCAAGTGTTGCCGGGCGCCCGCCGCCGGTGCAGCCCTTCGACGCCCAGCAGCCAACCGGTTGCAATACCTTCGAGTTGTGGCTCGTGCGGGCTCTCTCCTTGGGTCTCCAGCCAGCAGAGATACGAGCGCCGGGTAGCTGCGGCAAAGTCCGGCACATCGCCGTGATGCCGGGCGCCGGCCCAGGCTCGCAGCAAACCTTCGCCGGTGAAGAGGGTCATCTGGGTGTCGTCGGTGATTTCGTAGAGTCCGTCTGCTCCGGGGACCAAGTCCCGGATTCCCTCCGGTCCGTAGATCCGGACGATATCGTTCATCTTGGCAAACTCCACCGGCCATCCCAAGGCGTCGCCGACCGCGCCACCCAGCAGGCAGCCTGTATACTGTTCTCTCTGCTTCTGATCTATCATTGGTGCCTCCTTGTGATTATAAACTGTATAGTATCGTCTATTCGGCGTTCTACCTCAAATAATCCTGGTCACGATCACCGTTTAAGCATCAAAACATACTCTTCTTGGGCCGGCGTTTCGATAGTGCCGGGCCGCGCTCGTCGAACCATCCGGACCGCCTCTTCCGGGTCGACCCCGAACTCCACCAGCAGTCGGGCCGCGATGGTTCCGGTCCGGCCGATGCCGCCCCGGCAGTGGAGCACCACCCGGCCCCCCTCAGTCAGAATCTGCCGCAGTCGCCAGCCGCTCTCCTCCCACAACTCCTCGAACAGTTCGTCGGGGACGGAGATGTCCCGGATCAGTTACAGGTCCCGGTCCCAGAAGCCCCCCAGTTCGAGATCCTTCTTGCCGGGGCAGAAGGTCATGCCGATGAGTCCGGAAGTGCCCGGGACCGAAACGGCGTCGATGCGGAGGGGTGAGTTGCTGCTGGTCTGGATCTTTGTCATGGGAGTTCTCCTCGTTGCCTTCAGGATGCCGGAACCCAGCGAGTACCCCGGCGGCGCAGGCTGCGGAAGTCGCTGTTGCGGTAGACGGTGATGACGGTGCCGCTGTCGGTCGCGCAGACCACCTGCAGCCCTTCGAGTCGGTCGAGTCGGAGACCGTGCTCCCGGCAGTAAACCGCCTCATGTCGCCCCATGGCATAGACCACTGCTCCCCGGACGTGGCAACTGCGGCCATAGCTCATCACTGCCGACACGTCCTCCCGGCTGATGCGGCGGCTTCCCATCCGGGAATCGGCGTGGTTGGTCAGGTGCGGCAGGTCGGCATACTGGTCAAAACTGGCGGAACTTCCCATGGCATCTCCTCCTCAGGTTGGTTATGACTTCTAGTATACAGAGGGGGACTCCCCCAAATAGCGTCCTACCCCGGAACTATTTTTAAATAACAGCAGGAAAATACCGTAAACAGTATTCCTCTGTTTACGTCCACTGAATTTGAGAGTATGGTTTGGCGAAATTTAATTTTAATGAAATGGGCATCGACCGGAGGGGGCATGGGCGATCAACTGTACCTGGAGCGGTTTATCTGGTTCGA
>CAIOGM010000070.1 GCA_903857795.1 uncultured Geobacter sp.
GGGGGTGCCGCTGATGAGCCCCAGCGCCTCGGCTGCGTCAGAAGCCTGAGAGACCCGATATCCCTTATAAGCGAGAAAGGCGTGGAGGAACCCCCGACATTTGGCATCATCATCGACGATCAGAATACTCTTGGTTAGCATGGCGGCAGATCCTTTCACGGAGAGGTCGGTAGTGCTGCGGTGCGCTTGAGAAAAAAACGTCAGGGTGTAATTTTTTTTCTAAAGTATTTTGCTGCTCCTGCCGATAAGCTAACTATGGGTGGAAATAGCTGCTTAAATCCACCATGCTGTGCAGTAATGCGCGATTCATGCCAAATATTTGACATCGAACGCGGAAGCTGCGAGTTGTTTTTTATTTTATTTTATTAAACAGATACCAACGTGAACGTACCAATATTAGCTGTTCATTGTTGACGTAGGCCCGGTATTTTGCTGTTTTAGCTCTTCTTTATGCTGAAGCTGTTGCTAATGCCGGCAAGGCGGGGTTTCTGGAATAGTGAGGCGAGGGGTAGGGTGGGGCGTTCCCGGTGGATTTCGGGCGGCGGTAGGTCGTTTTTCGGGAGGAGACGCCGACGGGTGCGCGTAATCGCGTGACGAGGAGTGTCACATTGCCGTGATATGGCGTAATTACCCCGGATAGACGGCAGAGACACGCTCCTCGATAACCGTGGTTCGTGAGAAGAGGGGTTAGCATAAAAAGAAGGCGCCGGACCTGATGGTCGGCGCTTTCTTCAATGTTGAGGTATGAATCGGAGAGTACCGCCGTTGACAGTGAGTCGTGTGCCCCTTCCTGCTTCTACGCGCCGTTAAAACCGCTCCAGTAATTCAGCATCTTCTCAGCGACAACCCGTGATTCCACGTGGTAGGAGCCGTCATCAATCTGCTGCTTTATCTGGGGGACCTTCTCGCTGCTGCCGCTCTCCGGGATCTGCTGGAGCATACTCTTGATCTGGCCGACATCATCCCTGCTGCGGGAGATGTTGACCCGGTCACTGGCTGAAGAGGTGCTCTTGCTGGTGGAACTGGATGAGGCGCCGCTCTTGGTGCGGAGGACTCCGGGTAATCGTGGATCGTTCTTTATCTTCATGGCTTACTCCTTATATCCGGCCGTAATCGTGTCTGTCATGGCGTTAAGTTGCCAAGCTGTCAACTTGGCCGAAGGGAGAGAGTCCTCTCTCGATCATTTTCGACCATTTCACCCCTGTACTCCTCTTATCGGCAGAGACAGAAAAACCTTTAACGGAGTTGTCGGACGCCTCCTACTCTCATTACGCCTTTTGCTTCAGGGGCAAATATGTGGTACTCTGCAGCGGCTGGACTATTCATGAGGGATTAGTGCTGGGGTAGCGATGCGACCCCCGTGATCAGAGGAGCGGCCGTGCACCCCGTCGTACCCGAAAACCTTCAACGTGACGTCGTTCCTGAGCAGCAGCGCCGTCTGCAGCATGTCAACCGTCTCTATGCGGTCCTCAGCGCAGTGAACCGCGCCATTACCCGTAGACCGGAACGGCGGGAACTGCTTCAGCAGATTTGTCGGATACTGGTAGAGAAGGGCGCATTCCGTATGGCCTGGTTCGGCGTTCCCGATGCCGAGGGATGGGTTGTCCCCGAGAGCTCTTTCGGCGACTCACTGGGGTATCTTACATCGATCAAAGTCTCTTGCCGCGACATTCCCGAGGGGCGAGGCCCTATCGGCGCCGTCATCAGGGAAAACCGCCCCATCATAAGTAACAACATTCTGGCCGACCCCGCCATGGCGCTCTGGCATATTCCGGCGGAGCGTAACGGCTTCAATTCATCGGCCTGTTTCCCGGTGCTCCTTCCCGACGGCGTCATTGCCGGGCTTACCCTCTACTCCACGGAGTACGACTTCTTTTCCTCCGAAGAAGAGAGCCTCCTGACGGGGATTTGTGCCGATATTTCCTTCTCCCTGGGGTTTGCGGTGACTCAGGCGGCGCTGGAAGCGCTACGGGAGAGCGATCAGCGGTTTCGCATTTTTGGCAGCGTCTCCCAGAATGCGATCATTCAATTGGACGAACAGGGAAGGGTCTGCTACTGGAATCAGGCTGCGGAGCTGATCTTCGGCTACGTTGCCGAGGAGATGATCGGTCGACCGCTGCACCAGCTCCTGGCCCCTGCGCGGTACGGAGAGAGCTACCGGTTGGCTTATGAACATTTTGTCCGGACCGGCGAAGGGGCCGCCATTAACCGGACCGTGGAGTTGTCGGCGCTGCGCAAGAATGGGGAGGAGTTTCCCATGGAGCTCTCCCTTGCCGGCTTCCAGCCGATGGGGGAATGGAACTCACTGGGGATCGTGCGCGACATCACGGAGCGCAAGCGGGTGGAGGCTGCCCTCAAGGAGCAGACGGAACTCCTGCAGCAGGAGGTCGTCGTTCGTCGTACCGCTCAGGAACTGCTGATGTTTCAGCAGCAGCAGCTCGAAGAGCTGAATCTGGAGCTGGAATCGCGGGTGACCGAAGAGGTGGGGAAGAACCGGCAGAAGGATCAGCTGCTCATGCAGCGGGAAAAACTCGCCTCCCTCGGCCAGCTGGCGGCCGGGGTGGCTCATGAAATCAACAACCCCATGGGGTTCATCATCTGTAACCTGAGTATTCTCTCCAACTATATGGACAATATCCTCCGATTCGACCGCCTCGTGCGGGAGCGCTGCGCCGACGAACCGGGGCCGCCGGTACGGGAGGGGATCGCCGCCGCCAGGGAGTCCCTGGATATCGGGCATATCCTGGAGGACAGCTTCAACCTGATCTCCGAGTCGCTGGAGGGGGCGGAGCGGGTCACCAGGATCGTCGAGGAGCTGAAGAGCTTTTCCCGGGTGGATCTGCCGGAGTATGAACCGATGGCGCTGGACTCCTGCCTGAAGAGCGCCCTCGCCGTCTGTCACAAAGAGCTGACTGCCGTGGCGACCATCAGGACTGAGATCGAGCCGGCGCCGGAGATCCTCTGCTATCCGGGTCAATTGAATCAGCTCTTTCTCAATCTGCTGGTCAACGCCGGTCAAGCCATCCCCCCTCCGGGTCCGGGGGAGATCGTCTTGAAATGCTGGCATGACGACCTCTACCTGTATGCCTCGGTGAGTGACAGCGGAAGCGGGATCCCGGAGGAGCTCCGGGAGCGGATCTACGAGCCGTTCTTTACCACCAGGGATGTGGGGGAGGGGAGCGGACTAGGGCTGAGTATCGCCGCTGAAATCGTCAAAAAACATCGGGGGGAGCTCCTGGTGGAGAGCTGCGTCGGCCAAGGCTCTACCTTTACGGTCAAACTACCCCGCATACCGGAGGAAACAGCATGAACAATCATGACAATTGCCAGACTCAGGGTGGCGAGTCGGATCTGGCGGAGATCAGTATTCTCTGTGTGGATGACGAGGAGAATATCCTCAGGGCGCTGAAACGTCTCTTTCGCAAGGAGCCGTTCCGGGTGCTGACCGCAACTTCGGGTCAGGAAGGGCTGGCCATCCTCCAGGGGAGCGACCGGATCGGGCTGATCCTGAGCGATTACCGGATGCCGGAGATGAGCGGGTCGGAGTTTCTGGAAGCGGCCAGTGAGCTGGTTCCCCACACTCCCCGGATGATCCTGACCGGTTACGCCGATATCCAGTCAGCCATGGACACCATCAATCAGGGGAGAGCCTGCCGTCTGCTTGCCAAGCCCTGGGACGATGAGGAGTTGCTCCAGGCGGTGCGGGAAGGACTGCTGCAGGAGGGAGAGTATTAGGGGAGCGTGGCGATTCCCTGAGCCCCGATAACTGACGGAACCAACTCTGCGGCGACCGCGCTCTTCACCGCCTCCGCCACTGCTTGGGGGACCGTGTCGTTGATGGAACGTGCGACTACCCGCGCCACCTCGCTGGAGACCGGCAATTCGACGGCGAAGCGAAGTTCCTGTGCCACCGCCGCCGTCACCGCCTGTTTGACCGCGGCCGCCACCGGGGCTTCAACCAGTGTGGCGATCGCCTTACCGACCGCCTCTGCCACCGCCGCCTCGATCCGGCGGGGGATTCCCTCGGTCATTGCCCGTTCCACTGCCGCGTTCACCGCCCGAGTGACCGCACGTGGGGCTGCCAGCTCCACGGCGTGGGCCACCAATCGCTCCAGAACGGCCGCGACCTGTTCCTCCACGCTCTCCCGCAATGACTCCCCATCGCCCGATCCTTGGGCTGCTGTGCCTCTCTCTTCGACGCCTCCAGTAAGCGACCGGTTACGGAGTATGGGAGTAGGGGGCGGATTCTGTTTCACTTCGCGCAGCGCGGGGGGGGCACACTCTGGTGCTGTCCCGTTATCCGCCGCCGGAGTAAGAAGCAGGGACTGTTTCCCCCGCTGAAGCATGACCAGGAGCTTGTTCTCGCTGACGATCCTGATGGCTGACTCCCGGGCGAATTTGGTTGCTTCGGCGCTGAAGTGCGCCGGCGAAACGATGATGCCGTTGCCCACCGATTCACTGGTCATGGCGTTGTGAAAATCCTGCACCATCTCCAGTTCGATGCGACCGCAATCCCAGTTGCAGTACTGCATCAGATACTGCCTGTTGTTGCGGTAGAGAATCAGATCCACACTCTCCGGATTTTCCCCGGAATAGATCCGCACCAGGTAACCGGCGGCCCGATATGCCGCCCGGATATACCTCTTTCCGCTCTGGCTGTCCATATCTGTCAGGTACGTCTCCTTGTTACCGCTCTTCCCGTTTCTCATAAACGCCTGCTTCATGTTGTTTTTTACCCGGCTCTCCTCCTTGGTGCTCTTGTGCACGTTCCCGAAGAGCTTGCGTACGCCAAAAATAATCAATGCCGTCAAGAGCCAGAACCCGAAAAAGAGGGAGAGATGCCAGATATTTTCCGCCCGTATTGCATCAAGCACGGATCCCGTGGAGTGGAGTTCAGGGCGCGCCGGTTTTACGGCTGCGGCGGTCGTTGTGAATTCAGAGGGGTGACGTTTCCTGTACCCTGTTCGGGCGGCGGTGAGGACCTCGTTATACAGTGTATCGGAGCTGAGGAAGTTTTCGGCAAAGAGGTCCATCCTTGTCATCTGGGTCGTGACAATCCGCTCGTAGGCATCATTGAGCACCGCCGTTTCGGCGGAGAGGGCGTTGGGTCGTGACGCCGGGCCGGTGGAGAAGAGCTTCTCGACCTCTTCATGAAACTTCGGCGCCGTCACATCGATAAACATCGAGCCGGAAGGGGTCTCTTTGTTGATCATGCCGGTTATGGAGCGGAGGCCATTGCTGCAGACAAATTTTCGCTCCCGCAGGAGATAGCTTATCTGCGATGGAGAGTGAACTGTTGTGAGTTTGGTGACCTCCAGCTCCTTGGAGAAGTAGGCGGTCATCTGGTTCGGCAGGTTGACCGATCCGCTGCTTCCGTCGAAGTGTGCGTTGGCATACTTCTCCGCCAACGAGGCGGCGAGGGAGGCGCGTCGTTTTTCCTGGTCTGAGGGGAAGCTCTCGTACGCCTTCCCCTGGAGGGCGAGCAGTGTGCTCTGAAGCTCCAGGCTCTCTTTCTCCAGTTGTTTCCAGAAGCTGACGGTTGCTTGATAGCCATCGCTCTGGAGCGGGACCGCTCCTCCCGTCGTGTTCTGTCCCGCAAGAGTCGGTGTGGCGCTGGAGATTTGAGGCGAAACGCACGGCATCAGGAGCATCATGAGGGGCCAGACGCCCGTCACGAAGATTCTTCTTGTCATTCTCATCATGCGCTGACCGATCCGTTTTTAGTTAGTGTGATCTCCGGCAGGCCAACTCCACCTACGTGTTTAATGTTACCACGCAGAAAAGGGAAGAGTCGAGTGAGATCTTAATAATAACAGGGGGGCGCCGTGAACGGCCGCTGACCATCGGCCGCTGTTGGGCATTCTTTTTTGAGCATGGGGAGGGGTGCTGCCGGCGTGACGTCGCTGCCGGCAGCCGGTTTAAACGACTGGTTTATGCCGCGTACTGGAACCCGGGCGCTCCCAGGTTCTTTTTCTTCAGTTTTTCGATGAGGGTGGTCCGTTTCAGGTTTAACAGCTCCGCAGCTTCCTTCTTGTTCCCCTGTGTCTTTTCCAGCGCCTCCATGATCAGGTTGTTCTCGAACTCCTCGATGACGGTA
>CAIOGM010000071.1 GCA_903857795.1 uncultured Geobacter sp.
GACGGGCAACGAGCAGTGCCGAATGAGCTCCTCCGTTCGGCGCTCTTCACCTGCCGCAACCGGAATCATCCCCGACGGTTCATGAAGGACGAGGAGATTGCCGTGATCGGCGACGGCCAGGTCATCTACCGCGGCGAGGAGTTGCGGCAGGACGACGAGCTGGTCTGGATGCATCTCATGCATCTGAGCAAGAAGCTTCCCTTGGGGGAATGCGTGGAGTTCACCCCCTATGCCTTCATCAAGGCGCTGGGGTGGCCGCTCAAAGGTCAGACGTATGAACGGCTGCGAACCACTCTGAGTCGCATGCAGGCGACGGCGCTGCGGATTCAGTCGAAACGCCTCCACTGTTTCATCAGCGTCTCGCTGATCCAGAAATTCATCTCCCGCAACGACCGGAATGAGAATCTCGCCCACTGGCAGGTCTGGGTCGGCAGGGAACTGCGGTTGCTGTTCGACGAGGAGTTTCTGACCCGGGTGGTCTGGGAGACCCGGCGGTCATTGCCGGACGGCATCGCCTCCAAGCTCTTTGGGTACTGGGCCAGCCACCGCAAACCGTTCCCGGTGAAGATCGAGACGTTGCTGAAGCTCTGCGGCTCGGAGATGTCGATCAAGCATTTCAAGGCGGAGCTGAAGCAGGCTCTCGATCAACTTCAGGAGATCGGGTTTCTGGAATCCTGGGAGGTTCAGGAGGAGCTGGTTCTGGTCACCAGGAGGTATTGACCTTTGACCGACCAACTATTGACCTTAGACCGACCGACTATTGACCTTAGACCGACCGGTATTGACTTTTGACCGACCAAACTATTGACCTTAGACCGACCGAACTATTGACTTTAGACCGACCGGGGGTGTTCTGATTTCAAAATGATTTCGTTTGGTTACAACATTTTCCCCAGGGTGCTAACCTTCTTTTAACCTTTCTTTAACCAATAAGGGCGAAAAAACCGCCAGAGAAGGAGGATATCATGAACTGTCCGTTCCCCGATGAAGCAGTGAAAGCCGTGGTTTCCTATCTGCGCCGCTCCGGCCAAACCATCGCCTGCGAGCACGGGGCCTACCTTCTCCAACTGGCCACGCTCGAAACTTGAAGCAACGGCACCGCCGGTCAACGGAGCAGGAACTCTGTGGCCGGCTTTTTTTATCAGGAGAAACGCTTATGGACTTTCAACTTGCCACCGAGTGGGTCACGCAACATGAACCGATCATCAAGGGGTTTATCGCCAAGTATCGCAACTTCTCCCCCTACGAGGAGGGCGATTTCATGCAGGAGGCTTTCGAGGCGGCACTCCGTGCCACCCAGCGGAGCCAGAAGAATGGGATTGCCTTCGAAGCGGCGTTCTGGGTGATCTTCAAGAGTCAGGTCCGCGTTATTACGCCGCATCCCGGCAACAACTCCCATGGCTCGAATTCCGTGCCGTCACACCTCTGCAGCGGAGATCTGGCCCTGATCGCCAATCACCAGGAACCGCGCCATGAGCAACCGGATATCGACGCGCTATACCACGCTGTTTGCCCGGTCCTCACCGAAAAGGAGCGGCAGGTCCTCTTCCTCGCCTTGGGCCTGGGCTGCGAGGGGCGGCTGTCCAACAAAGAGATCGCCCAGAGCTTGGGCTGCGTTGAATCGAACATCCGGGACATTGTCAACCGGGCCGTGAACCGTATCCGCTCCCAGGTGCAGAGCGGCGCCGTTACTCCACCCGATAGTAACGAAACGTAAACCGTGTCACAGGAGACTCCCCATGGAACTCAAAACTGCCGCAGAGTGCTACCAAACTATCCCGCGCAAGGTGCTGACCAGATTGGCCGCTGACGGACTCATTTCGCTCCCGCTCTCCGAAACCGATCACTGCGTCTTGGCGCTCCTCATCAAAATCTGGTCCTCGGAGTGGTATGTGGCCCAGATGAACAAGAGCTTCAAACCTGATAAACGGGCCGTGATGTTGGCCTTCCCCGACTTGGGCAAAGCCGACCGCTACGTCCTGAATGCGTACCTGAATCTGAAGCCGCACCAGAGAGTCTCGCTCAAGGCAATGGGCGGGCTCGTTCGGAAACATTTGCAGGTCGACTATCCGGAAGTCAAAATTAAACGCATTCGGCAGATGGCCTACAATCTGAAACGCCTCGACCGGCAGACAAGCCGGAAGCGAACTCTGTTCCAGTTGGCGTTGCTGAAGGAGTCGCCGCACCCTGCGGAGTAAAAATTGTCTGTCAAATA
>CAIOGM010000072.1 GCA_903857795.1 uncultured Geobacter sp.
CCAGGGTGTCGGTCCCCATGAACCGGGCCGAAAGGCTGGGCATGATCTCGCCGGGGATTCCCACCTGGTGGAGCCCCACGACCCCCTGATCCGCCTCGCCAACCCGGACCAGCAGGATGTTCGTGGTTCCCAGCCACTGGTTGGAGTGAAACCGGCTCTTGATCTCCAGCTTGTCGCAGGGGATGATGGGGAATCCCCGCCAGGTGATGACCTGGGTACCGAAGAGGTTGACGGTGGGGGGAGGGGTGCCGCGCCAGGTGCACTCCCGGGCAAAGGCGGCAATGGCCTTGGGATGGGCCAGGAAAAAGGCCGGCTTCTTCCAGACCAGGGCCAGCAGCTCGTCCAGGTCGTCAGGGGTGGGGGCGCCGTAACGGGTGCTGATCCGCATGGAGGGGTCGGCCGAGTGGAGGAGGCCGAACTTGCGGTTGTTCACCAGCTCCCACTCCTGACGCTCCTTGATCCCCTCGATGGTGAGCCGCATCTGCTCCGCCAGCTGGTCATAGGGGCCGTTGTAGAGGTCCGAGACCCGGGTATGGACCCGGACCACCGTCTGGATGGCGGCCAGGGAGTACTCCCGGGGGGTAGGGGAGTAGTCCACAAAGGTCTCGGGAATCTCCACATTCTCGGCAAAGCCGGAGACCAGGTCGATGTTCTTCTCGCCGTAGCGGTTCACCGTGGAGAGGAGCTCCAGATGTTCGGCGATGACCTTGCGGAACTCACCGTCCAGGCTCGGTTTCTTGGCTAGGGCCTCGTCCAGTCGTTTGCGGGAGAGGGTGAGGAAAATGCAGGGGGTGATGGTCCTGACCGTCACCCCGGACGGCGTCTCGGAGACGATATCGGACTCCCCGAAAAACTCCCCTTCGGTCAAGAGCGCCAGCCGGAGGTCGCTGCCGTGGGCCCCCTTGCTCAAGACCTCCACCTGCCCCTGGGCGATGATGAAGAACTTGTTTCGCTCCTTCCCTTCTACCACCAGGTCGTTACCAAGGGTGACCTCCTCGGTGCGGAAGCTGCCGGCGATGCGGGTGACGATGTCGTCCGAGAGCCGGGAGAAGAGCGGCACGCTCCGGAGCGCCTCCGGAGCAAAGGAGGCGCCACCGCCGGTGACATCCACCTCGATCCGTTCGGCCCGGGCGAGCTCTACCTTGGTCCGGTTGACCCGGTAGGTGCCGCCGGTGACCTGCACCCAGGGGAGCTGGCTCAGGAGCCAGCGGGGGGTGATGGACATCATCTTGGGGGAGGTTTTGGTGGTGGTGGAAAGATTTCTGGCCACCGCCGTGGTTACGCTGCGCTGCAGTATGCTGTCGGACATATGAGTACCCTCTTCAGAGTGGTTGGCGTGATTCCACATCACACCTGTGGTCAAATAAATGCTAATCAGTGGTCAAAAGTAAGAATAAAATATTTCAAACAACTGTAAAAGTCAAGAATATAAGCGTCTCTGAAAACAACAAAATAACGCAAAAACATAAGCTTACGTCACACACAAAAATAGTAGATAAGTGGATATTGTATAGTTTATCTATTAGCTATTGTATTCTGGATGTGATCTGTCGAGCAGATACTCTGGTCGGCGTGTAAAAAAAATCGTTGACACGAATTATGTTTTCTGATAAATACTACAAAAGATATAGATAATATAAAATAAACATTTTGTTGAGAAGCAAAACTTGCAGCATTCGGTAATAACGTTGGCAGAGAGTAGGCTCACTGGACACCCAGAGGCCAAGGAGATTTTCCTTGGCCTCTTTTTTTTGTTGCCGGGGGGGTACGTGACCATGCCCGGCGATATCGATGTTCAGCCCTGTACAATACAAGCTCGAGGAGGCGCTGTTCGATGGGACGAATTTACAACAGTATTACGGATCTGATCGGGGGGACACCGCTGCTCCGTCTGAACCGCCTGTCCAAGGGGTTGGGAGCCGAGGTCCTGGTTAAGCTCGAATCTTTCAATCCCGGCGGCAGCGTCAAGGACAGGATCGGTTTCAGTATGCTCAAAGATGCTGAAGAGCGTGGATTCGTAAACAAGGATACCGTTATTATCGAACCGACCAGCGGCAACACAGGTATTGCTCTGGCGATGATCGCTGCAGCCCGTGGCTACCGGCTGATCCTCACCATGCCGGATACTATGAGCATTGAGCGGCGCAATCTGCTCAAGGCCTATGGAGCTGAACTTATCCTGACACCCGGGGGGAGCGGGATGAAGGCGGCGATCCTTGAAGCTGAAAAGCTTGCGGCCAGGACGCCGAACTCATTTATGCCGCATCAGTTCCAGAATCCGGCCAATCCGGAGATTCATCGGGCAACCACTGCCGAGGAGATCTGGAATGACACTGACGGTCATCTGGATATTGTGGTCTGCGGCGTGGGGACTGGCGGGACCATCACCGGGGTTGGTGAGCTCTTGAAGGAGCGCAAGCCGGCAATCGAGGTTGTGGCCGTGGAGCCGTACGATTCGCCGGTTCTTTCAGGAGGTAAACCGGGTCCGCACAAGATTCAGGGGATCGGCCCGGGATTTGTCCCTGAGGTGTTGAATCCGGATATCATCGACGAAATATTCAAGGTGAAAAATGAAGAGGCGCTGGCGACCAGCAGGCGACTGGCCAAGGAAGAAGGGGTGCTGGTCGGGATATCCTGTGGTGCAGCCGCCTTCGCCGGCCTGCGGATAGCCGCCCGACCGCAGAACAGGGGGAAACAGATCGTGATTGTTCTCCCAGATACCGGCGAGCGCTATCTCTCAACGCCGCTTTTCGAGGATATCTGATGGCGGAGAGGAGGAGCGGTATCGACTATTACGGAGTTGCAGTTCTGTTAATCCTCTGGGAACTTGCGCCGCGTCTCGGCTGGATTGATAGCCAGTTTTTTCCAGCGCCCTCCGCAATCTTTGCCGAAGGTGCGAAACTTTGGGCTGATGGGACGCTCGTGCTTCATATTACCGTCAGCTTGAAACGAACCTTCCTGGGACTGCTCGGCGCGACGGCCCTGGCCGTGCCGTTGGGCTTCGTCCTCGGCGGCTGGTTCCCGCGGTTTACCCGGTTTCTCTCGCCGTTGCTAAATCTGTTCGGGCAGATAAACGCCTTTTCACTCTTTCCGCTGTTTGTCCTGTTCTTCGGCATCGGCGAACTGGCCAAATTCAGCATCATCTTCTGGTCCTGCCTCTGGCCGATCCTGTTCACGACCATCGCCGGCGTCCAGGGGGTAGAGCCGCTCTTTATCAAGCTGGCGCGATCCATGGGAGGGGGGAGGGGTGCCCTGCTGGTAAAAGTGCTGATCCCCGGGGCTCTGCCGTCAATCTTCACCGGGGTCAGAATAGGCGCAACCGTCGCCTTTCTTATGCTGATTGCCGCGGAAATGATTGGCGCCAGCAGCGGTCTCGGGTGGCTGGTACATAATTCATCGGTCAATTACATCATCCCCAGGTTGTATCTGGCGGCCCTGCTCATCGCGCTGCTCGGCACGATGCTCAACTACTCGCTGCATTGGCTTGAGAATCATCTTATTCACTGGAAAACGAGCTGAAGAGAGCCGTTCACTGCAACATGAACGATGAATCAAGGGGGAATCCATGCCAACCAGGGCTTTTGTTTCACCATGGTCACTATCCCGGTGGCTCGACCGTTCTTCACTCCTGCTTTTTTTTGCCGCGTGGGAACTGGCGCCCAGGGCCGGAGGTCTGTTGGAGACGTTTATTGCTCCTCCGTCAGTCGTCCTCATGACTCTCTGGGAACTTCTGCTGAGTGGCGAGCTGTGCGACCACGTCACCATCAGCCTGGGTCGGGCAATCGCCGGCTTTACCGGCGCCGCCCTGATTGCGCTGCCGCTCGGTTTCCTCCTGGGTGGGAACTTCCGGACGTTTGAGAGAATCGTCACTCCGGTGTTGCGCTTTCTGGGGCAGGTAAACCCGTTTTCACTCTTTCCCCTGTTCATCATCCTCTTCGGGATCAGTGAACTTTCAAAAGAAGCCATGATTTTTTGGGTCTGCATCTGGCCGATTCTGTTCAATACCATAACCGGGGTGAAAGGGATCGATCCGTTGCTGGTTAAGTCGGCGCGCTCCATGGGAACCGGAGTTGTACCTCTTTTTTTCAAGGTCATCCTCCCCGCTGCGTCTCCCGGCATCTTTACCGGGCTTAAGATGGGGGCGGGAACCGCCTTCTTCATGCTGATCGCCGCCGAGATGATCGGCGCCAGCTGCGGGCTTGGATGGCTTGTCTGGAACGCGCAGATCAATTTTCAGATTCCCAAGCTCTTTGCGGCAACTGTGGTAATTTCTGTCCTGGGGATGATCCTGAATATGCTGCTGGTAACTCTGGAGCGCCGTCTGCTCGGCTGGCTCGACTCTTCCCCAAACCACTGACCGCTTACTGAAATACCCCTTCGAGGTACCTGACATGGCCGGAGTCGTCGATGTTCCGCAGCAGATACAGACCGACGCCAAGATTGTGGTGAAGGCGATAACTTCTGTCTTCCACCTGAAAAAAACACGGACCGAGCCGGCTCGAGAGTTCATTGCCCTGAAGGAGATCAACCTCGAAGTAAAAAAAGGGGAGTTTCTGGTGCTGGTCGGCCCTTCCGGCTGCGGCAAATCAACCCTTCTGGACATCCTTACCGGTCTGGCCCAGCCGACATCCGGCGCGGTCTATATCGATGGGAATAAAGTGACCGGCCCGGCCCTGGACCGGGGGATAGTCCTGCAGGGTTATGCGCTCTTTCCCTGGAGAACCGTGCGCCAGAATGTGGAGTTCGGACTCGAAATCAAGAAGGTCCCCAAACGGGAGCGGCGTGCAATCAGCGATAACTTCATTCACCTGGTCGGTCTTGACGGTTTTGCCGATCGTTTTCCTCACGAACTTTCCGGAGGAATGAAGCAGCGCGTCGCCATAGCCCGGGCTCTGGCGTATGACCCCGAGGTCCTGCTCATGGACGAGCCCTTCGCCGCAGTCGATGCCCAGACCCGGGAGAGTCTCCAGGACGAACTGCTCCGGATCTGGGAGGCTACCGGAAAGACTATTCTGTTCGTCACCCATAGCATCGAAGAGGCAGTCTTTCTCGGTGACCGGGTTGCAGTCCTGACCCCCAACCCCGGGACGCTGCGGGAGATCGTCAAGATAGATCTCCCGAGGCCGCGGCACAACAGCGATACCCGCTCTTCGGCAGAGTTCGGCTGGATCCGGCGCAAGATCTGGGAACTGTTGCAGAATGCTCCCCACGAGTCGAGACATCACCTGAATGCCGTGCCGGTTGCGGAAGCAATTTCGCCCACCGCCTCGCTGTAGGGAGCAAACCGTATGCGACTACCAGCCGCGGTGAACAGTTTGCTCCTGCGCTCCTCAGGGGTTCTCATCTTCCTGATCCTCTGGGAGACGGCTCCTCGGCTAGCCTGGGTGGATCCGTATTTTGTCCCCCCCCTGTCGATCGTCGTCAGGGAGATTTGGCTGCTGCTCGAAACCGGCGACCTTTCGCGTCATCTCCTGGTCAGCAGTTGGCGGGCGGTGACCGGTCTCTCCCTCGCGCTGGTCGTCGCCCTGCCACTGGGAATCATTCTCGGCCGGTGGCTGACCGGCCTCGCCTCAGCCCTTGAACCGCTGCTCCGGCTCTTGAGCCAGATTAACCCGTTTGCGATGCTGCCTCTGTTTCTGCTCTTTTTCGGCATCGGCGAAACCGCCAAGGTGGCGGTGGTCACCTGGGTGACGCTCTGGCCCATACTGTTCTACACGATAATCGCAACCCGTACGGTGGATCCGCTTCAGATCAAGTCCGCTGCTGCCCTGGGGGTCAGCCGCTCCGAGATGCTCTGCAAGGTTATCCTGCCGGCAGCGGTTCCCACCATCTTCATCGGGATCCGGATCGGAGCATCGCTGACCTTTTTCATCCTCATAGCGGCGGAGATGCTCGGCGCCGGCAGCGGCCTTGGCTGGCTGGTTCATAATTCGGCGATGAACTATCTCATCCCCCGAATTTACGCCGGCGCTACCTTCATCGTGCTGCTCGGGTTTCTCCTGAACCGTTTACTTTTGTATATTGAGGCGTCACTCTCCATTTGGCAGGGTTCTCAGTCCGGCTCTCCCGTGGCCGGACAGAGCCGGGCATCATCATGGCGTCCCGACAGGGGGAGTGCTGTTGCGGGAACCGCCATCCTTGTCCTGGTACTCATACTCGGGGCTCTGGAAGTGCGGAGGCTCAACCAGGAGGCGCTGGCCGGCGCCAGTAGCTCTTCCAGCCACGCCAAGCATTTCGGCACTCCGGCAGACAGCAGCGATGGAGGTTTATGATGGAAAACGGCGCCTTGCGTAAAGCCGGAGTGATCCTGCTGTTTCTGGCGCTTTGGGAGCTCGCGCCGCTCACCGGTCTGGTCGACCCGCTGTTCATTCCGCGGTTTTCCGGGGTCCTGATAACCATCCGTGACCTCTACCAGACGGGAGAATTTCTCCAGCATACCCGGATCAGCCTGCTTCGCGCCTTCAGCGGCCTGGCGGTGGCAGTGGTGATCGGACTGCCGCTGGGGCTGATCCTCGGGGGATGGTTTCCCCGGATTCAGCAGGCTACCGAGCCGCTCATGGAGCTGTGTGCCGTGGCGAACCCGGTTATTCTTGCACATATCATCATCTTTTTCCTGGGGATCGGCGAAACGGCCAAGACCTTTATCATCGCCTGGCTCTGCGTCTGGCCGATCACCTTCAGCACCATTACCGGCATCCGCTCCGCCGACGACTCCCTGCTGAAGGCCGCCAGATCACTGGGGCTTGGTCGCTGGCAGCTCTTTCGCCTGGTGGTCCTCCCATCAGCCGCCCCTTCAATCTTCACCGGGCTCCGACTCTCTGCCGGGTACGCCTTTATCATGCTGATTGCCGCGGAGATGATGGGGGCCGGCAGCGGACTGGGGTGGTTCATCGTGCAGAGTCAGGAGAGCTACCATGTCCTGAGACTCTTTGCCGGTGCAACAGTCATAACTTTTCTGGGACTACTCACGGATGTTTCCATCAGGCTGTTGCAGAACCGCTTCGCCTTCTGGAACTCAGAACCGGGCGAGAGTTTTCATCTGCAGGGGAGGGGGATCGTATGATCAGGGGAGCGGGGTTTATGTTACTGATGGTTCTGCTTTTTGCCGCCGGCGCCGCAGAAGCAAGGGCGCCCCGGATCGGGGAGGTTATCCCGTCCGTTCAACTGCTGAACATGGCCGGCCAGAAGGTGGAGACGGCACGGTATAGCGGCAAGGCGGTGGTGCTCTATTTCTGGACCGACGCCTGCGGCTGCAAGGAGCAGCTGCTTCAGCTGCGCAGTTTTATCGGGACCATCAAGAACCGTCCCCTGGCATTCCTGGCAGTGAACGCCGGGCAGGAGAGGCAGAGGATCCAGCAGTTTATTGCCGAGAACAGAGTTCCCTATGAGGTCCTGATTGATGAACAGGGGGCTGTCGCCAGGAATCAGTTGGGAGTCAAGGTGCTCCCGACAATTTTCGTGATCAGCCGGGATGGGATCTTGCGGGAAAAACTGATCGGCGTGGTGGACAGCAAAAAACTGGAGTCGATCATCAGCAACTACCTGTAAACAGGATTTCTTCAAGGAACCCGATTGATGATACTGCGCCACTCCACACTTTACTGCTCAGGCACGTCACTCCTGTTACTGGCGGCAACAGCTTTAACCATCCATGGTCGGCTCTCCCGTGTGTGGGCAGGGCCCTCGCTTACGCAAAAATCCGCTCTGGTCCGCACCCTGGGTTTGACCGACCTCTGCCTGTTTACCGAGGCGAGCTATACCCGCCACCTCTCCATGGCCGATCTGAACACGCCGTTTCAGGAGTCGCCGCTCGTGTTCGAGCACTTCCCTTCCGGATCCCTGGTCGCGGCTCCGCAGCAGCTGTCAGGGGTGCATGCCACGCAGATGAGGGTGACCAGACATGGCCGGTAACCTCGAGCGGCAGCGCCATCTCATCGATTTTACCGTCGCTTCCCTCCTGCGCCGGAAAGGGAAAAATGGAGCGCTCCTTGTTGTTTATACTCTGATTATCTTTCTCCTCTCGTCGGTCATCTTCTTTACCCATGCCCTGAAGCGGGAAGCGGCGCAGGTTCTTCAAGAGGCTCCGGAGATCATAGTCCAGCGAACCCTTACCGGACGGTACCAGCCGATCCCGCTCTCCTATGCCGCCAGGATCAGGGGGATCCGCGGGGTGGTTTCGGTTCGACCCCGGCTCTGGGGCTATTACTATGACGGAGATTCCCGCGCCAACTACACGTTCGTCATCCCCGGAGAGTCTCCGCCACCGGTGGGGAGCATAATCATCGGCAGCGGCATCTCGAAGCTGCGCGAAGCGGCCCCGGGCGATATCATCGGGTTCACCGGGTACGATGGCAAGCCGCAGAGCTACCGGGTGAAAGATATCCTGCCGGAGCGGTCGCAACTCCTCTCGGCGGATCTGATCCTGATCTCGGAGCATGATTACCGGGCGCTTTCCGGAATCCCGGCGGAACTCGCCACCGATCTGGTGCTCACGGTGCGCAACCGGAAAGAGTTTGCCACCATCGCGGAAAAGATAACCAAGCTGCTGCCGGATACGCGGCCGATCATCCGGAATGAGATCCTGCGGACCTACGACGCCATCTTCAGTTGGCGGTCAGGTATCGTCATCGTCATCTTCAGCAGTGCGGCCCTGGCGTTCGTGATCTTCGCCTGGGACAAGGCGACCGGGCTTTCGGCGGAGGAGCGTAAAGAGATCGGCATCCTCAAGGCGGTGGGGTGGGAGAGTTCGGATATCCTGCTGATGAAATTCTGGGAAGGGATGGTCATTTCACTCACGGCTTTTCTTTCGGGGACGCTGCTGGGCTATCTCCATGTCTTCTTCTGCTCATCGATCCTTTTTGTCCCGGTGCTCAAGGGGTGGTCTACGCTCTACCCGGAGTTCAAGCTGGTGCCGTTTATCAACTTCGGCCATCTCGCCGTCATTTTTGCCCTGACGGTCGTCCCGTACACGATCACCACTATCATCCCCTCATGGCGGGTGGCAACCATAGACCCGGACTCGGTCCTGCGTTGAAGGAGGCCGGGTTAATGGAAATCATGGGGCGTCTTAAGGAGCAGGGGGAGAGCCTCATCCTGGCGAGCCATGATCCCATCGTGTGTGAGTCAAAACCGGCGAAAAGGGTAATCGGGATATGCGACGGGCAGGGAGTTTCTGCCGGGGGGAGGGAATTGCCGGCCAATAATTTGTCTGTCGACTTCCCGTTTTTCACCGATCTTATGGTATGATGCCAGCTTGAAAAACAAGTATGCACCGGAACCGTGAGGAGAGATGATGATGTTTCTTGAAGGGTTGGACGAAGATATCAGGATAAACCTTCTGGAGCAATTGAGGGTGCTTTGGACTCATACATCTACCGCTCTTGAAGGGAACACGCTTTCGTTGGGAGAAACGGCTTTCGTGCTACGAGAAGGACTGACCATCAGCGGAAAATCCTTGAAGGATCACCGCGACGTTGAGGGGCACGCCCGGGCCGTGGATGTTCTGCGCACCCTGGCCGCCAAGGATGAAATCACCGCGGCTGATCTGTTTGACCTGCACCGACTCGTTATTACTGACCAAATGCTCGACGTTTACAAGCCGACAGGGGATTGGAAAAGAGAGAACAACAGTACAAGCATTACGCTGCACGACCGCCAAACCATCATTGAGTATTCCAATCACTGGGAAGTCCAGGAATTGATGAAGCGCTGGCTTGATCTGCTCAATCAGGAGATCGCTTCGTCAACAGAGCGCCACGACCTGCCGAATTCATATGTGCGGCTGCATCTCTCTTTTGTAAGCATTCATCCCTTCTGGGACGGTAACGGCCGTATTGCCCGTCTTGTTGCCAATCTTCCCTGCCTGAAAGCCGGTTATCCACCAATCATTATCGCTAAAGAAGATCGCTATGAATACATCGTCTCACTTGCCGAATATCAGCTTGCTCATGGTGTCCCGTCCCGCATCACGGAACTTGTACAGGAGGGGGCCCAGTTTCAGATGTTTTCAGCTTTCTGCCAACGGAGCTGGCGCCTGAGCCTGGAGTTGGTCGAACAGGCTCAGGCTCTCCAGCGAAACAGGGAAAAAACTGCACAGAAGCATCTTCTCGAATTGCAACGGCTTTCCCCTGGCGGGAAATGATTCATCACCCAGCCAGCCTCTATCTTTTTCCAGGCAATTCGCGCCGCCAGATTGACGACATGGTTCATGTAACATAATCCATAGGCAGTAAAGATTTTACTTGACGGCAAAGACGGCGGATGGTATAAGCTACTTACACTGTAGGGATAGATACTTCCTTGGTTTCATACCAAAAGATTCCTGATAATCGAATAAGCGTCTGACTAACCAGAAAACTGGAGGTCTTGGATTCGTTTCCTTGACCTCTATTTTTGTTTTTAATTCAGATCATCTGACCCTCAAGCAGTACTGACGGCATGAGTGACGGCCGGCAGGCTTACCAGAAAACTGGAGGCCAAG
>CAIOGM010000073.1 GCA_903857795.1 uncultured Geobacter sp.
GGCAGCGTCGGTGTGGCCGGAGGATACCGGCATACGGTGGTGGTGCAGAGTGACGGGAGTGTCTGGGGCTGGGGGTATAACAACTGGGGGCAACTGGGTGACGGGAGCATGGTTGACCGGTGGCTGCCGACCCAGGTGAGCGGTCTGGTGGGGATGACCGCGGTGGCCGCGGGGGACGGTCACTCTCTGGCGATGAAGAGTGACGGGACAGTCTGGAGCTGGGGGTACAACGGCCACGGCGAACTGGGAGACGGGAGCACGGCGCAGCGGCTGACGCCGGATCAGGTCTACGGCTTAACCGGAGTCACGGCGGTGGCAGCCGGGGCCAATCACAGCCTAGCTTTGAAGAGCGACGGGAGCGTCTGGGCGTGGGGGTACAATGCTTACGGTCAGCTGGGGGACGGGAGCAGTACATCCCGAAGCACGCCGGTGCCGGTGCTCGGCCTCACCGGAATTACGACAATTGCTGCGGATGGTAACCACAGCTTGGCAGTCAAGAACGATGGGACGGTCTGGGGGTGGGGGGACAACGGTCAGGGACAGGTGGGAGACGGGACCACCGTCAACCGGTCGACTCCGGTGCAGGTTACCGGCCTGAGTGGGGCGATGGCGGTGGCGGCCGGGGACAGCCACAGCCTTGCGGTGAAGAGCGACGGGAGCGTCTGGGCATGGGGGCTGAACAACTACGGGCAGTTGGGTGACGGGACCACCACCAACCGCTCCACCGCGGCAGTGGTAAACGGGGTGAGCGGGGTGGTGTCGGTTGCCGCGGGTGATAATCACAGCGTGGCATTGAGGGGGGACGGGTCGATCCGGGCCTGGGGAGTGAACAGTAACGGGCAACTGGGGGATGGAAGTACAGCCCAGAGTACGTTGGCCGTTGCGACCCAGTTGCCGAATATACTCTCCATCGTTCCCGCTGGGAATGGGACCGGTTCGGTACTGCTCTCTCCGCAACAGGTCAACTGTCTTGCCGGGGGCTGTTCCTATGACTTCCCAACGGCGGGGATGCAGACCTCTCTGAGCCCTGTCATTACTAACAGCTTCACAACTTTCATGGGGTGGGCCGGAGGTGGCTGCAGTGGTACCGGTCCCTGCTCCCTCGGAATGACAGCGGATACCAAGGTCACCGCCACCTTCGGCACGGCTGCTCTGTATCTCACCATGGCGGGAAGCGGGAACGGAACGGTTACCTCTCTCCCTCCGGGGTTGATTTCCTGTGCCTACCAGCCCCAGTCAGGGCTCTGTTCAACCAAGCAGCCGGTGACAACCTCCCTCACTCTGGTGGCGACAGCTGCTCCGGATTACCTGCTGGAGAGTTGGAGCGGTTCATGCTCCGGCTGCAGCGGAGGTACCTGTCCGCTTACGCTGACCCTCGGGACGAACAGCTACTGTACAGTAACCTTCACTAAGCCGCCGGTCAGGATCTTTGACGCGCCGCCAATCTACTATCCCTCCCTCCAGGCAGCCTATACCGCTGCGGCCTCGGCGCCCGCGGCGGTGTTGATCCAGGCGCGCGGTCTGCTATTGCCCGGAAACCTGTTCTTGAGTGAGGTAAAAAATATTACCCTAAAGGGGGGGTATGATGATACATTCGCGCTTCAGTCTGGAATTACGGTCGTGAGCGGGACGCTTACCGTTGGAAAAGGGACCCTCGTCGTCGATGAGCTGACGATCCGGTGATGCTGTAGCGCGGGGCCGGAGCAGAGAGAGCGATCGTCGCCAAGCGCTTTTCCCTAGCGCCGCCCGACGAGATGGCCGATAATGGCTGGTTTTCTGATACTGCAGGTCATGGTGGTACGTCGCGTCATGACCTGCAGTACCGTCATTTAAGGAGCACAGGTGCGATTGAAAGACGACCAGATCGGCCGATTGGCTGAGCAGGTTTTGACGGCGCTGGAGCAGCGGGCTCTCATTACTCCCAAGGCCGAGCGGGGGAAGATTCTGGCTGCCATGAAGAGCGCCGTTGCCTCCGATATCCGCCAGGAGGCGGAGCTTGAGAAGGACGCGGAGCGACTTCTGGAGCAGACCCTCCGCTCCATGGGGGGGGGCGCCGGAATCGACCAGCAGAAGATGCTCCGGATGGTCAAGGAAAAGCTCGCCAAGGAGCGAAAAATTGTTCTTTAACACGTTTATTAGGTTCAAGGTTTAAGGTTCAAGGTTGAAAACCCGGAACATTGAACGTTGAACCTCGAACAGATTTAGGGGTTCTGATGCATATCTCCGAAGACCGCATATCGCATCTCTCTCACCGGATCATGGATGCTCTCTGGAAGGGGGATCTGGCCGATTTCATGGACGAGCGCCGCTCCCTGGAGTGCGTCAAGGAGGCCGTTGCCCACTACTTCGAAGCCGGAGACGAGATAGATGCTGCTGTCCGGGCCAAGCTTGCCTCCTATCGCCCCCCCAAGACTCCCGGCAGTCGCGAGTACGAAATCCTCTACCAGAAGTTCACCCAGGAAGAGCTGACGCGCCGGAAGCGCTGATCCTCCTTGCCTCTCCTCTCTCTTCGCTGCTTCCCTGCAAATTTTTTTCACGCGCCCCTTGATTTTTGAAGGGGGGGCGGTTATATTGCCGTCACTAGCACTCAGAAGCCTTGAGTGCTAATTCATTCCATGATCAATTCATCACTCGAACGAAAGGAGAATGCAGCATGAACCTGAGACCCATGCAGGACCGGATTATTGTCAAGAGGGTTGACGAAGAGACCAAGACCGCAGGCGGCATCTATATCCCTGACACCGCCAAGGAAAAGCCCCAGCAGGGGGAAGTCGTGGCCGTTGGTAAAGGAAAGAAGACCGAAGATGGCAAGATCATTCCCATGGACGTAAACGTCGGCGACAAGGTGCTCTTCGGCAAGTACTCCGGCACCGAGATCAAGCTGGAAGGCCTGGACTACCTCATCATGAGGGAAGACGACATCCTCGGCGTCGTGGAGAAATAAGGCAGATATTCCCTGGGGACGAGATAGCGCTCCCCCTGAAGAGCAGATCAATCAAACAAAATGGAGGATAAAAAAAGATGGCAGCAAAGATCATTAAATTTGACCAGGACGGCCGTAACGCTATTCTGAAGGGTGTTAACATCCTTGCAGATACGGTAAAAGTGACCCTTGGCCCCAAAGGGCGCAACGTTGTAATCGAGAAATCCTTCGGCTCTCCGCTCATCACCAAAGACGGTGTGACCGTGGCCAAGGAGATCGAACTGGATGACCGGTTCGAAAACATGGGCGCCCAGCTCGTCAAGGAAGTAGCTTCAAAGACCTCCGACGTGGCAGGCGACGGTACCACCACCGCTACCGTTCTGGCTCAGGCGATCTACCGTCAGGGCTCCAAGCTCGTAGCGGCAGGCAACGACGCCATGGAGATCAAGCGCGGCATCGAGAAAGCCGTTGACGCCATCGTCGAAGAGCTGAAGAAGATCTCCAAGCCGATCAAGGATCACAAAGAGATCGCCCAGGTGGGGACCATCTCCGCCAATAACGACAAGACCATCGGTGACATCATTGCCCAGGCAATGGAGAAGGTCGGCAAGGAAGGGGTCATCACCGTGGAAGAAGCCAAGTCCATGGATACTACCCTGGAGACCGTGGAAGGGATGCAGTTCGATCGCGGCTACCTCTCTCCCTACTTCGTCTCCGATCCGGAGCGGATGGAAGCCAGTCTTGAGAACGTTAACATCCTGATTCATGATAAAAAAATCTCCAACATGAAGGACCTCCTTCCGGTACTGGAGCAGACCGCCAAGACCGGTCGCCCGCTCCTGATCATCGCGGAAGACATCGAAGGGGAGGCTCTGGCCACCCTGGTGGTGAACAAGCTCCGTGGCGTCCTCAACGTCTGCGCAGTCAAGGCCCCCGGCTTCGGCGATCGCCGCAAGGCGATGCTGGAAGACATCGCGGTCCTCACCGGCGGACAGGTCATCTCGGAAGAGATCGGTAATAAGCTGGAAAACACCACCATGGATATGCTCGGCACTGCCAAGCGGATCACCGTGGACAAGGACAACACCACCATCATCGATGGCGGCGGGAAAGAAGCCGACATCGCCGGTCGGGTCAAGACCATCCGGAGCCAGGTCGAAGACACTACCAGCGATTACGACCGTGAGAAGCTCCAGGAGCGGCTCGCCAAACTGGTCGGCGGAGTTGCCGTGATCAAGGTCGGTGCTGCCACCGAAGTCGAGATGAAGGAGAAGAAGGCCCGGGTCGAAGACGCCCTCCACGCCACCCGCGCCGCGGTTGACGAAGGGATCGTCCCTGGCGGCGGCGTCGCCTACATCCGCGCTCTCTGTGTACTGGACGGGCTCAAGCTCTCCCACGACCAGCAGTTCGGCGTCAATGTAATCAAGGGGGCGCTGGAAGCTCCTATCCGTCAGATCGCCGCCAACTCCGGCGTAGACGGCTCCATCGTTGTCGATAAAGTCAGAAACGGCTCCGGAGCTTTCGGCTTCAACGCCGCCGATGAAGTGTACGGAGATCTTGTGGAGATGGGGATCATCGACCCGACCAAGGTTGCCCGTTGTGCACTGCAGAACGCCGCTTCCGTGGCCGGTCTCATGCTGACCACCGAGGCGCTCATCGCCGAGAAACCCAAGGACGATAAGTCCATGGGCGGCGGTATGCCTGGCGGCGGCATGGGCGGCATGGGTGGCATGGGCGGTATGGGCGGCATGGACTACTAATCTAAGTCCCTGCGGCAGTAAACGCAGCAATGAAAAAGGGGAGCGGACGTCAGTCCGCTCCCCTTTTCGCATATTGACCAGCGCGTTGGCTGACCGGTTCCGGTACCTCATCTCCGAGAGAGCTCAGTGATCACTGTAGCCGAGCACCACCAGGAGACAGCTCCCGTCGGCGATGACGTTGATCCCCGCTTTCCGGCACGCGTCCACGGCCCGTGGACTCTGGGCGCCAGGCTGCATCCAGATGTTTTTGATCCCCCGGGCGATTGCCTCTTGCACCACCTGCTCGGTAATGGCGGGGGGGGTGATGATGGAGAGGCTCTTGACCTCGTCGGGAAGATCAGCCACACCGGCTACGCAGGGCGCTCCTTCGATCTCGGCAGCCCGAGGGTTGACGCCGTACACCGTGTGGCCGTGCTGCTGGTAGCAGCGGAGGACCTTGTTGCCGAACTTGTCCCGGTTGGTGGATGCTCCGGCCACGCCGAAGGCGGACGACGAAAGGAAGGCTCCCAGATCGGTATCGATGGTCATGGTCGAGGCTCCTTGGGTTGAGATACTCTCCTCCGGATGGTTCGTTCTTTATTTACATACCACCCGGTGAGAAAGAGTGTCAATGCAAAAGGGGGGACGGCCGCTGTCCGGAGAGTCCCTTGATCCCCGTCATATCACCGGCTCCGCTGCCAAGCTCCGATTGACTTTGATGCCGGTTTGCCGGTATTATCCCCACGCTGCTGTAATGAACCCACCAACGGCCTCAGACGGGTCGGTGGCATCGGAGAAAAATATGTGTTGCAATCAGCTGATGGGGGGAATGCGGAAGCTGTTACCTATGATCCAGCTGCTTTCCATGCTCTTCACACTCTCCCTCATGCCGGTTTCGGCCGGGGCCGCGGAGCTGAAGACGGTGGTCGCCGCACTGGAGCAGGGGTACCAGGCGCTGACGGATCTTCAGGCATCATTTGCCCAGCGGAGCATCATAGCCGGTATCGACCGGGTTCAGAAGGGGGCCGGCGACTTTTCCCTCCGCAAGGGGGCGGGACTCCCCGCCATGTTCCGTTTCAACTATGCGAAACCTCAGAAGCAGGAGATCGTCTGCAACGGCAAGACGGTCTGGCTCTATATTCCGGACAACAAGCAGGTGATGCAGATGGATACCGAGGCCCTCTTCGCCGGCGGCAACGGCATTGCCATCTCCTATCTGACCGGTCTCGGTGAGGTTACGCGGGACTTCACCATCACCTTTGCCAAGGAGCACCAGGATAAGAAGGGGGACTACCTGCTGGAGTTGACTCCCAAGAAGGGGAGCGCGGGCCTGGCAAAGCTGCTGCTGACCATCTCTGGAACCGCGGTAGATGCGTTTCAGGAGACCGGACGGCCGAAGGAGCCGTTTCCGGTGGTCGGTTCGACGGTCATCGATGCCGGAGGAAACCGGACCACCATGGAGTTCAGCGCCGTCAGGAGCAACCGAGGGATCAGCCCGTCACGCTTCACCTTCAAGGTCCCGGCAGGGGTGGAGGTGGTGAAGCAGTAGGAACAGGTTGAGGAAGAGGTACAGGTTAAGGTTGAGGTTGAGGTTGAGGCAAAGAAATATACTGTCAAGAAGAGCAGGAAGAGAAGGGTTCAGGTTTCCTCCACCTTAACCTCTACCTTAACCTGCTTTCCGGAGGAAAGCATGCCGTCATTCGACATCGTTTCAAAGATCGATATGCAGGAAGTAGACAATGCGGTGAACCAGACCGTCAAAGAGATCATCCAGCGGTACGATTTCAAGGGGTCCAAGAGCGAGGTGCTGCAGGAGAAGGAGGGGATCAAGATCCTCACCGAGGATGATTTTCGGCTCAAGGCGGTGGTGGATATCCTCCAGACCAAGTTCCTGAAAAGGGGGCTCTCCCTCAAGGCACTTCAGTATGGCAAGGCGGAGCCCGCTTCGGGCTCCATGATCCGCCAGTTCATCACCATCCAGCAGGGGATCTCCAAGGAGAAGGGGAAGGAGATCGTCGCCGCCATTAAGGAGAGCAAGCTCAAGGTCCAGGCGCAGATTCAGGACGAGCAGGTTCGGGTGACAGGGAAGAACATCGATGATCTTCAGGAGGTCATTCAGCTCCTCAAGGGGAAAGATCTTGGGGTGGAGATGCAGTTTCTCAATTTCAGGTCGTAGGATCAATAAGGGGATATTGTGAGCGTAAAGCAGAAAGTCAGTATGGTCAGCCTTGGCTGCCCGAAGAACCTGGTAGACGCCGAGGTGATGCTCGGCTGCCTCCCCTCCGCGGAGTATGAGATCGTCACTGATGAGAAGGAGGCGGATATCATCATCGTTAATACCTGCTCCTTCATCAGGGAAGCCAAGCAGGAGAGCATCGACACCATCCTCGATCTGGCGGAGCGCAAGCATGACGCCAACTGCACACTCCTCGTGGTTACCGGCTGCCTCCCCCAGCGGTACCAGGAGGAGCTGGGGGCTGAGCTGCCGGAGGTCGATATCTTCATCGGCACGGGCGAGTATCCCCGGATTGCCGAGATCCTGGCGGAGAAGCGCGATACCCCGGGGCAACTCCGCTATGTGGGGGACCCCAATTTTGTGTTCGATCCGGACCTCCCTCGGCTGAACTCATCACCGGCCTATACGGCGTACCTGAAGATCGCCGAAGGGTGCTCCAACTGCTGCTCCTACTGCGTGATCCCTTCCTTGAGGGGTGCGCTCCGCTCCCGCCCCTTCGACCAGGTGCTCAAGGAGGCGCGGGGACTGGTGGCGGGCGGGGTCAAGGAACTCAACCTCATTGCCCAAGATATCACCGCCTACGGCCGCGAACTCGCCGAGCCCACGTCGCTGGAGGCCCTCCTGGCAGAGTTGGTAAAGATCGACGGGCTCCTCTGGATCCGGCTTCTCTACGCCTATCCCGACGGCATCACCGACGAACTGATCCGGCTGATCCGGGACGAGGAGAAAATCTGCAAGTATATCGACATACCTCTGCAGCATATCAGCGATCCGGTCCTGAAGAGGATGGGGCGGCGCGGCGGTGAGACCGAGATTCGGCGGCTCATCGGGCGATTGAGGAGCGCTGTTCCCGATCTGGCCATCAGGACCTCCCTTATCGTCGGTTTCCCCGGCGAGAGTGACGATGACATCCAGCGATTGATACAGTTCGTTGAAGAGGCGCGCTTCGACCGGTTGGGGGTCTTCTGCTACTCACGGGAGGAGGGGACACCGGCGGCGGAGATGGAGGATCAGGTCACCGAGAGGGTCAAACGGCAGCGCTACAAGAAGCTGATGAAGGTCCAGGCACGGGTCTCCTTCAAGCAGAACCGGCGCCTCATCGGGACCGTTGAGCAGGTGCTGGTGGAGGGGTACAGCGACGAGACCGATCTTCTCCTCAAGGGGCGTTCATCTCGTCAGGCACCGGACATCGACGGACTGGTCTATATCACCGCCGGGACCGCCAATGTGGGAGACGTTGTCCCGGTCCGGGTAACTGACTCGTCCGACTACGATATCATCGGTGAGATCGTGAGTTCAGTCCTTAACCCCTGACGCCTCGCAGATTATTCACTGCCCCGGTTTTTTCTTGACAATGCCGGCACGTGGTTTATTATTCCGGGACTTTTTTCACTGCACCCATTCCCGATGACACGGAGATCCTGATGAAGGAAAAAGTCGAAGAGATGCGGGGAATTCTCCTGAGTATGAAGGAGACGACACTCGCCGAAATACAGAAATCGGTTCGAACCGGAACGGACGCCTCGGAAGGGGAGTCCGGCGGTGATATCTATGACCAGGCGTCCAGTGAACGGGACCGGGAACTCGATCTGCTTCTCGGGGACCGGGAACGGGAGAAACTGCGGAGCATAGACGAGGCGCTGGACAGGCTGGTGGATGGCGAATACGGTGTCTGCGAGGAGTGTGAGGAGGAGATCCCCCTCGGCCGGTTGAAGGTGCTCCCCTTTGCTCGCTACTGCGTCCGATGCAAGGCGGACATCGAAAAGATCCAGGCGCAGACCCGGCGCTTTGAAGAGGAACGGGTCTACCGGGAAATTGCCTTCACCGAGGAAGAAGAACCTTAGTAGGCTATGTTACTCCCATCTCCGTACACAAAAAAGGGGGCTGATTGATCAGCCCCCTTTTTTGCTGTTCCCGTTCAGATCCTTCTGGAGCCCTCCGCGGAGAGGTCGCGCAGGATGGCGGTGATCATCGTTTTCCCTCCCGTCTTCGATGTGGAGAGGGCGATCTCAAAGGGGAGACGGTCACCGGAGGCGTTCACGACCCGATGCTCCCGGGTCTCGATGATCATCCCCTCGGCCCCTGCGGTCAGGCTGACGTAGATTTTTGCCTTGAGTCCGTCGCCCCCCTCCAGAAACCGGTAAAAATCCTCACCGATGATCTCCTGACGGCTCTTCCCGAAGAGCCGCTCCGCTTTTTCGTTGGAGATGATGATCTTGCCGTCATCCAGGAAGGTCACCACGGCGGAACGAGCCATCCGAATGAAGTTCCGGTAGCGCTCCTCCGATTCCCTGCTCTGCTCGGTCTTTCGTTCCAGTTCGGCCATCATGTCATTGAAGGCCGTGATAAGTTGCCCCGCCTCGTCAACACCCCTCTCGGGGATTCGGTCACTGAAGCTCCCGGTTCGGGCCACCCGGTTGATGCTCCTGGCCACCAGGGAGATCGGATTGATAACGACCCGATGGATCATGTACCCCATGAAGAAGAGCACCAGCAGGAAGAGCCCTCCCCGGATGATGAGGTCGTGCCTGAGGTTGACCGACATCTCCCGGTAGAGTCCCGTGAGGGGGATCGTGACCGAAACTGCGCCGATGATCTCTCCCGGGTGATAGTTGTAGGATGGGTGTCCCTTGGGGAAGCGCTGCCGGACGAATGAGGGCGCCGACTCGAAGCTGCCGTGACACTCAAGGCATGACTTCTCGGCCTTCATGGGGAGCAGGTAGCGGAGTTCCTCCCCCTTCGGACCGAAGACAATCCGGTAGGTCTCGTTGGTGGCGCCGTCGTTAAACCCCTTGAGCTGTTCTTCTTCATAGGGATCGGGGCGGTTCGCGGGATTCCTGAACCTGAGGGAGACCTGCCGGACATAGTAGGTGCTGTTTTTTGTGATCCTCTGGGCGATCTGGGTCGCCACCACCTGCGGGACCAGGTTGTAGTTGCGGGATGGTTCGCCGGTGAGTACCTCGGCCATGTATTCGCGGGCCTCGACGATCTGGCGGGCGATGATCCGGGCGTTATCGACCTCACCCATGAGGATCAGCTTCTGCTGCCGCTGATAGCCGTAGATTCCGCCACAGACAAAGAGGGCGATCATGCAGAGGGTGAGGATGATGGTGAACTTGGCGGTGATGCCGAGATTGGCGAACCGGACCATGCAGTACTCCTTGTGAGATGCTGATAAAGTTCGCCCAGTATACCCGGCAGGGTAAATGAGGCAAGAAAATTCCCTTCCCATAGCCGGCGCTTTGTGGTACTTGTCAGCGTCATTCCCGCGCCGGACGACCTCCCGCTTAGACACTCAAGAGATCACACAGACTAAAAAAACTATGGCTAAGATTATCTGTATCGCCAACCAGAAGGGGGGGGTAGGTAAGACCACCACCGCCGTGAACCTCTCCGCCTCGCTGGCTGCCGCTGAACGGAGGATTCTCCTCGTCGATATGGACCCTCAGGGGAACGCCTCCAGCGGGGCCGGTATCGACAGGAACAGGCTGGAACAGTGTGTGTATGATGTCCTCATTAACGATATGGATCCACGGGAGGTCATCGTCACCACCCCCTTTGCCGGACTCCAGGTACTTCCCTCCACCGGGGACCTGGCCGGCGCCGAACTGGAGCTGGTCAGTGCCACAGACCGGGAGCGGAAGCTGAAGCGAGCCCTGGCCGAGCTTGAGGACGGTTACGACTATATCCTCATCGACTGCCCCCCCTCTCTGGGTCTGCTCACCCTCAACGCCCTGGCCGCCGCCGAATCGGTACTGATCCCGCTGCAGTGCGAGTTCTACGCAATGGAGGGGCTCTCACATATCCTCACCACCATAGGCCTGGTCCGCAAGGGGCTCAATCCAGGGCTGAGTGTCGAAGGAATTCTCCTTACAATGTTCGACGGCCGTAACAATCTGGCCCGACAGGTGAGCGAGGAGATCCGCGAGCACTTCCCCCGGGAGACCTTTACCACGGTCATTCCCCGTAACGTCAGGCTTTCCGAGGCGCCCAGCCACGGCAGACCGATCATGTTCTACGATATCGCCTCACGAGGGGCGGCCAGCTACCTTGAGCTGGCCAAGGAGCTGATCGCCAGGGAGGTGCCCCATGGTTAAAAAAAGCGCTCTCGGCCGGGGGATGGCGGCACTCCTCCCGGTGGTGGAAGAGCGGGGGAGAATCTACTTCTCCTGCCCCATCGAGGAGATCCGCCCCTTGCGGGGGCAGCCGCGCAAGACCTTCTCCGGTGAAAAGCTGGAGGAGCTGGCCGCCTCCATCAGGGAAAAGGGGATCATCCAGCCGCTGGTAGTCCGGAAGAAGGATGATCATTACGAGCTGATCGCCGGAGAGCGGCGGTGGCGGGCGGCCCAGAAGGCTGGGTACCGGGAGGTTCCGGTGGTCATCCAGGATGTCTCCGACCAGACGGCGCTGGAACTAGCCCTGGTAGAGAACATTCAGAGGGAGGATCTGAACGCCGTAGAAGAGGCCGAGGCCTATCAGGCGCTGATGATCGCCATGGATCTCTCCCAGGAGGAGTTGGCCAAACGGGTTGGGAAGGAGCGCTCCACGGTGGCCAACGCACTGCGGCTGCTGAAGCTCCCCGAAGAGATCAAGAAGGACATCGTGGAAGAGCGGATCACCATGGGACATGGCCGCTCCCTGTTGCCGCTGGCCGAATCCAATCTTATGAAAGCTGCACGGGATGAGGTGGTCAAGCGGGGGCTCTCCGTACGCGACACCGAATCCCTGGTGCGCCGCTTGCAGAGCGGGCCGGCAAAGAGCCTCCGGGCGACGCCGCTGACTCCGGAGCTGACCGATCTTCAGGAGCGGCTTAAGCGGCACTTCACCTCCAAGGTCGCCATCTCCAAGAGCGGGAGAAGAGGGAAGATCGAGATCAGCTTCAGCGACAGCTCCGAGCTGACCCGAATCATCGACCTCCTGGGAATATGATCCGGATGGAACCCCAGAGTCCAGAGTCAAGGGTCTCTCTCCGGTTTTTTTAGACTTTTTCAGGAAATAGCTTGACAGCAGTTGTTTCTATGTGGTAGCTATCCACTGTTTTGACGCACAGAAGGCGTTAAATTGCATGTAATTCTCTCCTGACGGGGTACATCCGTGATAACTCTTGACCTGGCATTTTTCATTCAGATCGTTAACTTCTTCCTCCTGCTCTTCATTCTCAACACGTTTCTCTACAAGCCGATCCGTAAGGCTCTGGCTGACCGGGCGGCAGAGATAAATGGCGCCCGCCAGAGAACCGATGCCGTGGACGCCAGCGTCCAGGAGAAGGTCACCGCATACGAGGCCCGGATGTCCGATGTCAGGGCTCAGGCAGCCAATGAGCGGGCCACTGCAAAGAAGGCTGCCGAGATAGAGGAGCAGACGCTTCTGGAGAAGGCTCGCCAGGAGGCGACCGTCACTATCTCCGCCATCCGTGAGAAGGTTGCAAAAGAAACCGCCGACGCCCGGGAGCTACTCAGGAAGCAGGCGCTCTTTCTATCGTCTGATATCTGTGAGAAGGTTCTTGGAAGGAGTCTGTAAGATGCTGCAGCTGACTGTAACGGAAAATCGGAGAAAAGCCCTGCGCGTCACGGCGATCTGCGTTGGAATCCTCGGCATGGCGGCTATCGCCGCTGCCTCGGAAGGGGGAGGGCACCACGACTCAGGCGCTCAGCTGAAGGACTTCATCTGGCGTGTTGTCGACTTCGCGGTTCTTGCCGGGATCATCATCTGGGCAGTGATCAAACAGAATGTAAAGGGGGGCTTAAAGGCCCGTCAGGACGGCATTGAGACACTGCTGCGCGAGGCCGCCACGGCTCGTGAAGCGGCGGAGCAAAAGCTCAAAGAGTACAGCGCCAAGCTCGAATCGGCCAACAAGGAAATTGACCTCCTGTCGGCCGGCATCAAGAGCGAAGCCGAAGCGGAGAAGGTACGCCTCATCGCAGAGGCAAACTCCATGGCCGAAAAGATCAAGGAGCAGGCACGACAGTTGGCGGAACAGGAGGTCCTGAAGGCCAGGACCATACTCCGTCAGGAGGCGGCTCGCCTGGCGGTTGAGCTTGCAGAACAGAAGATCAGGCAGAACATCACAAAGAACGACCAGGACAAATTGGTCGGCGACTATCTTTCCAAGGTGGTGGAGCTACATTGATTACGAATGCGATTGCCCGGCGTTACGCCAAGGCCCTGGTGCAGCTTGCCGCTGAAGAGCAGCGGGTGGAGCCGATTCACGGGGAGTTGACCCGCTTTGAGACCCTCCTGGGTTCCCAGAGCGCCCTCAGATCTGTCCTGATCAATCCAGCCTACGGTTCCGACGAGAAACGAGGCATAATGCTGGATATCCTGACCCGTATGGATATCTCCGGGACGGTGGCCAACTTCCTCCAGCTACTCCTTGGCCGAGGACGGATCTCATTCCTCTCTGCAATAATCACCTCCTATGGAAGCTACGCCGATGATATCTCCGGTGTAGTGCGCCCGATTCTCTACTCCGCCATGCCGCTGGATGCTGAGCAGGTGCAGGGGATCAAGGATGCGCTGGCCACGAGCACTGGGAAGAAGGTCGTCCTCTCGGTGGAAGTAGACCCGGCGCTCATTGGCGGGGTGGTCACCAAGATCGGCGACATGGTATACGACGGCAGTATCAGGACCCAACTCAATCGGATTGAAGGCATATTACAGAAGGGGTGAGACGTTCCTATGGAAATCAGAGCCGAAGAAATCAGCGAGATTATCAAGAAGCAGATCAAGGGATACGGCAAAGAGGTTGAGGTTGCCGAGACCGGCACCATCATCTCCATCGGTGACGGTATTGCCCGCATCTACGGCCTGGACAAGGCCATGGCCGGCGAGCTCCTCGAATTCCCCGGCGGCGTTGCCGGCATGGTACTGAACCTTGAAGAAGATAACGTCGGCGCCGCCATCCTCGGCGACTTCGAGGAGATCAGGGAAGGGGACACAGTCAAGCGGACCGGACGGATCGTGGAAGTCCCGGTTGGCGAAGCCCTGATAGGCCGCGTGGTTAACGCCATCGGCGAGCCCATCGACGGCAAGGGGCCGATCAATACCACGACCTTCAGCAAGGTTGAGGTCAAGGCACCCGGCATCGTCAAGCGGAAATCCGTGCATCAGCCCATGGCCACCGGACTCAAGGCCATTGACGCCATGGTTCCAATCGGCCGCGGACAGCGCGAATTGATCATCGGTGACCGTCAGACCGGCAAGACCGCCGTCGCCATGGACACGATAATCAACCAGAAAGGGGGCGATGTTGTCTGTATTTATGTCGCCATCGGCCAGAAGCGTTCCACCGTGGCGCAGGTCGTCTCCAAGCTCACCGAACATGGCGCCATGGGGTACACCATCGTGGTCGCAGCCACCGCATCGGAACCGGCGCCGCTCCAATACATCGCTCCCTACACCGGCGTCACCATGGGCGAGTATTTCCGCGACAGCGCCAGACACGCCCTGATCATTTACGATGATCTTTCCAAGCAGGCCGTTGCCTATCGCCAACTCTCGCTCCTGCTCCGCCGTCCGCCAGGACGCGAGGCATATCCTGGCGACGTATTCTATCTCCACAGTCGTCTCCTCGAACGTGCGGCTAAGGTCTCCGACGAATGCGGCGCCGGGTCACTTACCGCGCTGCCGATCATCGAGACCCAGGCGGGGGACGTATCGGCCTATATTCCGACCAACGTCATCTCCATCACCGACGGTCAGATCTTCCTGGAAGCGGATCTCTTCTACTCCGGTGTCCGTCCGGCCATCAACGTGGGTATCTCGGTTTCCCGCGTCGGCGGTTCCGCTCAAACCAAGGCGATGAAGCAGGTGGCTGGAACGCTGCGCCTCAACCTGGCCCAGTATCGTGAGATGGCGGCATTTGCCCAGTTCGGTTCAGATTTGGATAAGGCAACCCAGATGCAGCTTGCTCGAGGCGAACGACTCGTCGAGATCCTCAAGCAGCCCCAGTACAAGCCACTCACTTCGGAAAAGATGGTTCTGATTATCTTCGCCGCCAACAACGGCTTCCTTGATGAGTATCCGGTTTCGGCGCTCAAACGGTACGAGCCGGAACTGTTCACCTTCTTTGATACGAAAAAGGTTGCGATCATGGATGAACTGCGTGATAAGAAGGCCATCAGCGACGAGCTGAAGGGCAAGCTCATCGCTGCCATGAACGAATTCAAGAAGGAATTTAAGGCGTAAGTTCGAGAAGAACGTACACTCTGCAGCACGACTAATCTGAAGAGATTCACGACAATGAAGGACGGGATGCCGCATGGCTAATCTGAAAAGTATCAAAAAGCGGATAGTGTCGGTGAAGAGTACCCGGCAGATAACCAAGGCCATGAAAATGGTCAGTGCGGCGAAACTCCGTCGTGCCCAGGACAACGTGGTTGCGGCCCGCCCCTACGCGAGCAAACTTCATGAGGTGATGGAGCGATTAGCCCAATCACAGGAGTCGGACCCGCATCCTCTCATGGTCCGGCGCGAGACCTCTCCCCGGGCGCTTGTCCTCTTGGTTACCTCCGATCGTGGTCTTTGCGGCGGTTTCAACGCCAACATCAGCAAGGCTGTGGAGCGTTTCATCCGCGAACGCGGTGAAGCCTACTCTGAGGTAACGGTGGCGACAATCGGCCGTAAAGGGTACGATTTCCTCAAAAATCGTCAGAAGATGGCAAAAAACTATGTGGGAATCATCTCCAAGCCGACGTACCAGGCAGCGGCGCTTGTGGCCGGGGAGATTATCGACGGTTTTCTTGCCGAAGAGTACGATGACGTCTTCCTCTTCTATAATGCCTTTCGCAGTGTCATGTCCCAGGATATCACCTGTGAACAGCTTCTTCCCATCTCCCCACCGGCAGCATCGGAAGAGGCGTCAGAGAGCAGTATCGAATATATCTACGAACCAACCAAGAGTGACCTGCTCGGAGAGCTTCTTCCCAAGTCCATTGAGGTCGCCGTATTCAAGGCGATGCTGGAATCTGTCGCCTCCGAACACGGAGCTCGGATGACCGCCATGGACAGCGCCTCCAATAACGCCACGGAGATGATCGGCAAGCTGACACTCATCTACAACCGGGCGCGCCAGGCGGCCATTACCACGGAGCTCACGGAGATAATCTCAGGCGCAGAATCCATTAAGGGATAATCGCTACCGAATCACCATACGAGAACGGCCGCTTTACAGGCCGCAGGAGGAAGAAGGAATCATGAGTCAGAACATCGGTAAGATTACTCAGGTTGTTGGAGCGGTTGTGGACGTGGTGTTTGAACCGGGTAAACTCCCTCTGATCTTTAATGCCCTTCGGTTGACAAACCCGTCCATTGACGACCGTCCCGAAAATCTGGTCCTTGAAGTAGCCCAGCACCTGGGTGAAAACGTTGTGCGGACCATCGCCATGGATTCCACCGACGGCCTTGTTCGTGGCCAGGCGGTCAGGGATACCGGGAAGCAGATCGTCATGCCGGTGGGTCGCAAGACCCTTGGTCGCATCATGAACGTGATCGGCGAGCCGGTTGATGAGATGGGCCCCATAGGTTCCGACAAAGAGTACGAGATTCACCGGCCGACCCCGCTTTTCGCGGACCAGTCCACCAAGATCGAATCCTTCGTCACCGGCATAAAGGTCGTCGACCTCCTCGCCCCTTATGTGCGCGGCGGCAAGATCGGCCTTTTCGGCGGCGCCGGAGTCGGTAAGACTGTCCTCATTATGGAGCTGATCAACAATATCGCCAAGCAGCACGGCGGGTTCTCGGTCTTCGCCGGCGTCGGCGAGCGGACCCGGGAAGGGAATGACCTTTGGCACGAAATGAAGGATTCGGGCGTCATCGATAAGGCTGCCTTGATCTACGGCCAGATGAACGAGCCCCCCGGCGCCCGTTCACGGGTTGCCCTATCGGCTCTTTCTGTGGCTGAATATTTCCGTGATGAAGAAGGGCAGGACGTGCTTCTCTTTATCGACAATATCTTCCGGTTCACACAGGCAGGTTCTGAGGTCTCCGCACTCCTTGGCCGCATCCCGTCGGCCGTTGGTTATCAGCCGACCCTGGCCACCGAGATGGGGGAGTTGCAAGAGCGTATTACCTCCACCAACAAGGGCTCCATCACGTCAGTTCAAGCGATCTACGTCCCCGCCGACGACTTGACAGACCCGGCGCCGGCTACCGCCTTCGCCCATCTTGATGCGACCACCGTTCTCTCCCGGCAGATCGCCGAGCTCGGCATCTACCCTGCCGTTGATCCGCTGGACTCAACCTCCCGGATCCTTGATCCGCAGGTTGTCGGCGAGGAGCATTACGCTGTCGCCCGGTCCGTGCAGTATGTCCTCCAGAAGTACAAGGATCTTCAGGACATCATCGCTATTCTCGGCATGGACGAGCTTTCTGAAGAGGACAAGCTTGTCGTCTCCAGGGCGCGTAAAATTCAGCGTTTCCTGTCGCAGCCGTTCCATGTTGCCGAGGCGTTCACTGGTACCCCCGGGGTCTATGTCGATCTGAAAGACACCATCAAAGGGTTCCAGGAGATTGTCGCCGGCAAGCATGATGACATTCCTGAGCAGGCTTTTTACATGGTTGGCGGTATAGAGGAAGCGTTGGAAAAGGCGAAGAAGCTCGTAGCGTAAAGAGGGGCGCGTGAGCGGCTCCAGGCAGTGGAAAGAACCAAGCGCCAAGCACTCCGCGCGTTGAGGAAATACTATGGCCGATAAAATGACGATGGACCTGGTTACACCGTACCGTAAGGTCCTTTCCATAGAGGTTGAAGAGATCACCGCAACCGGTTCGTTAGGTGAATTCGGGGTGCTCCCTGGACACGCTCCCTTTCTTACCTCGCTTAAGATCGGCGAACTGAGCTATAAGGTTGCTGGCAAGCTTGATCATCTGGCCCTGAATTGGGGGTACTTCGAGGTTGAGGACGATAAAGTCACTATCCTTGTCGAGACGGCTGAACCGGCCGACGAGATTGACCTGGACCGCGCAAGATCTGCCGTCCTGCGGGCAGAAGAGGCAATGAAGAAGCTCTCCCCCGAGGATAAGGAGTTCCGTAAGTATGAACTCGCTCTGGAGCGGGCGCTCATCAGGGTCCAGGTCGCGGGTAAAGCAGTACGTAGATAAATCGATGCACTTTCAGTAAAAAAGAGCGGCCATGGCCGCTCTTTTTTTTTACCGATGAGCGAACAGTGGATGTGAATTTCGCGCCGATGTGAAAAGCCGCTCCCTTTTGGAGGAGCGGCTTACGTAATCTGGGGTCCGAACTGTTCGGGTATGTATCAGCTGCACTGAAATGAGGGGAAATGGGCCAGAGTCTTGAGGGTCGCGACGAGGTCTGTGCGCTCTTCAGACTCATAGAGCCCAGCCAGGAGCTTGATGGTGGAATGGTGAAGATCTATCATCTCGGCTCGTGCCCTGGCGATAAACTGGTCCACAGGCTCCTCCGGCAGAAATTCGGCGGCATAAAGATCATTGACCTTTTCCAGGTGGTTCTTGGCCTCACGAATCTGGCCGCGAGCCATGAGGCGAATCCCGGTAATGGCGCTGGCCCTGAATTCCCCGCAGTCGCAGGTAATTGATTCGAAGTTGATCCGGTACGCATCTCCCTGAGCCAGAATAGGGTTAAACAGCTCTTTACTGCCGCTCAAGGACTTACGGAGCCTACTCAGGGTAGTCTTGAAGTTCTTAAATCCAGCCTCATAATTGCAACCTGGCCAGAGCAGTTCGATCAGTTGTGTCCGGTGCACCCACTGGTCAGAGGTTATGAGGAGGTAGCAGAAGAGGAGGCGCGCCTTCTGACTGTCCCACTGAATCGCAATAGGGTGACCATTGCGGTAAAAAGTCAGGCCTCCGAAGGTCCGTATGGAGATACTCTCAGATGAAGGCGTTTGTTTCATTCGGAGCCATCCTCGCAAGTTTTGTAAAGAAGTGTCAGTAGCTATACCCTGGCAACGACTTTATGTCAATAACTCTTTACGATTTGGTTGATTCGGTGCAACTATAGTGTAATTCGAGGAGGCGTACAGGGCGCTGTGGACGATTGAATTGCGATGGGGGAGAGCGGTGCCTTTTATGGAGGGATGGTAAGTGATCTGAACTTCAGCGCGGATTCTACGCAGCCAGAGAACGGCGCCCCTGATATGGACGCCGTTCTCCAACGTATATGGCCACCGAACTGCTGCTATTCCCTTACGAATGTATCCTGATCGGATTCATGTACCATCCCCATGATGTGGGCGTATTCGGATTCGATGAGTGCATAGTGCTGTTCAGTCTCCTTGACGACCCGCTGAAAGATACTCTTGACCAGTGGATCGACCATATCTCTGGCGAAGAAGGTGTACTGGTCGATGCACGACTTCTCTTCGGCGAGTGCTATCTCTAGGGCCTTCTGCTCATGTGTTTCCGTGGTGATGGCCTTCTCCAGTTCGGCGTTAACCACGTTCAAGAGGTTGGGAGGTGTCGTCATGAATGATTTCAGGTCGCCAAACTCAGTTCCCTTGTAGTGATCGAAAAAAGCCTTGAGGTGACCGGCCTCTTCATTGGCCAGAAGATCGAACACTTTTTTAGCCCGGTCGTTGTTCGTGACGGAAGCTGCCCGGCGATAGAAATCCATGCTGTCTTTCTCTGCCTGAATGGCGAGTTTCAGCGCCTCCTGTACGGTATACTCTCTGCCCATCGCGATCCCCTCCTCGGTAGTTAGCTGAAGATTTAGCATGCGCAGTATATGCATAAAAAAATATAATTCAACAAAAAAATTGCGCACTCACTGCCGGTTGTGAGCGTTGGCTCAACTGAGCCGGAACAGAGAGACGGCGGTATTAGTGGTCACCTCAGCGACTTCTTTAATTGAAATTCCCTTTATCGCGGCCACTTTTCTGGCGATATGAATCAGGAATGCCGGCTCGTTGCAGCTGCCACGATGGGGTGATGGGGTGAGGTCCGGAGCATCTGTTTCCAGAAGAAGGCTCGCAAGCGGGGTTCGGCGCACAACCTCAACCGGTCTGATTGCGTTCTCGAAGGTGACCGGGCCGGCTACGCCTATGGTGAGACCGAGTCCGACACACTCTGCGGCGATCTCCGGGCTCCCGGAAAAGGCGTGCATAACCCCGCCGACGCGCCAAACCTGAGCCTCACGCAGAATGGAGAGAGCATCGGCAAAGGCTTTGCGGCAATGGACGATGACCGGTAGTCCATGGCCCAGCGCCACGTGAAGTTGCGATCGGAACGCATGCTGCTGAAGAGATCGGGAGAGGGCACAGCTGTAGTCAAGACCGATCTCCCCGATAGCCACGGCGCTCACAGAGTGCTGCTCCAGCCGGTAGAGAGCTTCATCGTCACAGGAATCGGCCCGAAAGGGGTGGATGCCGGGCGCCGGATAAATTGTTCGCCACCGGTCGCACAGCGCAAAGAGCTCATCCCACTCGGCAGCTCCTACACCAGGGACAATGAAGCGGGTGACACCGGCGTCAGCGGCGCGGCGCAAAAGCTCAGGGAGACGCCCGGTGAGAGAGGCTGATGTAAGGTGGCAGTGGGTATCGACAAACATACTCTTGGCAAAACGTCGACGTGCGGATAAAAAGGCAGGGTTACTCTATCACTCTCGCTACCGGGAACGGAAGGGCTTTCTTACTGCAGGCGACGCTTGTGGAGAATCGTTGCCAATGGACCGGTTCCTCTGGAAGAGATGATTTTAGTTGCCCTTTTTTCGTTGGTCAGGTAGAAATAACAGTTCGGAAGGCGAAGATACCCTCTTCGTCTTTCTTTGCGTTGTGAAAGAAATTTCCGTAGGAGTAGAAACCGTGAAGAAGCATAACGAGCAGGAGATCGACCGGAGGCGCACGTTTGCCATCATCAGCCATCCTGACGCCGGCAAGACCACCATCACCGAGAAGCTTCTTCTCTTCGGCGGGGCGATTCAGCAGGCTGGAGAAGTCCGGGCGCGCAAGGCTGCCCGGCATGCCACATCGGACTGGATGGAGATGGAGAAGCAGCGGGGGATATCGGTTACCTCCTCGGTGATGAAGTTCACCTACGGCGCTTACGAGATCAACCTCTTGGATACCCCCGGCCATAATGATTTCTCCGAGGACACCTACCGGGTTCTTACCGCCGTGGATTCGGTCCTCATGGTTATCGATTCGGTGAAAGGGGTGGAGAGTCAGACCAAGAAGCTCCTGGAGGTCTGCCGTTTGCGGCATACCCCCATAATGACCTTCGTCAATAAGCTGGACCGGGAGGGGCGGGAGCCCATCGACATAATCGACGAGATCGAGAGCGTCCTCAAGATAAACTGCGCCCCCATGACCTGGCCGGTGGGGATGGGGAAACGGTTCAGAGGAACCTACCACCTCTATACCAAGGAGCTGACCTTTTTCGATCCGGAGGCGGAGCGGGGAACCGGTCAGATCATCAGTGTCACCGGCCTGGATGACCCGCGCTTGGACGAACTCCTCGGCTCCCAGGTTGAAGAGCTGAGAAACGACGTGGAGCTTCTGGAGGGGGCGGCTCACCCCTTCGACGAAGAGGCGTATCGGGCCGGCCTTCAGACTCCGGTCTTCTTCGGCAGCGCCGTCAATACCTTCGGGGTCCAGCAGCTCCTGGACACCTTCGTGGCTCACGCCCCTTCTCCGCTCCCCCGGGAGGCGGTGACCAGGACCGTCTCTCCCTACGAGGAGCCGTTCACCGGCTTCTGTTTCAAGATCCAGGCGAACATGGACCCGGCACACCGGGACCGGATCGCCTTCTTCAGGATCTGTTCCGGACTCTTTACCCGGGGGATGAAGGTGCGTCACCTGAGGCTCGGCCGCGACATGGCCATTGCCAACGCCACCATCTTCATGGCCCAGGACCGGACCAACGTGGAGGAGGCGTACCCGGGAGACATCATCGGCATCCACAACCATGGTGTCATCAAGATCGGCGATACCTTCACCCAGGGGGAGGAGCTCAAGTACACCGGGATCCCCAACTTCGCTCCGGAGCATTTCCGGAAGGTCCGTCTTCTGGACCCCATGAAGTCGAAGGCGTTGGAGAAGGGGCTGGTTCAGCTCGCCGAAGAGGGCTCCACCCAGGTTTTCCGGCCGTTGATGGGGGCCGACTGGATTGTCGGCGCCGTTGGACTCCTCCAGTTCGAGGTGGTCATGCACCGGCTGGAGCACGAGTACAAGGTCAAGGCGACCTATGAGCCGGTGAACTACGCCACCGCCCGCTGGGTCACCGGAGAGAAGAAGCTGCTGGAGGAGTTCCAGAGGAAGGAGGTGATGAACCTCTATCTGGACGGGGAGGGGAACCTGACCTATCTGGCCACCAGCGCCTGGCGGCTGGAGAACACCATGGAGAACTGGAAGGGGCTGGAGTTTCACGAGACCCGGGAGCACCGATAGCAGGAAGGTCACAAGGGAACGGCGGTATGCGCTCCCACTCTACGGGGAGCAACCATGCAGAGAAGTGAACGATTTGACAGCGCCGACCGGATTATCCAGATCGGCTTCTGGGTCAATGCGGTACTGATGACCTTCAAGCTGGCCGCCGGGCATTGGGGGCGCTCCGATGCCGTCTTTGCCGATGGCATCGAGAGCGCGTGCGATTTCGTGGCGATCTTCTCCACCATGTTAGCGCTGAAACTGGGGAGGAAGCCGTTCGACGAAGAACACCCCTATGGACACGGCCGGGCGGAAAGCCTCTCCGCCCTGTTGATATCGCTGGTGATTGTCGCCACCGGTGGCTGGATTCTCGTGGACTCGGTTCACTCGATTCTGGATCGCGATTTCAAGTCCCCCGGCATGATCGCCGTGGTGGCGGCGTTTCTCACCATCATCATCAAGGAGTGGCTCTACCGGTTTACCCAGAAGACCGGTGAGCAGCTGGCGAGTCCGGCCCTCCTGGCCATCGCCCGGGATCATCGTAAAGATGCTATAACCTCTATCTCGACCCTGGCCGGGGTGGTGGGCGCCTTCTGCGGATTCGGGTTCATGGACCCCCTGGCGGCCGGACTCACCTCCTTATTCATCCTGCATATCGGCTACCAGACCTTCCGGGACGCGGCCCACGACCTCATGGACGGCAGCCCCCCCCCTGACTTCATTGCCGAGGTCACCCGCCTGGCTGAGAGTGTCGGCCAGGTCGAACATGTTCACGAGATCCGGGGGAGACGCTCCGGGCAGTATATGATAGTCGATCTCAAGCTGGAGATGGACCCGGCTATGACCGTCAAGGAGTCGCACGACGTGGCGACCAGGGTGAAAAGGCTGATCTTCCAGGGTTTTCCCAACGTGGGGGACGTGATGATCCATATCGATCCCCATGATGAAGAGTATGACGACCTGACCCGGCTGTGACCGCAGTCAGCGCTTCTTCAGCTGCGCCATCCCTTCGTCGGCGGCCCGGTGGGCGGCGGCCACACAGTCGTTGAGCCCGATGCCGCGGTAGGAGTTTCCGGTGAGGATGATCCCCGGGAGAGCGGCGCACCCTTCGCTCAGGGCTGCCAGCCGTTTGCCGTGCCCCACGGTGTACTGGGGGATCGCCTGTTCGTGCCGGAAGAGTCGGGCAAAGGAAGGGGGGGCGTCGATCCCCATGATAACCTTCAGGTCGGCCCGGACCCGTTTGATGATCTCTTCGTCGGGAAGCTTCACGTAGTCCGGGAAGCAGGCCCCCCCCATCATGCTCCGGAGCAGCACCTTCCCCGTCGGCGCCCGATTCTCGAAGATGCTGGAGTCCCAGAGTGTTCCCAGGGTGTTCCGCTTCTCCTCCTTGGGGATGAGATAGCCGAAGCCGTCCAGATCCCGGCTGATCAGCTCCCGGTCATAGCCGAAACAGACCACGGTCATGGAAGAGTAGGGGATCTCATTCAAGGTCGAGGCGACACCAGGCGAGAGTTGCGACAGCATCTCGGCGGCCGCATAGGCCGGGGCCGCGATGATCGCCAGGTCGCACTCCAGTTCGCCCTGGTCGGTGATGAGGCGGTAGGGGACAGTTCCCCCCTTTCTCACCTCTTTGACCTCGACGCCGCTGAGCAGTTCCATCCCCTCCAGCCGGGAGACGAGGATCTCCGACAGGGTCTGGGTCCCGTCCCTGAACGAGGTGAGGACCCCTCCGGGGCCTGCCGCGGAGGAGACGACCTTCCCCGCGGCCTGCTCCTGTTTCTTCTTCTTGGCCAGGGAGATCATCGCCTTGATGAGGCCGCCATACTCCCGCTCCAGTTCGGCTATCCGGGGAAAGCAGGAGACCAGCGACATGGTCTCCGGGTTGCCGGCGAAGATTCCAGAGACCATGGGGGCGATCAGCTTGCGCAGCGCCTCGTCCCCCAGGCGGCGGCGACCGAAGGCCGCCAAGCTCTCGTCCGTGCTCGCGGTGTACTTGGGAATGAACGGCTCCATGGCCAGGCGGAGCTTGCCCGGCCAGGAGATGAGTGAGCTCTTGAGGAATGACGGGCCATTCTCCGGCAGTCGGTTGAGGATGCCGCCGGAGTAGATGAACCGCTTGCGGGCGTTGTCGTTGCTTCGGAGAAGCCGGCTTGAGGCCCCCAGTTCCGCGCAGAGATCCAGGGTCTGTGGTTTGCTATCCAGGAAGCCGTTGGGTCCCCATTCGCAGAGATATCCATCGTCTCTGATGCTCCTGATCTTGCCCCCCATGAGCGGCTCTTTTTCCACCAGCGTCAGGGCGAGCTCGATCCCTTCCTGTTCCGCTCTTCTCTGGAGCAGCCAGGCCGTGGCGAGCCCGGAAATTCCTCCGCCGATGATGACTGCGCGTTTCATGAAGCCTCCTCTGCGTTGATTATTTGGGTGATGACCGGCGCGGTGAAGATAGCTGCGCAGCCGGAAAGCGTACTGTATGACGAAAGAATCGGCCCTGTCAAGGAATGGCGCCCTCCTGGAAGGTTGACAGCGGAGCTCACAATCATTACAGTACCGGCAATTAGCGTGATGAGGGGAGTAAAGATGGCAAATCGTGACTATTATGAACTGCTTGGCGTCAAGAAGGACGCCACGGCCGATGAGATCAAAAAATCTTACCGCAAGCTGGCGGTTAAGTATCATCCGGACAAGAATCCGGGAGACAAGCAGGCCGAGGATCGGTTCAAGGAGATCAGCGAGGCGTACGCCGTTCTCTCCGATACGGAAAAACGGAAGCAGTATGACCAATTCGGCACCGACGGCTTTCATCAGAAGTTCTCCCAGGAAGATATCTTCCGGGGGGTCGATGTCAACGATCTGTTCCGCGACATGGGGTTCGGCTCCAGCGACGTCTTTTCCCGGTTCTTCGGCGGAGGGGGGCGTGGCGGCTTCGGCTCCCGTCAGGGACACCGCAAGGGGGAGGACCTGGCCATGGATCTCCCGGTCACCCTCCGGGAGGCCGCTTTCGGGGGAGAGAAGCGGGTGGGGTTCCAGCACGGGGGGCAGCGGGAAGAGCTTTCCGTGAAGATCCCTGCGGGGATTACCGAGGGGGCCCAGCTCCGGGTAAAGGGGAAGGGGGGGGGCGGTTCCGGCGGCGCCCCCAGCGGCGACCTCTATCTGACGGTCAGAGTGGGGGGGGACCCGGATTTCGTCCGGGATGGCGACGACCTGGTGGCGGAGCGGCAGATCCGGTTCTCCGAGGCGGTTCTGGGGACCACCCTGGACGTGCCGACGCTGGATACTCCCAAGCGGATCAAGGTGCCTGCCGGGGTCCAGTCGGGGACCCGGATCAGGCTGAAAGGGTGCGGGATTCCCCACCGGGGGAGCTCCGGCAAAGGGGATCTCTATGTGAAGATCACGGTGAAGGTTCCCGAACTGGTCACCGGAGAGCAGAAGAAGCTCCTGGAGAAGCTAGCCGCAGCAGGGCTGTAGCCTGCGGCATCGATCGGGCGCGGCATGCCGCGCCCCTACAATTATGTTGTCAATAGCACATTCAGCATGAGAACGGTGGCTGCGTCGTGAACCTAACCCTTACGCCATCCGGTCATCTCATGATGCTCGGATCGGACAGCCCTGGGGATTCCTCTCGGTCACTCTCCGGCGGGGAAAGGGTTGTCCGAGGCTTTGCCGACTCCCCCTCCGCCGGGATCATCACCCTGGCCGGAGGCCCGGCCGGCGCCCAGTGGCCGCTCTCCTGGCTGTTCTGGCGCGATTTCGGCGCACGCTATCTCCTGCTCCTCTGTCAAAGCAATCCCTCCCAACAACGGCTGGCGCCGTTGCCCCCCCTGGACGCTGCAACCGTTGCCTCTCTCTCTCTCAGTATCCCCCCCATGCCGGGCGCCGAATATGGGACTCCCGCACTCTTTGCCGCCATCTGGTTCGAGCTGGATACTTGGGCGCTGGCTTCGATTCACCGCAACGGAGCGGGGTTGGCCGGCTTTCTGCAACAGTACGCCCCTCTCTGGCGGCAGGTGGGGAGGGTCTGTTTCCATCTGGCGGAAAACAAGGGTGATCCCGAATTCCCCTTCGCCTTCATGGCGACCTACGTTCCCCGTCTCGGTAAAAACGCCCGGGCGCAGCATCTCCCCTTGAGTCAGGCGCTCCGCGAGCAGGCCGGCGCTGCCGACCGTGACGCGCTGCTCCGGCTCCTGGAGCCGGTTCATGAAGCAGGCAGCCGCTGTCCCTGGGTGAAGGAGCTGCTGGAGAGCGGGGATATCTATCACCCCCTGGCCTGGACCCCGGAGGAGGCGTATCCTTTTCTGCAGGATCTCCCCCTCCTGGAGGGGAGCGGCCTTGTGGTTCGCCTTCCCGACTGGTGGAAGAAGCGCCCCCGCCCCCGGGTGCAGGTTACCATCGGCTCCAGGGTGGGGGAGAGCCTGACGGCTAGCTCCCTGCTGGATTTTCGGCTGCAGCTGACCCTGGATGGCGCGGAGCTGACCCCGGAAGAGATCGCGCTCCTGGCGGCCGCCAAGGAGGGGTTGACCCTGCTGCGGGGGCAGTGGGTGGAGGTGGATGGCGAAAAGTTGAGCCAGGCCCTGGAGCAGTGGCGACGGGTTGAAGCCGAGACCGGGAAAGGGGGGCTCTCCTTCGTGGAGGGGATGCGTCTCCTGGCCGGGGCCCGGCGCGATCTCTCCGGTGATGATCCCACGCTGGACGGGAGCGGCTGGGCCTGCGTTGAGGCGGAGAGCCGGTTGCGGGAGCTGTTGTCCGGACTGCGGGAGCCGGCCAGGCTGGCCATGGTGCCCCCCGGTGACCGGCTGCAGGCAACGCTGCGCCCCTACCAGCAGACCGGCCTCAACTGGCTCTGGCTCCTGTCGGAGCTGGGGCTGGGTGCCTGCCTGGCCGACGACATGGGGTTGGGGAAGACGATTCAGGTCATCTCCCTGTTGCTGGCCCAACAGGAGCGGCCCGGAAAGAAGGTTCCCAGCTTGCTGCTGCTGCCGGCTTCGCTCCTGGCCAACTGGAAGAGCGAACTGGAGCGGTTTGCCCCGTCACTCCGTATCGTCTGCCTGCACCCTTCGGAGCTCCCGCGAGCGGAGCTGGAGCGGATCGCCGTTGATCCCGAAGCCACCCTTTCCGGTGTTGATGCGCTGCTGACCACCTACGGCACGCTGCAGCGTCAGGAATGGCTCACCAAGCTGAGCTGGAACCTGATCGTCCTGGATGAGGCCCAAGCCATAAAGAACCCGGGGACCCGTCAGGCCAAGTCGGTGAAGAGTCTCACCGGAAGGGCGCGGATCGCTCTGACCGGCACCCCGGTGGAAAACCGGCTCTCCGACCTCTGGTCACTGTTTGATTTCCTCTCACCTGGTCTCCTGGGGACTGCGCCCCGCTTCAGGCAGTTCGTCGCCTCCCTGGAAAGCCGAGACCCCCCCTCTTATGCCCCCTTACGGGCGCTGATCCAGCCGTATATTCTCCGCCGGATGAAGAGCGACCGGAGTGTCATCGATGATCTCCCCGACAAGGTGGAGCTGGCGGCCTGGTGCGGCCTCAGCAAGCTGCAGGCGCGGCTCTACGGCCAGGCAGTGCAGGAGCTGGCAGCTGCGCTCAAGGAGCAGCAGGAGGGGATGAAGCGGCGGGGGTTGATCCTCTCATCGCTCATGCGGTTCAAACAGATCTGCAACCATCCAGGCCACTTCCTGGGGGACGGCGACTTTGCCGAGGAGCGGAGCGGCAAGTTCGTTCGGCTGCGGGAGCTGGTGGAGGGGATCGCCTCGCGGCAGGAGAAGGTGTTGATCTTCACCCAGTTCCGGGAGATGACCGGCCCCATCGCCACCTTCCTGGCCCGACTGTTCGGCCGCCCCGGACTGCTGCTGCATGGCGGCACCCCGGTGGCGGAGCGGAAAAAGCTGGTGGAGCGGTTCCAGCAGGAGGATGGTCCGCCGTTCTTCGTCCTCTCTCTCAAGGCGGGCGGCTCGGGGCTCAACCTGACCGCCGCCGGCCATGTCATCCATTTTGACCGCTGGTGGAATCCAGCGGTGGAGAACCAGGCCACCGACCGGGCTTTCCGCATCGGCCAGAAGAAGAACGTCATGGTGCATAAGTTTGTCTGCAAGGGAACCGTTGAGGAGAAGATTGACGCTCTCATCGCTGCAAAGGCGGGGTTGGCCACGGAACTGCTTGAGGGAGGGGAGGTGCTGCTCACCGAGATGGACGATGATGCGTTATTGAAGATGGTGGCGCTGGATCTGGAGAAGGCGGAGCTGTGAAATGGGAGTGTAACCTTGGGGACATGGGAAGCGAGCTTCCGCCCACGGTTGGTAGGGCTCCTGGTCGGACTTTGAATTGCGGACAGTAACTGCCCCCGTCCCCGAACCATCCACCTATGCGCTCTTTGACCCGGGCTTCGGTGGCCTGGCCTTTTGGAAGCGGCACCACGGCTGGGGGGGCAGATGGCGATACAGAAGCCAATCTGAACGGTTACCACGGTTGTTAAAAAATGCCTGCCTCGCTCCCACAGGGGCGGCCATCCGGTCGCCCCTGTCCGCTTCGTATCAGCTTCGCCACATAATTGCGCCGTATGTTCCCGGAGCACCGCAACTCCCTGAAACTCCAGCTCCTCCTCGTCTCCATCGCCACCGGGCTCTTCGCCCATTCCTGGGCGGTCACTCTCCTCACGGCCCGGCGCCGTTATTTTTTCTCAAATACCCCGGCGCATAGCCGAACTTCTTCCGAAATGCAGTGCTGAAATGATTGACATGCGAATAGCCGAGCTGTTCGGCCAGGATTTTCAAGGGGATGGTCGTCTGCTGCACAGCGTCATGGGCCAGCTTGAAGCGATACTCGATGAGAAAGGCCGATACAGGCTGACCATATTCGGTGCTGAATTCAGTATTGAGGGTACGGATGGAGCAGCCGTACTGCGTGGCCAGCTCCTCCATGGTCGGCAGTTTTCCCCTGGTGTTGACCAGTTGTTCATAGAGGGCGCGGGCGCGCTCTGTTGCTTTCAATTTTTCCGGATCAAAGGGGGCTTGAAGGGAATCCCCTGACCAGGTGATGATCCGTCGAGATAAGGCGCTCACGGCCGCGGCCAGCTCTTCCAGGGAGGTCGGCTTGGTCAGGTAGATATCCGCCCCGTTCTCATATCCGGATATTTTGTCGGTCAGCTCGTTGCGTGCCGTGACCATGATAATGCCGATAGTGGGGTGCAGACGACGCAATCGCCTCGCAAGGCTCAGACCGTCTTCGCCGGGGAGATTGAGATCCAGAATCAGGATGTGGGGGACGGATATTTCAAGCTCGGCATTCAGAGTTTCCGCACTGCAGATACCGCGCACCTTGTGACCCATCTCCATCAGAGCCGACATGGTTACTTCACGCAGGGCGTCGTGATCTTCGATGATCAAGATATTCATGAGGGTATCCAGAGTTCAAAGGTGATATCCGTATGGGTAGGCAGATAACGCAGCTCTGCTTTCATGAGGCGGGCAAAGTTGGCTGCAAGGTAGAGACCGAGGCCTGAACCGGTGCTGCTGTGTGCTCCGGCGGCTCGGTAGAATTTCCTGAATATTTTTTCCTGATCAGGCAGACCCGCCGAACCGATCCCGTTGGTTACCCGCAGGGCAGTTCCGGGCTGGTCGTGTCGCCGGGCAGTCCCCGCCTCGATGAGGATATCCACGTCAACGGCCCCGTACTTAAGGGCGTTATCGATCAGATTTGCCAGTATGATCCGCAGTATTTGCGGGTCTCCGTTGAGAGCGGGAAGCTCGGCGAGCCGGATGGTCAGACGGTGAGGTGATGTACAGGCTGCACGGAGCTCTCCGAGTATTTCCACCAACCGGATCGGTTCGTGGCTGCACGAAAAACGGCCATGTTTGAGGAGGTCGACCTGAAGGCAGCGTTGGATGACGGCATTCATATCCTCCACCGCGCGCTGTGCGTGTTTCCTGACACCGGGTTGCATTGATTCCGAGCCGAGGGCGAGGCGCAGGACGGAAAGCGGGGTCTTCAGTTCATGGCTGAGCATGGCCATGAAACGATCCTGCTCATCACGCCGGTAGGCCTCTCGGGTGAAAAGCAGCGCCAATAGCAGTGTCGAAATAATAACGGCAGATGTGGTCAGCAGCAGCCACCTCATCCGCTCGCCCACATCACGTTTCAGATCGTTATTCGAGAAGCCGACCACCATGACCAAAGGCAATGAGCCCACTTTTTTATAGACATAGAGGCGACGGATGTTATCGAATTGACTGGTGTTTTCATATCGGCCCGCCGACGCGCTCTTTAACGCCTCCCAGAGCGGCGAATCCACCATTTCCGACCATTTTCCCGCAGGGAGCTGCGGCACACGCGCCCTCAGTTTCCTGTCCGCTATTCCTACAAGAGACGCTGAACTCTGCGCTCCGCCTGAAAGGTCGCGGTAATAGCGGGCGAATTCTTCCGGATTGACTGTCGCCAGCGCCAGGCCGCCGAAGCTTCCGTCGGGGTTGTCGATGCGGCGTGTGATCCGGAAGTGCAGCTTATTGGTGACCCTGCCCGGTTCCACCGGAGAGATGAAGATCGTATCGGTGACTGTGGCGCGGTGGAACGTGAAATATTCCCGGTCGGCGACACTGCGGCCCAGACTTGCCGGGTCATGCGAGATGACGATTCCGCCATCGGATCCGATAAGATAGATATTGTCGATAATCGATCGTTCAAAGCCGATTGAGTTGATGAAGGCTTCAGTGTCGGGCAAGGAACGTGTCTTAAGATAATAGCCGCGCACTGAACGGAGAATCGAATCGACCTGATTGGCGACCAGGATCGTATGATCCACATATGCATCATTGACCAGTTCGGCGGAGCGGATCAGCCGGTTTTTTTCCATTTCCCTGATATTCACGTAACCGATTCCCAGCATACTGACAACGCAGACGATGAGCACGGAAACTGCGCTCCAGAGCAGGAGCAGCTTGTTACGAAAGTGCTCGACGAATTCTGAAAGGTTACGAGTTTTGTCTGAATCCTTCCTGCGATCATCTTTGAGGCGATCGACCTCCATCCACATCACACAGACCGAGATGAGCGACATCATGACGATATATCCGAACACCGTCATCCAGGTAGTCGGGTTGGCGCCACGCAGGGCGGGGGGAGGCGGAGCGCCCATGAGGAGCAGCGGTGCGCGGAGCGCCATCCAGATGGTCAGCGTACCGAACAGGAGCGCCATGGCCCTGGTTGGAATTCCGCAGGCTTGCAGCAGGGCGGCGCGTCCGAGTCGCAACGCCGTGCGACCGTGGAGGGCCGCCGCCGCCAGAGAGAAGAGCGTACTTCTATAGACGCCGTTGGGTTCAATGAGGCCCCATTGGAAATCACAAGGCTCTCCTCGCCACCAATCGGAGGAACTGCGGAATTTCAATTCGTCTCCGAGGTTAGCCCCGTCCCCGAACCCTCCACCTACGCCCTCTTTTCTCTTGGCCTGGGCGGACTGGCCTTCTGGAAGCGGCGGCAGAACAAAGCGTAAAAGCTTTTAAATCCATCACATGAACAGGAGTTCCCACCAATAGGGTGTGGACTCCTGTTCATGTTGAATATCCCCCCCGGTTCAAGTAAGCCGCTATCGCGGCAGTAAAAACCACCGAAGTTTCCCCTCTGGCGGCGTCCCGTCTCCTATCGCAGAGCGAATTCGCTAAATTGCTCGGTGTGTCGCTCCGCACCCTCCGAGAGTGGGAGCAGGGGCGACGTGCGTCGTCGGGTGCAGCAAAGTCACTCATTACTTGTCGCAATCATCCTGAGAACACAGGTAACCGCTTTCCACTATCGCATTCTACCGCGACAGCACCGGATACAGTTCCGGGAAAGACCAGCCGGCGGCATGAATCGGAAAGCCCATCCGCACTTCCCCTTTCGGCGTATCGGAAACAAGCAACCCCTCGGCCACCAACTGGGCCAGCAGGTTTCCGCCGGTCCGCTCCTTTCAGTTCCCAGAATCACCGAGACCTCCGAGGTTTAAAATACCTCGGAGGTCGCTCTTCAAATATCTTGCTTCTTGCAAACTTCCCTGTAAAATAGTACATACTATTTTACAGACGAGGTGCGTATGTCGAGTTACGGCAGAGAAGAAATAATGTCTTCCAGTGAAGTAGTGCGCAACTTCGGCACCGTCCTGACAAGTGTCGCTAAGCACCAGCGCGGAAAGGTTGCCATCGTCCGTAATAACAAACTGGAAGCGGTGCTGCTTGCGGTGGATGTTTATGAGCGAATGGAAAAAGCTTGTGAGACGGTAAGCCGCATGGGGTTTGACAAGGGGGGGCAGGGTGAAGACGGGAACAGCAGGGCACTGCTGGAATTTTTGAACAATAACCGTCTTTCCGCCCAAAATATCTTGTCATCGGAGGAGATCGACCACCAGATTCTTAAAGAGCGTGAGGCCTGGGAGTGAAGCGCAAGGTTTATCTCGATGCCTGTATCGCTATCTATCTGGTTGAGGAGCATTCCACGTACTGTGCGGGCATTGAAGAGGCCTTGGCGAGATTGAACGGTATTGTCTGTTATAGTCCGCTCACTGAACTTGAATGCCTCGTCTTGCCGCTCCGTCTGAAACGTGACGACCTTGTGGCGAAGTTCAGTAGTTTTTTCGCACTCAATGTGCAGTTGGCCATGCCCGACTCAGTGTATCGTGAGGCGGCGAGGCTCAGAGCGGAATTTGGTTTGAAAACACCTGATGCTCTTCATCTGGCAACAGCCCGATTCCACGACTGTTCGGAGTTGTGGACAAATGATGACCGGCTGGCAGGCGTTGCGGAAGGCGTCGCGTTGAATGTGGTTGGTCGGTTTTGAATGCTTGAGAGTTGAGAATGCTATCCGTAGGACAATCGAAGCCGTGAGATTGGGGCAAAGCATGAGGGAGAGTAAGAGTCGAAAAGTTTAGCGTATACAGCAGCCGGTACATACTTGCGTCCAATTTGTAACTTACTGAATTTTCGCCTATGCACCCCATTATAATGATTGACATAGCTCATGATCAAAGAGTAGGGTTGCCAAAATTAAATAACTATTCACCGAAAAGGCACCGCACGGGCAATCGTGTGCCGCAAATCCACCATCCCACGAGGATAGAGGGGTTGTCGAAGTGAACCAAGACAGTTATCCATGGCTGTACGCCGTTTTACCGGTTTGATTTGACCGGAGGAGTGGCTTTTTTTGCGTCCGATTTTTCCTCAATTTTGTCAAATTGTTCGTAGGGGCACGGCATGCCGTGCCTGCCTATGCCGGAACATGACCATCACCGGAATCAAAGAATGTCTGAACCGGAATTCGCAGGATGACGGGATTTACCTGATTGTGAATCAAATTCCTGAAAATCCAAATCCTGAGGGGTGCTTCCAGGGGACGCTGGTAACTTGTGTAACTTATTAATGTTGCCAGAGGCTTTTGAGGGTGCGGCATTGGGCTTGTGCATTCCACGAGTCGTCATCCTCCTTTCAACCTCTCCCCTCCCAAAACTCTCAACAAATCCAAGCACTGAAACCTCATCAAGTTCCATGCCAAAAACGGAGCAAGTCGCCAACTCTTCGTTTTCATGTGAGTTTTAGGTTTTAAATGAGTAAGGACGAGGTCGGAAAGAGAGCGGGAGGCAAGGAGCAATGTTAATTTTATTAACACGATATTTTTTATCGTTCAAAACAGCCAATTACGCGATTTGACCCGATGTGAGATAAAGTAACCGTCGAGCACAAACTCCATACTATTCAGCTTGTTACGGAATCCGTGAAAATGTTAAAAAAGTAACACAGGGCGGCTTCCAGGCAAAAATCGCCGGTTCCGCTTCGCTTGAACCGGCCTACGACTTCCGTGATAGCAACTGACTGTTTCCATGGCAACTCCCACCCACCCTATCCCCTCCCCCGCCAGGGGGGAGGGGATTTTTCCAAGGTATTTTCGAAAGCGATCAAGCGGGATATTCTTTGCTGAAAATCACCCTGACCTCAACCTTGCCTTCATGAAATAAAATTTAGGTTATGATCATCGCCGCCACCTGCTCCTCGTCGAAGTCGTTGGCGACGGAGAGAGTTCCCTCCTCTCCGTCACGGATGACCAGCAGACGGCACTCCATTCCGGTCTCGGCCCTGGTGTAGCGAAGCAGTATCCTGGCGGCGGTCGCCAGCAACTCGTCATTCAGTTCCCCGATCACACATCCCATGGGACTCCCCCCGTCCAGCCACCGCAGGAGCACCATCCCCGGTCGGAGCGCCTTCTCAAGACAGAGGTTGTCCGCCTCTTTGCGGCCGATGATCAGCTTGGTCCCCGGACTCAGCCGGAAGTGGCGCCCCACCCGGAGCAGCCGGAAATCGAGGGGATCCAGGTGACCGTTGTGGGCAAAGAGATCGCGGATCTTTCCGGCAAAGGAGGTCTCGGTGAGCAGACACCCCCCCGCCGGGGAAGGATAGTCGCTGATCCCCAGCTCTTCGGCCAGACGCATCTGCTCCTTGCGGGAACGTCCCGTGATCCCGTGGAGTTGTGCGCGGTCCACCCACCCTTCCTGTTCGGCAATGGTCGGGGGGAGGAATTTGGCCGAAAGGGGACGGAGTAACAACCCTTTCAGGCCGCTCTCCCGCTCAACCACCCTCAGGGTATCCTTGCGCTGGCTCATGGGGCGCTGCCCCAGAACCTCACCGCTGACGATGAAATCGGCCCCGATCTCCGCCATCATCCCTTTCGCCACTCTAAACATCCAGGCGTGACAGTCCACACAGGGGTTGACCGCCCTGCCGTAGCCGTGGTTCGGGTTGCGCAGCATCTCCAGATACTCCGAGCCGAGGGCATGGACTATCAGTGGCACCCCCAGGGCATCGGCTGACCTGCGGGCGTTGTACTTGCCGGTCTCTTCATCTCCGGCGCCGAAGAAGGGGGAGGTGAAATGAAGGGCGGTGACCGCGATCCCCTGGAGTTGCATGAGCCGGATCGCCAGATGTGAATCGAGCCCCCCGGAAAAGAGGGCGATGGCTGCGTGTGCGATGGGTTCCTCCCTGCGCCTTTTGGCGCTTCTTTTTGACCGGCATGCTAGCACAGCCGCGGTGAAAAGCGAAAACCTCTTTAACGCGGGGTAAAGGAAACGTTTGACGAACCATACGCCCCGTGATTTACTGACGTGACTCGGGATGGAAACGGCGTCCGGAGCAGTGAGGGGGCGACCATGAGCCAATGGGTCATCGAAGGATCGCTGGGAGCCATTCTCTTCAACTCCCAGATCATTACCGCGGAAGATATTCAGTCGGCCCTTGCCGAGCAGCAGCGCTCGGGATGCCGGTTCGGCGAAGCCCTGGTCCGTCTGGGGATCGTCACGGCCGAGGATATCAACTGGGCCCTCTCCCAACATCTGGACATCCCCTATATCCGGCTGAACCGGGAGGAGATGGATCCCGACACCGCGATTCAGCTCCCCGAGCGGGTCGCCCGCCGCTTCCGCGCCGTCCCGGTGATCCGGATCGGAGACGAGCTGCGGGTCGCCCTGGTCGATCCCCTGGACCGGGAAGCCCATGATGAGATCCAGGCGGCCTGCAACTGCAGCGTGACGATCTCCATCGCCGATGAGCGGGACGTGCAGGAGATGCTCGACTTTCTCTACGGCGCCGAAGAGAAGGGCGCCTTCGGGCTCCTCTCTTCCACGGCTTCGGCAGCCGAAGCCGCAGAGATCAATGCCGATCCCACGGGAGAGCGCTTCATGGGGTGGCTCATCTCCCTCCTGGCCCGGAAGGGGTATCGGTCTCTGACGCTCATGACCACGACAGGGAGCGGAGCTGTCACCGGTCGCCAGGGGGTCATCCATCGGGAGGTGGCGCGGCTCACCGGTGACGCCTGCGGCCGCTTCGTGGCCCGTCTTCGGAGTCGGGCGGAGCTTACCGTCTCCGGCGCTGCCAGCCGGGGGGAGATCGAGTACGTGGGCGAAGGGGGGCCGCTGACGGTCCAGGTGGCTCTGCTTGGAGGGCGAGACGGCGAGGTGGTGACTCTACGCCGGCCCGAACTGCGCCACGACATCCCGTTCCCGATCGAGGCGGCGCCGGGGCTTCGTGAGGTGACCTCCCTCCCCGGGCTGGTGGTGGTAGCCCTCCCCACGGAAGCGACACGGCGGCTGGTGGAGCGGCTCATCGTCGAGCAGGGCGCCCCGGGTGAACGGCTTCTCCTGCTGGGGGAGGGGAGTCCGCTCCTCAGAGAGAAGCTCCCCTGTATCCCCCTGGAGACCCTCTCCTCCAATGATGCAGCCACGGTCATCGGTGAGGCGCTGGAGCATGGCCCGGATCTCCTCATCATCGAACGGTGCGGCGACATCCGCCGGCTCCTCGCCGCGGCCCGGGCCGCCCTGCGGGGGGGGCGGGTGGTGGCCGGTACCGGCGCAGGGAGCGCCGAAAGTCTTGCCCTCATCTTCACGGCATGGCAGCGCCATCACCTCATCCCTGCGGCCCTGCGTGGCATCGTCGTCGGCGAGGTCATCCCCACCCTCTGCCGCTCTTGCAGGGAAGAGCTCTCCCTCTCCGCCGAAGAGGCGGCCCGGTTGCGCCTCCCTCTGTCGCCGGAAGGGTACCGACAGAGCCCGGGATGTACCGACTGCGGCTTCACCGGCCAGGGGGGGAGTGAGTTTCTGGTGGAGGTGATCCCCTGTGACACCCCCTTAATCGGACTCTTCGAGAGAAGCGGGAGCAGCAGCGACGTCGCCGCGGCGCTGGCAGCCAGGGGAGAGTACCGGATCCCGGAGAAGGCGGCCCGGCTCCTCCTGTCAGGGGAGATCTCTCCGGAGAGCTATCTCAGGGTGGTCACGGGGTAACGACGGCATCTGCAGTTCATCCGGCAGACGGGCTGACCACATATCCCTTCTCCCTGAGGGAGAAGGTGGCCGAAGGCCGGATGAGGGGGCAACTGTACCGTTAAATCCAACGTTACCCCCCCCCTCACCCTAGCCCTCTCCCTCATGGAGAGGGGACTTTTTACTTGCCGCTAACCAGGTTGATTTTTTTGGAAGGAGCGTTATGGCGCGCATCGACGCACTGTTCAAGATGATGAAGGAGCAGGGGGCCTCCGACCTGCACCTCTCCACCGGCGCCCCCCCTATCTTCCGCCTGCATGGCGAGTTGGAACGGCTCAACTTCAAGGCTCTCTCCCATGAAGAGCTCAAGGGGATCATCTTCGAAATCCTGAGCAAGAAACAGATCGAGGATTTCGAGCTGAAGCATGACCTTGACTTCGCCTATTCGGTGGCCGGATTGGCCCGGTTCCGGGGGAACGTCCTGATGCAGCACCGGGGGATCGCCGCCGTGTTCCGGATCATCCCCAGCAAGATCCTCTCCGTGGATGACCTGGGGCTGCCTGACGGGGTGCGGAAATTCACCCTGCTCAAGAAGGGGCTGGTCCTGGTTACCGGGCCCACCGGATCAGGCAAGTCCACCACCCTGGCTGCCATGATCGACTACATAAACAGCACCAGGAAGGAACATATCCTCACCCTGGAAGACCCACTGGAGTTCATCCATGAAAACAAGCTGTCGCTCTTCAACCAGCGCCAGATCGGCGAGCATTCGGACAGCTTCACCTCGGCCCTCCGGGCGGCCCTGCGCGAAGATCCCGACGTCATCCTGGTGGGGGAGATGCGGGACCTGGAGACCATCAGCCTGGCCATAACCGCCGCCGAGACGGGTCATCTGGTCTTCGGCACCCTCCACACCAACTCCGCCTCCAAGACCATCGACCGGATCATCGACGCCTTCCCCCGGGACTCCCAGGAGCAGATCCGGACCATGCTCTCCGAGTCGCTCAAGGGGGTCGTCTGTCAGCAGCTCCTCAAGTCCGCCGACGGCAAGGGGCGGGTGGCGGCGCTGGAGATCATGGTGGGGACGCCGGCCATCGCCAACCTGATCCGGGAGGGGAAGACTTTCCAGATCCCCTCCATCATCCAGACCGCCCGCAAGGACGGGATGCAGCTCATGGATCAGCACCTGCTGGACCTGCTCAAGACCAAACGGGTCACCCCGGAAGAGACCCACCGCTGTGCCAACGACAAGAAGCAGTTCGAGCAGTACCTCCCCCAGGCCAGCCGACCCACTCAATGATGAGCATCCCCATGCACCCCGGACGGCACTGAATGCATCATGGCGGACTTCACGAAGACGACATCGCCGGCAAGGCCTATGACCGGCGGCTCATGGGACGGTTTGCCGCATACCTGCGTCCCCACCTCAAGACGATCCTCGTGGTGCTGCTCCTCCTGCCGCTCATCGCCGGGGCCAAACTCGCCCAACCGTACATTGTCAAGATCGCCATCGACGGCCATATCGTCACCGGTGACCTGAACGGGCTCCCCGGCCTGGCGCTCCTCTTTCTCCTCCTCATCTTCGGCGAATCGCTTTTGACCTACGGGGAGGTCTACCTCCTCCAGCAGATCGGCCAGCAGCTGATGTTCAAGATCCGGGAAGAGCTCTTCACCCATCTCCAGAAGCTCTCCCTCTCCTTCTTCGACCGGACCTCGGCCGGTGGGCTCGTCACCCGCCTCACCAGCGACGTGGAGGTACTGGGGGAGATGTTCGCCGCCGGGATCATCACCATCGTGGGGGACCTGCTGCTCCTGGCCGGGATCGTCGGCGTCATGCTCTGGATGAACTCCGGGTTGTCGCTGGTCACCTTCTCGCTCCTCCCGATTCTCTTCTTCGTGGTCTTCCGTTTCCGCCGGCTCATGCGAGACGCCTTCCGTCAGGTCCGCTCCCGGCTGGGGCTCCTCAACTCCTTCCTGGCCGAGAGCATCGGCGGGATGGCCATCATCCAGCTTTTCAACCGGCAGGAGAGCGAACGGCGCCGGTTCACCCTCCTCAACGAAGCCTACCGCGACGCCAACCGGCCGGTCATCACCTGGGACGCCTCCCTCTACGCCCTGGTGGAGACCCTCTCCTCGGTGGCCGTGGGGCTCATCATCTGGTACGGCGGCGGCGAGATCGTCAGGGGAACTCTCTCTTTCGGCGCCCTGGTGGCCTTCATCCAGTACAGCGAAAAGTTCTTCGGCCCCATCCGCGACCTCTCTTCAAAGTATTCGGTGATGCAGGGGGCCATGGCCGCCCTGGAGCGGATCTTCACCCTCCTGGATTCGGAGGATGGTTCGACTTCGCTCACCAACCGGGAGACCGATCCGTTCACCAATGCCCCTTTTCCCGTGGAGGTCGTGGAGTTTCGGGACGTCTGGTTCGCCTACCGGGAGGAGGAGTACGTTCTCAAGGGGATCTCCCTGACACTCCGGCGAGGGGAGAAGCTCGCCATCGTCGGCGAGACCGGCGGCGGCAAGACCACCATGATTCGGCTCCTCTCCCGGCTCTACGACATCCGGCGAGGGAGCATCACCATCAACGGCGTCGATATCCGTGAACTACCGCTGCGGCTCCTCCGCTCCCGGATCGCCATGGTCCTCCAGGAGCCGTTCCTCTTCACCGGGACCATCGCCTCCAACATCACCCTGGGTGATGACGCGGCAGCGGCCCGGATGCTGGAGGCGGCCCGGGTGGTGGGGGCCGACCGCTTCATCAACCGGCTCCCCAAGGGGTTCGATGAGGAGGTCAGGGAGCGGGGGAACAACTTTTCCGCAGGGGAGCGGCAGCTCATCTCCTTTGCCCGGGCCGTTGCCTTCGACCCGGAGATCCTCGTCCTGGACGAGGCGACCTCCAGTGTGGATTCGGCCAGCGAACGGCTCATCCAGGAGGGGCTTGCCGGCCTCCTCGCCGGCCGGACCTCCATCGTGGTGGCCCATCGTCTCTCCACCATCCGCGACGCGGACCGGATCGTGGCCATCCATCGGGGGGAGAAGCGGGAAGAGGGGACGCACGAGGAGCTCATGGCCGCCAGGGGGATCTATTTCCGGCTGCACCAACTGCAGTTCAAGGGGTAACCGCTCCCTCTTGGGAGAGTCTCCGCGTTCAACTCCCCCTTCCCACGGCATCAAATGAATTGACAGAACATATTCAGATACTGTAATAAAATTGATTTTTGAGGAGCTTTCGGCATTCGTGTACTATGGACAACGCCCTGACCATCGACCTGGAGGAGTGGTATCACATCTGTACCGCGGTGCCTGACCCCCTCACCCCCCCTGCCGGTGAGCGCCGGCTCCGGGGGAACACCGGGGCAATCCTCGCCATCCTGGAGAGGTTCCAGGTTGTGGCGACCTTCTTCATCCTCGGCAGCGTGGCGGAAGCCGAGCCCTCTCTGGTCCCACTCATCGCGGCGGCAGGGCATGAAATTGCCTCTCACGGCTGGTCGCACCGGCTGGTGACGACCCTGCAACCGGAGGAGTTCCGGGATGAGCTGCGACGGACCGGCGACCTCCTGGAGCAGCAGTGCGGCCACCGCCCCATCGGCTTCCGGGCGCCCCAATGGTCCCTGGGGCCTGCTACTCCCTGGGCCTTCCATATCCTGCGGGAAGAGGGGTTCAGGTACGACTCCAGCCTCAATCCGCTCCCCTTCGTCGGAGAGCGACGCGGACCGCGCACCCCCCATCGACTGGACAACGGGCTCTGGGAGCTCCCTCCTCTGACCACGGCCTCTCCGGCGTGTAACCTCCCCACTGGCGGGGGGTGGGGGCTCCGGTTTTTCCCTGGGATGCTGATTAACGCCACGGTCAGGAGGCTGAACCGGGGCGGTTTTCCGGCGGTCATCTACATTCACCCCCGCGAAATCGACCCGGCCGGCCCCCGGCTCCCTCTCCCGCTCCTCAAGGGGTTTGCCGCCTATGGCCCGCGCCGCTCCGTGGCCGGGCGGCTGACAATGTTGCTTGCGCGTTTCCGGTTCACGACCATGACGCGCCTGGTGGATCAGTGGGATACTGTGTCGTCATCCCGGCGTACAACGCCGTCGCATTCATCTCCGCGGTAGCCTCCGAGGCGCTCCTCTGCGGGGCGCCGCTGCTCGTGGTCGACGACGGCTCAACCGACGGCACCGGAGAGGTCGCCCGCCGCCTGCCGGTAAATCTCATCAGGCACCACCGGAACCAAGGGAAGGGGGCGGCCCTCAGGAGCGCCTTTCAGTGGGCCCTCCTCCACGGTTTCGAGGGAGTGGTGACCCTGGATGCCGACGGTCAGCATGACCCCATGGCCATCCCCCTCCTGGCGGCCACGGCGCAGAGGGACGGCCACGATATCCTCATCGCCTCCCGCTCGGTCCAGTTTCACCAGATGGGGGGGCTGCGCAGCTGGTGGAACCGGTTCGGAGTCAGCTGCATGAGACGGCGGACCGGCTTCGAGATCACCGACAGCCAGTCGGGGTTCCGCTACTACTCCTCCCGCCTGCTTCGGGGGGTGGAGTTGAACTGCAACGGCTATCACCTGGAGATGGAGCTCCTCATGAAAGCCTGGCTCGGCGGCTTCACCATCGCCTCCCTGCCGGTGGCGGCCCGGGTGGCCGACGGCAGGGGGACCAGCCACTTCCGGCCGGTTCGTGACACCTGGAACATCTGCATGACCTTCCTCCGTTACTTCCTGAGAGTGTGACCATGCTGCAAGGGCTGAAAGAGTACTCCACCGAAAAAATTGTCTCGCTCCTGTTGTCCCTGGCCGGCTCCTGTTCCACCAGAAACCTGGCGAGGATGACCCGCCTCATGGAGCTGATCCCCCGCAAGGAGTCATATAAGGAGAAGATCCGCTGGATCCGGCGGCTCATCCTGGAGAACCACCCCTCCATGGAGTTCCCTCGCCGGATTCTCCGGGAGGTCCATCCCAACCAGCGGAACAAGTGGATCACCAACCTGGCGGTGAACCACCTCCTCTCCGGCACCAACAAGCGGAAGGAGTGGCAGGAACGGGAGGGGTACTATCCCCCTTCCACCGTGGTCATCAGCCTGACCATGAAGTGCAACCTCTCCTGCTACGGCTGTTATGCCGGCGACTATGAGAAGGGGCTGGAGCTGACCAACGATGAGGTCGACTCGGTCCTCACCCAGATGAAGGAGATGGGGGTCTACTTCGCGGTCATCTCCGGTGGGGAGCCGTTTTTCAAGAAGGACCTCTTCGAGATCTTCAAGAAGCATTCGGACATGGCTTTTTTGGTCTTCACCCATGGGGGGCTCATCGATGAGCAGGTGGTTCAGCAGCTGATCCAGGTGGGAAATGTCATGCCCGCCTTCTCCCTGGAAGGGTACGAAGAGCAGACCGACGAACGCCGGGGCACTGGGCACTTCAAGAAGGTGATGCGGGCCATGGAGCTCCTGAAGGGGGCGGGGCTCACCTACTGCGGCTCCTTCACCCAGACCAGCCGGAACACCGATATCATCACCGACAGCCGCTACATGGATTTCCTCCTGGAGAAGGGGGTCTACGCCCTCTGGCTCTTCACCTATGTCCCCGTGGGACGGGAGCCGGATCTGGAACTAATGGCGACCCCGGAGCAGCGGGATCTGCTCCGCTCCCGGATCGTCGAGTTCCGCGCCACCAAGCCGATGCTCTTCGTTGACTTCTGGAACGACGGCCCCCTCATCGACGGCTGCATCGCCGGCGGACGCAAATACTTCCACATCAACGCCAACGGCGACATCGAGCCGTGCGTCTTCTGCCATGTGGCGTCGGACAACATCCGCCGGACCCCGCTCAAGGAGGCGCTCCGCTCCCCCCTCTTCAGCCGGATAAGGGAGAACCAGGGGGAGCAGGAGAATCTCCTGCGCCCTTGTATGCTCATCGACCATCCTGAACAGGGGCGGGAGCTGCTGGCCATGGAGGGGGTCTACCCCACCCACGGCGGGGCCGAGGCGATCTTCACTGACTTGGCCGCGGAGATGGACGACTATGCCGGACGGTACGGTGAGATCGCCGACCCGGTCTGGGAGGAGGGCAAAAAACCGCGCAGATGACCCTCTACAACGGCCTGAATCTGTTCTTTATCAACCTCTTCACCCGGCTCGTGCCACGCCCCCTCTGCCCGCTCTTTGCCGCGCTCACCGGGTGGCTGGTCTATCTCTTCGTCCCCATGCAGCGGCGGGGAATGAGGGATAACCTCCGGACCGTGACCGGGCGCCGGTCGGTGGAGCTGCTGGTGCTGAGCGCCTTTTACAAATACTCCCGGAACTGGACCGATGTGATGCTGATGATCCGGTTGCGGGGGGAGCGGCTCTTCCGGCTCATCGGGCACCGCTCCAGCAGCCATCCCCTGGATGAGGCCCTGGCCGCCGGAACCGGCGCAATCCTGGTCTCTCCCCACCTGGGGAACTGGGAGCTTGGAGGGCTGGGACTGGCCGAGATGGGGTACAAGCAGAACGTCATGACCTTTCGGGAACCCGATGAAAAGGTCAACGATCTCAGGGAGCGGTTCCGGTCGGAGCGGGGGATCGGCATCATCTATGTGGACCGCAACGACAGTTCTCCTCTGGCGATCATCGAGGCGGTGAACGCCTTGCGGCGCAACGAGATCGTGGTCCTCCTGGGGGAACGGGACGGTTCGTCCCATACCCTCCGGCTGGAGTTTTTCGGCCGCCCCACCGACATCCCGGTGGGAGCCGCCTACCTGGCCCTGGCCAGCGGAGCGCCGGTGATCCCGGTCTTTGTCCCCCTGGAGGGGGGGCGCTACTCCACCTACATGGAGGAGCCGATCTATTTCCGGGGAGGGCATGGCGAACATGCCGCTGTCATCCGGGAGGGGACGGAACGGCTGCTCAGGCTCTTCGAGACCTATATCCGGCGTTATCCGGACCAGTGGTACAATTTTTTCCCCTACTGGCGAAACCACTCATCATAAAAAGGAACCGATATGTCAGAAGCTCTCATCGAACCGGTAAAACAGCTCATCATCGATGCCCTCCGTATCGAAGGGCTCTCCTGTGCGGATATCGACAGCGACGCCCCGCTCTTCGGCGACGGACTGGGGCTCGACTCCATCGACGCCCTCCAGCTGGTGGTGGCCATGGAGAAGGAGTACGGGGTGGTGGTCCCCGACGCCGCCACCGGCACGAAGGTTTTCCAGTCGGTCCGGAGCATGGCCGCGCATATCGCGGAACAGCGTAAATGAGAATCCTCTTCGTCGTCCCCGGCTGGCCCAAGGGACGGCTCTGGGGTGAACTCGGCTTCAAGTTCCCCTCCCTCTCTCTGGCGGCCCTGGCTGCGGTGACCCCCGACGTTCATCAGATCGCCCTCTGGGATGAGAACATCCAACCGCGGGAGCCTGTCGCCCCGGTGGATCTGGTGGCGATCACCGCCATGACCCCCCAGGCGCCGCGGGCCTATGCCATCGCCGACTCCTTCCGGCTCCGGGGGATTCCGGTGGTGATGGGAGGGTTTCATGCCAGCGTCCTCCCGGAGGAGGCCTTGAGCCATGTGGATGCGGTGGTGGTGGGGGAAGGGGAGGGGGTCTGGCCCCGCCTCCTGGAGGAGCTCCAACGAGGGGAGATGGCCCGGTTTTACACCGCCGACTCTCTCATGGTGATGGCCGACCTCCCCCGGCCGCGGCGCACCCTGTTCAAGGGGAAGCGGTACCTCTTTACCAACACCCTCCAGACCACCCGCGGCTGCCCCTTTGACTGCGAATTCTGCTCGGTGACCGCCTTCTACGGCAGGAAGTACCGGACCCGGCCGGTGGCCGGCGTCTTGGCGGAGTTGGAAGAGCTTCGAAAGAAGAACTCCTTCGTCTTCTTTGTGGACGACAACCTGGTGGGGAACCGGGCCTATGCCCTGGAGCTCTTTGCCGGAATGAAGGGGATGGGATTGAAGTGGCTCTCCCACGCCCCCATCGACTTCGGCCGGGATCCGGAGCTCCTGCGGGCCGCCGGTGACTCCGGCTGTCTCGGCCTCTTTGTCGGCTTTGAATCTCTGAACCAGGAGACGCTGGCGGCCATGGGGAAGGTGACCAACCTGGCAGCCTCCTATGGCGACGACGCCCGGGCGTTCCGGGATCACGGCATCGGCATCCTCGGCTCCTTCGTCCTCGGCTGCGACGGCGACACCCCCGAGCTTTTTCCCCGGCTGCTCCGTTTCTGCGAGGAGGCGCGGCTGGAGGCGGCCATCTTTCCGATCCTGACCCCCTTTCCGGGGACCAAGATTCGCGACCGTCTTGAGGCGCAAGGGCGGATCACCTCCAACGCGTGGGAGGATTACGACATGGGGCATGTCACCTTCCGGCCCCAGGGGATGACCGCTCAAGAGCTGCAGGAGGGGCACGACCAGCTCAACCGCTCCTTCTACTCCTTCGGTTCCATCTACCGCCGGCTCTTCAAGCTCCACCGGTCGGTGCAGGTCTTCGGACCGATGAACATCGGCTTCCGGAGCGCCATCCGGAACTGCCGGAAGGGGTCGCCATGAACTGTTTTATGTTTCCCGGTCAGCCCCTCTCCCGGAGCGACCGGCTCCCCGAGGATGCCGGCTGGTGCCAGGTGGTCGAGCTCTGCCGACGCCACGCCGGGTTTGATCCGGAGAGCTGGCGCGGGGAAGAGGGAGAGTGCGGCGGGAACGTGGCGCTGCAGCTGTACGGCGTCGCCATGAGCCTCTACGGCGCCCGCCTCCTGGCCCAAAAAGGGGTGAAGCCGAGGATCGTGGCCGAGCACAGCATGGGGATTTATGCGGCGCTGGCCTGCTGCGGTGTGGTGGCAGAAGAGGCGGCCCTGGAGATCGCCTCCAGGGTTGGACGGGCCATGGCGCGGATGGGGCGCACCCGGCGCTACGCCCTGGGGTGCGTGGTCGGTCTGACCATGGAGCCGCTCCTGGTCGTTGCGGAAAACCACGGGGTCTATCTGGCGAACCGGAACACCGACCGCCATTTCCTCCTCTCCGGCGAACGGGGGCGGATCGAAGCGGCCATGGCCGAGGCCGTCGCCTCGGGCGCCTTCTCCGCCAGGAGCTTCCCCTGCGACGCTCCGCTCCATACGCCGCTCATGGCGGAGCTGGAACCGGAACTGCGAGAGGTCTTCGCCGACTACCGCTACCAGGAGCCGGTGATCCCGCTCATGAATCATATCGACCAGGAGCTCCTCACCGGCGCAGAGATTGCGGAGTTCATGCTCCGGGAGCTCCGGCTCCCGGTCCAGTGGGAGCAGAGCTATCGGGCGTTACGTAGGGCAGGCGTCAACCATTTCCTGGAGGTGGGGGGAGGGGACTCCCTCAAGAAGTATAACCGCTGGATCGACAGTCAGTCGTCCCGGAGCTAACGATGCCCCCGATCTGGCACGAGACCCCCCTGACGGTCAGGTTTAACGAGGTCGACTCCTACCAGGTGGCCTGGCACGGCCATTTTGTCGCCTGGATGGAGGTGGGACGAAACGACCTGGCCGGCCGGTTCGAGCTCAACGCCGAGCAGATCGGCGCCGCCGGTTTCCGGGCGCCGGTGGTCACCCTGGAGCTGAAATTCCGGCGGCCGGCCCGGTTTAATGAACGGCTGATCATCGCCACTTCGGCGCGCCGTTGCGAGAGCGCCACCCTGGAGTTCCCCTGCCGGATCATGGGTGAGGGGAGAGCGCTCCTGGCCGAAGGCTCCACCATCCATGTGCTCACCGACAGCGCCGGCATACTCCAGTACCGCCTGCCACCCCTCATCGCCGGGCGGCTGGAGCGGCTACTGGCGAGCCTGGAGACACCATGAAACTCCTCCTGGTCTCGGCCAACCGCGAACGGTCCCCCTATCCGGTCTTCCCTATCGGACTCTCCTCCCTGGTCCCTCCCCTGACCGCCGCCGGCCATGAGCTGGAGATCCTGGATCTCTGCTTCAGCGTCGAGCCGGAACGGGAGCTGACCGAGGCGCTCCACCGATACGCCCCCGATGCCGTGCTCCTCTCCATCCGGAATCTGGATAACGTCACCTGGCCCGGCTCACGCTCCTACCTGAACGAGGTGAGAGAGGCGGTGGCGGCCTGTCGCGGCAGCGCACCGGTGATCCTGGGGGGCTCCGGATTTTCACTCATGCCGGAGGAGCTGCTCCGCCACCTGGGAGGAGATTATGGTGTGGTGGGGGAGGGGGAGGAGATCCTCCCGCTGCTTCTGGCTGCGCTGGTGCGGGGCGATCCGGTGGCCGGGCTTCCCGGCGTGGTGACGCCGGAGAGGAGCGGCTATGCGCCGCCGCTCCCGGTCTCACAGATCGGCAGCCCCGACCGCCGGCTTTTCCAGCTGGCCCGTTACCACCGGGAAGGGGGGATGGCCAACCTCCAGACGAAACGGGGGTGCCCCTTCGGCTGCGTCTACTGTACCTACCCCCTCCTTGAGGGGACGCGGGTGCGGCTGCGCCCCGTGTCCGAGGTCATCGCCGAGGTCCGGGGGCTGAGTGATGACTCGGGTGTCGACTACCTCTACTTTGTGGACGACATCTTTAACTACCCTCCCGACTATGCCCTGGAGCTCTGCCAGGCCATGACTGCGGCAAAGCTGAAGGTCAACTGGTCGGCCTTCATCAACCCCCAGTTCGTCACGGGGGAGCTGATGGCGGCCATGGTGGCGGCCGGCTGTGACGCAGTGGAGTACGGCAGCGACTCGGGCTCTCCGGCCATGCTCCGCTCCCTGGGTAAGTCGTTCACCGTCTCCCATATCCGGGATGCCTCGACCCTCTGCCACGAACAGGGGGTCGATTTTGCCCACTACATCCTCTTTGGCGGGCCGGGGGAGTCGGTGGAAACCATCGACGAGACCTTCACCCTTATGGACGAGGTCAACCCCACCGCGGTCATTGCCATGACCGGCATCCGGATCTATCCCGGCACGGCGCTGCAGAGGCAGGCCATTAACGAGGGGCTCATCACGGCCGAGACACCGCTCCTGGAGCCGCTCTTCTACATCTCTCCCCCTCTCCGGGAGAGCCTGGCCTCCCTGGTGACGGAGCGGGCCATGGCCCGGCGGAGCTGGGTGGCGCCGGGGCTGGAGATCAACATGAGCGACGCCATGTTGGAGGCGCTCCGCTCCTTTCCGGTGCGCGGCCCCCTCTGGAAGCTGATGAAACGGCTGGGGCGGAGCCGGGTCCGGCCCATGGCGGGAGGCGATGGCCGGTAACTTCCGTTCCCTTCGACTACGCTCAGGGAACAATTGTCCGCTGAGCGGAGTCGAAGCGCTTTTGCATTCACGGAGCTGATGCGATGATCTAATGAGAGATCGTCGTAGGAGCGGCCTGCGGCCGCGAATGATGCAGGGAATTCGCGCCTAAAGGACGCTCCTACGAGTTGCCGCGAACGGTAGCTGAAGATTAGCTTCATAGCCGAGTTCAACCGAAGCGAGGTATCCATGGAATTCACCGATAAGATCGTCGTCGTGACCGGCGGGACACGAGGCATAGGACGAGCCATCTCTCTGCTGTTCGCCAATGAAGGGGCGCGGGTCTTTGCCGCCTATCGGGAGAACGACGCGGCGGCCACGGCCCTGGAGAGTGCCGCAACCGGGCTTCCCGGCTCCATCACCACGATACGGGCCGACGTGAGCAGCTCCCCGGGGGCCATCGCCCTCATGGATGCGGCGGCAGCGGAGAGCGGGGGGATCGATATCCTCATCAACAACGCCGGTATCATCAGGGACTGCTATCTGGCCATGATGTCGGAAGAGGACTGGGAAAGTGTTATCCGGAACAACCTGTCACCGCTGTTTCACTGTGGCAAGTGGGGGGTCCGGAAGATGATCGGCCGGAAAGGGGGGGCCATGGTCAACCTCTCGTCAATCTCGGCGCTCACCGGAACCCCCGGCCAGACCAACTACGCCGCCACCAAGGGGGGGATCATCAGTTTCACCAGGTCCCTGGCCCGGGAGGTTGGCCCCCTGGGGATCAGGGTCAACGCCGTGGCCCCCGGTCTCATTGGGACGGAGATGGTCGCCGGGATGAAGCCGGAGCAGGTCAAGAAGGTTGTAGCCGGGACCAGTATCGGCCGGCTCGGTTCGACCGAAGAGGTGGCCCAGGCGGTCCTCTTCCTCGCCTCTCCCCGCGCCTCCTACATCACCGGGCACTGCCTCGTGGTGGACGGCGGGATAATCTGATGCTGTTAAAAACAGTTTGTCTCCGACAGCGGTAACGAGTAGAATGCAGATTCTCTGTCGTGCCGCTTTACCGGCCTCCTTCCCTCGGTTTCAGGATCCTCATGTTTGAAACAGCTATCGCCATAACCGGAGTCGGCATCTTCTGTGCCGCAGGGGAGGATATACCCTCGTTTCGCGCCGCCCTGCGGGAGGGGCGCAGCGGCATCGGTCCGGTGGAGCTGTTCGACGTCTCCCCCTTCCCTTCGCGGATCGGGGCGGAACTGCGGGGGTACGATCCCCGGGAACGGTTCGACCGGAGGGAGGCGGCTCGTCTCTCCCGGGCGGACCAGTTCGCGATCATCGCCGCGGAGCAGGCCCTGCAAAGCTCACGAGCGCTGGAACGGTACGACTCCTTCGACCTGGGGCTCTCTGTTGGGGGAGGAGCCGCGGGGATGCTCCATGGGGAACAGTGGCTCAAGGGGGTGCTGGCGGGACGCCGGGAAGATCCGGCGCTGCTGGCGGGGCTCCTTCCAGACCGGACCGCCACGGTGCTGGCCTCACGCTTCGGCCTCGCCGGCTACCAGGGGAGCATCACCACCGCCTGCTCTTCGTCGGCCACGGCTATCGGCTGGGGCGCTGACCTGGTGGCCACCGGCAGGGTCAAGGCGCTCCTCTGCGGCGGCACCGATGCCTTCTCCCTCCTCACATATGCGGGGTTCAACTCCCTCCGGGTAGTGGATCCCAACCCCTGCGCCCCTTTCAGTCTCGGCCGGGAGGGGATCTCCCTGGGAGAAGGGGCGGCGTTTCTGCTCCTGGAGCGGGAGGATGAGGCCCGCCGACGGGGGGCGGCCATCTACGGCAGAGTTCTCGGCTACGCCATGACCGGCGAGGGGTACCATATGACCGCGCCGGAGCCGACCGGTTCCGAGGCGGCCCGGGTGATGCGCGGCGCCCTGGAGCACGCCGGAGTTCTCCCCGATGCAGTGGGGTGGGTCAACGCCCACGGCACCGGCACACCGCTCAACGACGTGGTGGAGACCAGGGGGATGAAACTCCTCTTCGGCGAACGGGCAGCCGACGTCCCGCTCATCTCCACCAAGGCGGTGACCGGGCACTGTCTTGGAGCCGCCGGCGCCATCGAAGCCGTGGCGACGATTATCAGCCTCAATGACCGTTTTATCCCCAGGACCCTCCATTTCCGGGGGGCAGATCCCGAGTGCGACCTGGAGTACTGCCACCATGGCGCCCGGGAGTCGGAGGCAACGGTGGCTCTCTCCAACTCCTTTGCCTTCGGCGGCAACATAACTACCCTGGTGCTGGGCAGATGAGCTCTATCCCTCTCGTCATAACCGGAGTCGGCGCGGTCTCCTCCGCAGGAGTCGGCATCGTCCCCCTCATGGAGGCGCTCAAGAGCGGCCACTCCTCTCTCCGTCCCCTCCCCAACCAGGTTCTCGGTGAAACGGGTCACCAATGGGGGCCCGCCTCCGACTTCCGGGTGGCCGACTTCATGCCGCCGCTCAAGGCCCGCAAGTTCGACCGGAGCAGTCAGTTTGCCATCGTGGCAGGAGGGCTGGCACTGAAGGATGCCGGACTCTCCGTTGGGGAACTGGAGCCGACCCGGATCGGCATCGTCATGGGGTGCGGCTTCGGCGGGATAACCAACTCATCCGGGTTCCTGGAGGGGTACTTTCAGGGGGGGACCGACGGCCTCATCCCCATGCTCTTCCCCAATACCGTCCCCAACGCCGCGGCCAGCAACTGCTCCATCGAACTCCGCCTCAAGGGGCCAAACGTCACCATGGTGCAGCGGTTCTGTTCCGCGGAGTCGGCGCTCCTCATGGCCCGACGCTTCATCGAGGAGGGGCGGGCCGATGCCATGCTCGTCGGCGGGGTGGACGAGATCAGCCCCCTCATCCTGAAGGGATTTCACGCACTGGGCCAACTCCGGCCGGCTGCTCACGGTAGAGGCTTTGGCGAGGGGGCGGGGATCATGGTGCTGGAGCGCGCCGATCATGCAGCCCGGCGCGGCGCCCGGCTCCGGGGGCGACTGGGTGAACTCCGGACGGTGGGGCTCCTCCCTACCGGACGTGAAGCAGAGGGGCTCTCCCGGCTCCTGACCGGACTCCCCGAGCCGGCGCTCCTCACCCTCTCCGGCACGGCCCCAAGCCGTAAGGAGCTTGCCGAACTCTTCCCCGGCGTTCCCCGTCTCGACACCGGACCACTCCTGGGGCGCTCCCTGGCCATGGGGGGGATCGCCATGACGGCGCAGCTCCTGATGCTTGCCAACGGGGCCACCGGCATTCACCTGGCCGCCTCCCCGGAAGGGCCGTGGTATGTCGTCGTTTTCCACGGAGCGGATCCCCTGCCGTGATTGATCCCGCCACCCGCCTTCCCCACCGTAATCCATTCCTCTTACTGGACCGGGTGACCCGCCTGGAGCCGGGGGCCGCCGCCGAGGCCGAACTCCTCTTCACCCATTTTCCCGGCTTCCCTTCACTGCTGCTGGTGGAGGCCATGGCTCAACTGGCCGGAGTCGTCGCCATCGAGACCGAAGGGGAGATCGGCTCCCTGGCCGCCATCGACCGGGCCGAGCTCCTTGTCCCGCTCTCACCGGGGGATCGCCTCACCATCAGCGTGCGGATCGTCAAGCGGTTCGGCCGTCTCATCCTCTGTGACGGCGAGATCACGCGTGCCGGGGAAACGGTGGCCACGGCCCTCCTCACCCTGGGGGTTGGTGCCCCATGATCCGGACCCACTCGTTCTCCGTGCCCCCATGCCTGCGTGGTTCAGCTACCGTTGTGCTGTTACTCTCTCTGTTCGGTGTCGCAACCATGGCCGCCGCCGAACCGCTGACCCCGGTGGAGGGGCTGGAACTTCTGCGACGGGGTTTTGCCGGCATGACCGACTTTACCGCGGAGATCACCCAGGAGAAACAGCTCTCCCTGATGAAGAAGAAGTTGACCTCCACCGGCCGGGTCCGTTTCCGGCGGCCGGGCAGTTTCTTCATGGAGATCTTTGCCCCCTACTCCAGTCGCCTGCTCTTGGAGAAGAGCGACCTGACCATCTTCTACCCCGCAGAGAAGAGCCGTCAGAAGATTCCGCTCCCGGCTGAAGAGGGACTGGGGAGGTGGTTTACCTATCTGGACAAACCGATCACCACCCTCCCTGAGGGGGTGCAGCTGCAGGCGGAGCGTCACGGCGAAATTTGCACCCTCCGGATAGCGCCCCAGGGGAAACAAGGGGTCAGGGAGCTGACCCTGCTCTTCCTGGACGACGGCCGGATCAAGAGGGTGATCATCGAGGAGCAGAACGGCGACCGCAACAGCATCACCTTCCGGAACATGAAGAAAAATGTGGGACTCACGGACAAGGAGTTCCGCCTGGAATGATCTCTCGCCTCTTTGCTCTGCTCAACGCCGCTGTAACTGCCCACCTTAACTGGATCTGGCGCGTCTCCGTCCGCTCTCCCCGTATGGTTGCCTTCGGAACGCTGCTCCTCCTGATCCCGGCCCTCTGGAGTGTGGCGACCACCCGTTTCGAGTTCGACATCTTCCGGCTCTTCCCCGCCGAGAAGGGGGCGCTCCGGCTCTTTCTGGACTCCCTGGAGTGGACCGGGAGCGGCCAGGAGGCGTTCTTCGTCCTGGAAGGGGCGAAGGGGGAGCTGATACCGGCGGCCACGGAGTTCGCCCAAAAGCTCTCCGCTCTCAAGGTGGACGGGGGACCGGCATTCAAAAAAGTCACCTGGCGAACGGTGGACCCGGCGGAGGCGGAGCCGTTTGCCGCGTTCGTCGGTTATGCCGCGACGAGGCCGGAGCTCTTCCTCACCCCGGCGGAGCTGGCGGGTCTACAGGAGCGGCTCACCCCCCAGGGGATGGAGCGGGCGCTCCGGCGCGCAACCACCGAGCTGGCGGGACAGGCAGGGATGGTGTCACGGGGGCTCATCGTGCGGGATCCCCTGGGGATCAGGGAGCTGATCCTCCCCCGGCTCCGCCAGGCGAGCCAGACCCTGGACCTGGATAGCTCCTCCCCCTATTTCCTCTCCCGGGATGGGCGGCTCCTGGTCATCATCGCCGAACCGGCTAAACCGGTACAGGAGATGGCCTTTGCCCGGAAGCTGGTGGCGGCCATCAACGTCGCACGGGCCGGTTCAAGGGTAAAAATCTCCTGCGCCGGGGCCCACCTGAGCGCGGTCATCGACGAGGCGAGCATGAAGGGGAACATCGTCTCCTGCGTCATCTCGTCCCTGGCGGTGGTCCTGGGGCTTTTTTATTTCACCTACCGGAGGCTCCTCCCCACGCTCCTCATCCCGGTGATCATCTTCTTCGGCGCCTTCCTGGCCCTGGGGAGCGCGGGGCTCTTCCTCTCTTCCATCCACATCATCTCCTTCGCTTTTACCGCCCTCATCATCGGTCTGGGAACCGACTACTCCATCCATATCTACGACCGGTTCTATTCGGAGCGGCAACATGGGGCAGAGACCGAGGAGGCGCTCCGGCTGGCCATCACCGACACCGGCCACGGGGTCTTCACCGCAGCCGTCACCACGGCGGCGCCGTTTCTGGCACTCACCATCTCCGATGTCCGGGCGCTCTTCGAGTTGGGTCTTCTCGTGGGGTTGGGGGTGCTCTTCTCCCTCTACGCCACCTACTTTTTCCTCCCCCCTCTGCTCATCTTCGCCGAACGGCGCTTCCCCTTGGCGATCTATCGCCCCCTCCCTTCCTTCGGTCTCGGGCCGCTCTGGGACTGCTGCATCCGGCGACGAAGAGGGATCACCATCGTTACCGCGCTGCTCATCGTGCTCCTCCTGGGGGCAGCGACCCGGCTGGGATTCGAGGGGGATCTGAAGAAGCTCCAGCCGCGGCAATCGGAGGCGCTCCTGACCCAGGAGAAGATCGAGCAGCATCTGAACCTGAGCCCCAAGTCGCTCATGATCGCCGTGGAAGGGAGCGACCTCTCCCAGGTCCTGGCGCGGGGTGCCAGGGCTGACGCTCTTGCGGAGCGATACCGGCGGCAGGGGGAGCTGGTCGCCTGGTCGTCATTGGGGCAGATTATTAACGCTCCCCGGAACCAGAAGGTGATGACCGGCCTGCTGACCACGGCCCTGGCCGGCCGTGACAGTGCCGGGGAGCTCCGCCGCGCCCTGGAGCGGGGTGGATTCAGCATCGAGCCCTTTGCCCCGGCTCTGGCGGGGGTCGCGGCATTTGCCGACTCACGGCCGGACGGCGCAGCCGAGGCGGTGAAGAGGCTCTCCGCCTCGCCGCTCAAGGGGGTGGTGGAGCGGCATCTGGTGAAGCACGACGGCGTCTGGCGGCTCCTCAGCCACCTCTCCTACAATGGTGAAGAGTTTCACCGGGAGCGGTTTCTGGCGGAGCTGGCAACGGAGCTTCCCGGGGTGAGGACGACCGGCGTAGACCTGGTTGCAGAACAGCTCTCCTCTTCGGTACGGCGGAGTTTCGGCTGGACTCTCCTGTTGGGGGGGATCCTTGTTCTACTCCTCCTGATGTCCCACTTCGAATCCAAGGCCGGGATATTCGCCTCGCTCTTTCCGGTCTTTGCCGGCGGCGTCGCCATGCTGGGGCTTATGGTCTTCACCGGGATGAAACTCAACTTTATGAACTCCATGGTCATCATCACCATCCTGGGAATGGGAAGCGACTACGGCCTGCACATCTTCCACCGGGCAGGAAGCGTCGGGCCAGGGCAGCGGGAGCGGTTCATCCAGGCGGGACGGGCCGTGCTCCTCTCGGCCCTCACCACCATCGCCGGCTTCGGCTCCCTAGCCTTCACCGATTACGGCGCCATGTCCTCCATCGGCTGGGCCACCAACTACGGCATCGCCGCCACCGCCCTCTTCTCTCTCATCTCCCTGCCGGCGCTGCTGGCGCTGCGCGGTTCACCCAAGGGCTCATGACCTCTGTTCACTCCCTGCGAAACAGAGCGGACCGGCCCCGTCTCCTGCTGATTTATCCGGCGACCCACAAGCTCGGCTGGGTGGGGTGGTTCCAGCTCCCCTCCCTCTCCCTCCAGCAGGTGGCTGCCGTGGTCCCCCCCTCCTGGGAGGTGACCCTGTTGGACGAGCTGCAGGAGGAGGTCACGTTCGACACCACGTACGATCTGGTGGGAATCACTGCCATGAGCCACCAGGCGACCCGGGGGTATGAGATCGCCGAACGGTTTCGCTCCCAAGGGATTCCGGTGGTCATGGGGGGGATTCACCCCTCGGTCCTCCCCCATGAGGCGCTGACTCACGCCGATTCGGTGGTGGTGGGGGAGGCGGAGCCGGTCATGGCGCAGCTCCTGGAAGATTGCCTCAACGGTTGCCTGAAACCGATCTATCGCTCCTCGTTCCCCGATAACGACCTCCTCACCATCCCCTGGCCCCGCCGGGAACTCCTGGCGGGAAAGCGCTATCTCACCACCCAGACGGTACAGGCCAGCCGCGGCTGTCCCTACGACTGCCCCTTCTGCACGGTCACCCCCTACTTCGGCCGGAGTTTTCGCTACCGGGCGCCGGACGATATCCTGGCGGAGCTCCGCTCCTTCCGCGGACGGCTGACGATATTCCTGGATGACAACATCCTGGGGGATCCGGAGCGGGCCAAGCCGATCCTCAAGGGGATGGTGGGGATGGGGCTCAAATGGGGAGGGCAGGCCAATCTCCGCTTTGCCGAGGATCCGGAGCTGGTCCGGCTGGTGGCCGCCTCGGGCTGTATCGGCATCTTCGTGGGGATCGAGACAGCCACCGGCTCATTTGCCAACCTTCCCAAGAACAGCGGCGGCTCCTCGGCGGCGGAGTTGATCAGGCGGGTCAGGGATGCGGGGATCGTGCTGGAGGCGTCCCTCATCTTCGGTTTTGACGATCATGACGAGAGCATCTTTGACCGGACCCTCGCCTTTTTGGATGACTGTTCGCCGGGGGTGGCCACCTTCAACGTTCTCACCCCGTACCCGGGGACGGAGCTCTTCAGGCAGTTCGAGGCCGAAGGGCGGCTCCTGCACCGCGACTGGCGACGGTACGATCACTCCCAGGTGGTCTTTCGGCCCAAGCTCATGACCCCGGAACGGCTCTATCGGGGATGGCTGGAGGTGCGGCAGGAGGTCTACCGCTGGCCGGCCATCTTCTCGCGAGTCCTCTCCTCCCCAAAGGGGCGATTCACCACGCTGGCTTATAACCTGCTGCGGCGGGGAGGAAATCTCTCCGCCGCCGAACTGGCGCTTCTGGCTGAGAAGACTGTACCAATATAACGGAGAACTCATCGATCAAGTCCCGGATCTATGGGTTCACGGTCATACGAACAACTCATTCGGCTATAACCGACCCTCTCCCCGGCCCTCTCCCACTGAGGGGAGAGGGAGTAAAAGCAGATCTTTCCTGATGAGGGCAATGGAGTTGAAGACTTGCCTTTAAGCTCCCCTCCCTTGATGGGAGGGGCTGGGGGAGGGTGAAAGGCTGGGAGCAACATGCCCATCAACCTGACAGCAGCAGCCAAAGAGCTGCGAAAAAACTCCACTGACGCAGAGCGCCTCCTCTGGCGACACCTGAAAGCCAAACAGCTTGACGGCCTGAAGTTCCGGCGGCAGGAGCAGATTGGCAGCTTCATTGCCGATTTTGTTTGCTACGAAAGAGGGATAATCGTCGAAGCGGACGGCGGCCAGCACGCGCTGGAAAAGGAAAAGGACGAAGAGCGGACGCAGTGGCTGAATTCGCAAGGCTTCACCGTTTTACGATTCTGGAATAACGAGATTCTGACGAATATCGATGGAGTCATGGAAGTTATTCGAATGCAGTGCCAAGCAGTAACCACCCCTCTCCCCGGCCCTCTCCCACTGAGGGGAGAGGGAGTAAAAGCAGATCTTTCCTGATGAGGGCAATGGAGCTGAAGACTTTCCTTTAAGCTCCCCTCCCTTGATGGGAGGGGCTGGGGGAGGGTGAAAGGCTGGGAGCAACATGCCCATCAACCTGACAGCAGCAGCCAAAGAGCTGCGAAAAAACTCCAC
>CAIOGM010000074.1 GCA_903857795.1 uncultured Geobacter sp.
ATCATTACTTTTCAGCAGTCGAAACGGCACCTCCCGGTGATGGTTGACGACAGCTTTTTTTCCTATCCAATCAAGGGTGGGCATGGTTTACGAAATCCTTTTGTTTCATCTATCTTGATAGCTGTCCCGATAAAGCAGATTCTTCGCGTAGCTCAGAATGACAGACTCTTGGTTGTCTTCCCATCTCTTTTAATATGCCTTTCTCTGTGCCCTCTGTGACTCTGTGGTGATACTATTTTTACCACCCTACCGTTTCCGAAACTTGCGCCGCATAAGCTCCCCGGCCTCCCGGACCTCTTCGCAGCGGAGCAGATGCGCCGTGAGAAGGAAGAGGAGGAGACCGGCGCCGATGCTCCCGCCCAGCACCACGACCTTGAACCCCTTCCCGCCGGTCACACTCCAATCTGTCAGTCCGATCCCGTACCAGACCACGGCTCCCATGGGGAGAGCCGAGGCGAAAGTCTTCACCGCTGAAAGGAGGATTCGCCTGCCGCCGAAGGGGCCGATCTTGCGCCGGAGGAGCAGATACAGGAGCGCCATGTTGCCGGCGGCGGACAACGTGGTGGCCAGGGCCAGCCCGCCATGGAGAAGCGGCCGCATCAGGAGCAGGCTAAAGAGCGCGTTGAGGAGAAAGGCGACGAAGGCGGTGATCACCGGCGTCCGGGTATCCTTGAGGGCGTAGAAGGCCGGGATCAGGACCCGCACGAGGGCCACCATCGCCAGACCCAGGGAGTAGTAGCGCAGGGCCAGGGCGGAGTTGACCACCTTGGCGTAGTCGAACTCCCCCCCATGAAGAGGAGACTGAAGATGGGGACGCTGCAGACGATCAGCCCCACCATGGCCGGGATGGTGATGAAGAGGGTGATCTTGAGGCCGAACCGCAGCGACTCCTTCAGCTGCCCCAGCTCCCCGGCCGCCGCCTGCCGGCTCATGGAGGGGAGCACCGCCTGGGCCACGGAGACGGTGATGATCCCCTGGGGGAACTCGAAGAGTCGCTGGGCGTAGTAGAGATAGGAGACGCTCCCCTGGGGGAGGAGCGAGGCGAGGATGTTGCTGACGGTCAGGTTGAGGTAGTAGACCCCCACGCCGAAGAGCGACGGCGCCATGAGGAGGGCGATCCGCCCCAGCGCCGGATGACGGAAATCGAAACGGGGTCGGAGACCGAACCCCTTGCGGTAGAGGGTGGGGAGCTGCAGCAGGAGCTGGAGCACGCCCCCCACCAGGACCCCCACCGCCAGGGAGACGATGGGGATCTGGAACCGGTCGTGCAGCAGCAGGCTGCAGAGGATCATGGAGATGTTGAGAAAAACCGTGGAGATCGCCGGGGTGAAGAAGTGGCGCAGGGTATTGAGTATCCCCATGCAGAGCGCCACCAGGCTGATGAAGAAGAGGTAGGGGAACATCAACCGGTTGAGCAGCACCGTCAGCTCGAACTTGCCGGGAAGTTCCCGAAAACCCGGGAACATGAGCCCCACGATGGAGGGAGAGAAGAGGATTCCCACCAGCGTCAGGAGCGCCATGATGATGGTGAGGAGCGTGAAGCAGGCGTTGGCCAGGTCACGGGCCTCCTGTTCACCCCGTTTCGTGTAATATTCGGAAAAGGTGGGGACAAAGGCTGCGGTGAGCGCCCCCTCCGCGAAGAACCGGCGGAGCATGTTGGGAATCTGGAAGGCGGCAAAGAAGGCGTCGGTAGCGAGTCCCGCCCCGAAGAGCCGGGAGACCACCATATCCCTCACCATCCCCATGATCCGGGAGATGATGGTCGCGAACCCCAGGACCCCGGCGGCCCTGACGATCTGCTTTTTTTCGGTGTCACTCACCGCTTAAGCCCGCCCGGGCAAAAAAAATCCGGCCTCGTGAGCCGGATTTTTCAGTGTCATCCCCTGCCGCCGACTCTTCACTCGGCGACTCCCAGGGTATCGTTGGCAAGCACATCATCATCGTGCTCCTCTTCGGCCACGGTGATCAGCTCACTGATGTTGAAGATGTCGGGGTTGATCTTTGAGATCCGCTTGGCGCCGATGAAGCGGGAGAGATAGTAAGGGGTGTTGAAGGAGGAGATCACAACTCGCCGGTCCCGGGAGGAGGCATGGATCATCTTGTTCCCCCCCAGATAGATTCCCACGTGGGAGGGAAACCGGGCATAGGTCTGGAAGAAGACCAGGTCCCCCTTCTGCAGGTTTGACGGCACCACCACGTCGCCCACTGTGAACTGCTCACGGGCGGTCCGGGGGAGGCTCACGCTCATGTCACGGAAGACCTGCTGCACGAAGCTGGAACAGTCCAGGGAGTTGCGGCTGGTTCCGCCGAACTGGTAGTGGGCGCCGAGAAAGCTGTAGGCCGTTTTCTTGAGAGCCGTAACCTGATCCTGTTTTCCCAGCTGAACGGAGCCGGCCAGATCCACCGGCTGGGAGGGATCGGCCATGGTCAGATCCGCCATGCTCTGCTGGAATTCATCATCGCCAAAGAGCTCGGAGTTGCGCAACACCCTGGAGAGTCCGGCGCTCTTCACCCGAGGGGCCGTTGTCTGCTCACTCCCCTTGAGGGCCAGGACCTGGCCCGGTTTCAACCGGGGCTTTGCCCCGTGCAGATCGTTGAGCCGCTTCAGTTCAACCGTCGCAAGCCCGGTCTTGCGGGCAACCTTGGCCAGGGTATCCCCTTTCTGCACCCGGTAGACGGTCTCTTTGCGGGCGGGAACAGCAGCGGCGGAGGGCTCGCCGCTTCGCGGCGGAATCACGAGGAGATCACCGCTCTTCACATGATTGGCGACGATGTTGTTGGCGGCTTTCAGATCGGCAACGGAGACGTGGTACTTATGGGAGAGGGTGGTGAGGGTCTCTTTTTTTCTGACTTTGTGGGTTATTGCGGCATGGGAGAGGGTGGGGAAGGCGACGAGGAGAAGGCATAGGGCGATCAGTCGCTGTCGAATCGTCATGTCGGACCTCTTTGAGATGCGTGGGGACAGTAGTGGCCTGTTACACAAGAAAGGTGTGGCTGCAGTTCAAATGAGGACGTTTATATACCAACCGGCGCCTCCTGTCAACCCGCGGATACGCTCCCGTCTGTATACGTCATTTTAATCTGTCAGCTACTTGCGGGAGAGCTCGATCCCGATCCGCACCTTGTCCCCCCTCAGGAGCCGTATGGACGGCCCGGGAGAGATCAGCTTCTTCTCCAAGGTAACACTCTGGGTGATGCCGGAGAGATCGACCTCTTCGGTCTGAATCGACTCAATTCGATCCACCAACCGCTGGGGCCCCTCCACCGTCACACTTTCGGGCTCTGCCCGGACTCCCAGGAGCCGTCGTCGTCCCGGCAGACGCTTTAACGTCTTCACTGTTACAGGGAAATCCCGGCTGACCTTCCGGTCGGTGACCACCTTGACGGTGGCCGGGGTGACTGCGGAGACGACCACTCCCAGGGGGAGCTTCACGTCGTCATTTTTCACGGTGATGATGGTGGATCCCTCCTTGATGGCGGAGAGGTCCAGATCGGCGACCAGGTCAGAGCTCTTGGGGGTCGGAATCAGGCTGGAGAGGACCTTGAGCTGGAGATCCACCGCTTCCGGATCACTCTTGATGAGGCTCAGGTTCTCCGGAAGATTGTGGAAACGGAGCGGAGTGGTCACGGTGATGATCTCTCCCTGCCGGCCGGTGATCATGATCCAGGCGGCGGTGATGAGGAGCAGCACAAGAGTCTTGGCCCTCAGATCGGCAAATAACGTCTGCCGAAAGCCGTTGCCCAGAGTACCGGACTCCCGGGCCGTATGGGAGAGGAGACCGTTCAGCGCCTCGGCCAGCAGCTCGGGGGTCGGGATGGGGGTCATCTCCCCCCCCCTGAAGAGGGAGACGGCGCCCCGCTCCTCGGAGACCACCACCACCACCGCGTCCGAGCGCTCGGTCAGCCCCAGCGCGGCCCGGTGCCGGGTGCCGAACTGCTGGGGAAGGTCGGGACTGGTGGAGAGCGGGAGATGACTGGAGGCCTGAGCCACCCGGCCGTCCTTGACCAGTACCGCCCCGTCGTGGAGTGGAGTGCCATTCTGGAAGATGGTGGCGATGAGCTGACCGCTCAACAGGGAATCCACGGGAACCCCGTGGAGGAGATACTCATCCAGCGGCTCGTCTCGCTGAAAAACGATGAGCGCCCCGGTGCGGGAGGCGGCCAGGGTGAATACCGTGGTGCTGAGCTGGAGGAAATCCACCGGGGTTCCCCTCTCCTCCCGGCCGAAGAGATTACGGAAGAGGCTGAAGCGGTAGAGCGCCTGGCGGATCTCACCCTGGAAGATGACGATCACCAGGATGAAGAAGACGGTCCCCAACTCCTGGAGGATCCAGCTGGTCATGAAGAGCCCCAGGTTCTTGGTCACCACATAGAGCACCCCCAACGACCCGAGGCCGATGAGCACCTGGAGCGTCTTGGTGTTCTTGAACCAGCGGTAGAGCTGGTAGACGAGAAACGACATGATGAGGATGTCGGCGATATCCTGGAAACGGATCAGGGGAAGCATGAAGGGGCAAACTCCTCTCTATGGGTCGAAAACATTTTTTCTGGCAAGGCTGCGGGGTTCTGTGCTACACAAGTGACACGACGGCTCCCGCCATGACAGGAGCAACCCCGGAAAAAAAGGATTTTCATAGTGTACAGTATTACCCCCAAGGGGGAACAGATCCGGAAGATGTTCGGGGCCATCGCCCCCCGCTATGATTTCCTCAACCGTCTGCTCAGTCTCGGCATCGACCGCCGGTGGCGGCGCATCGCGGTGGGGCTGATCAGCTGCGGCGCCGGAGGGAGAGTACTAGACGTGGCCACCGGGACCGGCGACGTAGCCCTGACCATCGCAGCTCACACCCCGGCGGACGTACGGATTACCGGCATCGACTTTTGTGCGGAGATGATCGATATCGGAAGGACGAAGGTTGCGGCTTCCCCCCATGCGGGACGGATCGAACTGGCCGTGGCCCCCTGCGAAGAGATCCCTTTCCCCGACGCCACCTTCGATGCGGTAACCATCGCCTTCGGCATCAGAAATGTGGTGGATCGCCCACGCGGGCTGGCCGAGATGCACCGGGTTTTGAAGTCGGGGGGAAATGCGGTCATCCTGGAGTTCGCCACTCCGGTCTCCCCGCTCTTCAAGGCGCTCTACCACTGGTATTTTCTTAAAGTGCTCCCCGCCATCGGTGGGCTCTTCTCCCAGAAGAGCGCCTACCAGTATCTCCCCGATTCAGTCCTCGAATTCCCCTCCAGGGAGGCGTTCAAGGGGATGATGAGGCAGGCCGGATTCAAGAATACCACCCACCGGGACCTGACCTTCGGCATCGCCACCCTCTACTGCGGCGACAAATGAGCGGCATACCGTATACAGGAGTCGCATCTTAGCCCAAATCGTCAGCATAATACAACAGAAAGCAGAGGATCCCATGTTCATAGTAGCCAACCTGCTGCTGGCTTTCGCCAAGATTACCGACATCCTCCTGACCCTCTACACCTTCGTCATCATCGCCCGCGCCCTCATCTCGTGGGTCAACCCGGATCCATACAACCCAATCGTCAATTTTCTCTACCGGGCCACCGAGCCGGTTCTCTACCGGGTCCGGACCCTGTTACCTGATCTGGGGGGGATAGATCTCTCTCCGCTGGTGGTGCTCCTCTCCATCCAGTTCCTGCAGCGGTTCGCCGTAACGTCGGTGCTTGAGCTGGCCTGGTCGCTGAAAGGCGGGGCGGGACTCTTCCCATGAAGATCTCTCCTCTGGACATCTTGCAGCAACAGTTCAAGGGGCGGCTCTTCGGAGGACTCGACCCCGACGAGGTGGACGGGTTTCTTCAGCAGGTGAGCCAGGAGATGGAGGAACTGCTCCGGGAGAACAGTTCTCTCAAGGAGCAGAACCGCAGGATCACCGGTGAACTGGAGGAGATGAACGGCCGGGAGAAGGCTCTGCGCGAGACCATGCTGGCGGCGCACCGGATCACCGAGGATATGAAGAGCAACTCCCAGAAAGAGGCGACGCTGATCATCACCGAGGCCGAACTGCAGGGGGAAAAGCTGCTGTCGACAGCGGAGGCGCGCCTGGTGGAGCTGCGAGTGGAGATCCAGGAGCTGCGCCGCCAGAAGCTGCAGTTCGAGTCATCCTTCAGGTCACTCCTGGACAACCACTACAAGATGCTCTCTGCCTCCAATGAATGACCCACTCGAGCCGATCGCCTTCAGGGAGAGTCCTGACGGCGTCAGCTTTTCCGTTCAGGTTCAACCGCGCGCCTCACACTCCAAGGTGACCGGCATCAAAAACGGCGCCATACGGCTCCGCCTCACCTCCCCTCCGGTGGACGGTGCGGCCAACGCCCACTGCATCGACCTCTTTGCCGCGCTCTTTGGAGTCCGCAAGAGGGACGTCACCATCCTGACGGGTGAGACGTCGCGGCAGAAGGTGGTAAAGGTCGCGGGGATAACCCCGCAGCTGCTGCAGGAGCGGGTTGCACAGCTGCTGGCCTGACCCGAAAGGGGCGAACCTGTTGGCAGGCAGTATGCTTTTTAACTTGACTCATCCCCCTGATTGATGATACTCATTCTACTTTCGTAACGACCCTATTTACCCCTGGATGGAGGTGCAGTTTTGGCAAATCACAAGTCGGCTATCAAGCGGATCAAGCAGAATGAGAAGAGAAACGAGCGGAACACCCATATCAAATCGACCCTCAAGACGTTTATCAAACGGGTCAGGGAAGCCGCAGCGGCAAAGGACGCCACCGCCGCCCAGCAGGCGTTGGTCGCGGCGATCCCTGTGGTCGACGGCGCCGCCTCCAAGGGGGTCATCCACCGCTCCACCGCATCCCGCAACGTCTCCCGGCTGACCAAGCTCGTCAACTCCATAGCCTGACAAGCTGACTCACCATAGCGCAATTTGAACGCAGCCCCGCCGGGAATCCCGGCGGGGCTGCGTTGCGTCCTGCGTGTTGAACACTCATGCGGTTGTCGATGAGCCGGTTTCCGGTAAGAGCAGACTGCCTCGCTATACGAAACAAACATGTTGAATTTATTTATTTTTCCGCGTATTTTTATAAAATGAAAAATACGCGGAAAAAGAATATTCAGGAGATTGATGGCAGCGCCCAGCGCCAATACATCGATGCTACATCGGTTTTCACTGCGCTCGAAGAGGCCAAGAAAAATGCCGCCGAAGTCAAACAAAGGATGTTGACCTCCTCTGGGACACCCGAAAAAGGTTGAGCTTCATCACCCGGATGAAAGTACTGGACAGTTCGTTCCTTGGATTGCTGCGGGAGGTGGACCCATCATTTGATCTCCGTGGGGATCAACTCTATACTGCCGTCAATAACCGTGGCTACG
>CAIOGM010000075.1 GCA_903857795.1 uncultured Geobacter sp.
AGCGCTTCCCGTCGCCGTCGCTGCCGGAGATGAGGCCGGTGGCGGTGGCGGTACATGCGCCGTTGCTCTTGACCCCGGCGACACTGTTTGGATATGTTCCGTTAACGGTACCCCAGGCAATGGCGCAGGAGTTGTCATTATCGCTGTCGCCAGTGTAGGGGGCGGTGACCGTGATGCTGGTTGCAGTTGCGGTGGGGAAGGTCAGGGCGCCGGGCACCGTGTATTTCGGACCGATGACGGTAAATTTATTGAGTCCCTTGGCAATGCCGAAGTTGGGGTTGGTGACCGTCACGTTCCGCAGCCCGAGAGCAGCGCTGGTGGTGATAGTGATGTTAGCGGTCAGGGAGGTGGCGCTGTTCCAGGTGGTGGTGTTGGTCGTGATGCCGGAACCGAAGCCGGCCGCTGCGCCGCTCTGGAAGTTGGTTCCGGTGATGCTCACGTCCAGAGTGCTGTCCTGCGCCCCGCTGGCAGGTGAAAAGGCTGTGGCGGAAATCGTCGGCGCGGCGGATATTATCAGGCTTCCTGAAGTTATGGCGGTCCCTGACGCGGAGGTAAGGATCAGGTTGCGCGTGGCGGCTGCCACCGCCGGGTTGACGTAGAGGGTGGCGTTGATCTGGCTGTCGCTCACCACGGTAAAGGAGCTTACCTGGATATTGAGGGTGCTGCTGGTGCCGAAGGAGAGCCAGGTGACTCCGGTAAAGCCGCCACCGGTAATCGTGATGTTCGCCGTGGCGCCCTGGGCAACGGCGGACGGGCTAATCGAACTCACGGCGATAATCTGGCTTGGTCCGATCAGGGTCGCGGTCGCCGAGTAATCGATGCAGGTATTATATTCGAAGATCCGGTAGTACCAGGTGCCGCCGACGGTGTCGGTGAAGGTGTTGGCGGCGCCCACGTAGGCGACCGTGCCGCCGACGCCGAAGGCGGACCCGACAGTATAGACCGTTCCCTCAACCGGCTGGGTGGTGTCGGTATTGACGGCGTAGCGTACGACCAGGACGGAGTCAGTGGCGCCTCCGGACCGGGTCCAGTTGATCGCGTTGCCGCTTTGCGTACCGGCGGTGGGGGGGAGAACGTTGCTTGTCTGGACAGTAAGTGTTCCGCCCACCGTGTTGGCGCCGGCATGTGCCAGGGTGTTGGTAAAGGCGGTAATGTTGGCGGTGGTGGCGGTAACAGCCGGGATGCTGGCGCTATAGGTCACGAGCACCTTGTAATTGGCAATGGTGCTCGTCACGGGGATCGGGGTGCCCCCCGTGAACGACCAATCGTTACCGGAGGTCGGGGCGTTCAGCGTGGTGTAGTACTGGGTGTCTCCCGCCTCGTTCATGACCTTCATGCTGGCGATGGTGGAAGTGCCGGCGGTCGTTACGGTGAGACCGGTAACGGTGTCCCCGGATGGATTAACGGTGATGAAAGAGATCCCTGCCAGCTTCTGGTCAACGGAGCCCGGGCAGACGTTTGCGGAGCTGATAATCACGCCGTTGCCGATCTGCACGGCATTGCTGATGTCAATATACCCCTTGAGGACCATGGCCGACATAGACCTGATTGCGGAGCTGCTGGCGGTATGCTGGGACGTGGTGGTTCCGGCGGTGACGTTGGTCGCGGCATAGGTTGCCGTGCCGTTGGCTGCGTTGCTGGAGATACTCGACACCGCAGGATTGGGGGCGCTGTTCCAGCCGGTGGACCAGGTCGAAATGGTCCGGGAGGAGGTACTGCCGGTTCGGGTGAGGCTGACGACCTCTACCGCCTGGTCACCGCTGGCGATGGTCAGGGATGAACTGAGCGGTCCGACCGCGGAGCTGTTGGCGGAGGCCCCGGTGAAGGTGCCGGTGCCGTTTAACGGGCTGTTCTGATCGACGTCACTGTAGACGGCGGCAAACACGCTGTTGTAGTTGGCGGTTCCGCCGGTGATGGTAACGACGAGATTGGTATTCGAGGCAGCCGCGATGTCGGCTTCCTTCAGGTAAAACAGAGAGGTGTGCGATATCGAGCTCGTCGCCGCGTTCGTTGGTCCGGCGGTAAGCGGCATCGTGCCGTAGCTGACGCTGCAGCTCTGTGTGTTGGTGGCGGAGGTGACCGACGACGTGACCCCGACGACCAACACCCGGTTGGTTCCTGCGGTTACCGGATAAGGAATTGCCGCGGCTGGAAACGCGTTGGCCCCATAGACAGTTGACCACCCCTGAAGGACCGTCGCCTGAGCCCCTTTGGGTTTCGACCATCCCTGATACATGAAAACGCTGGTCAGCAAGGTGCAGAGCAGCACCAAGCCGATTTTCGCCGTCCAGTTCATTCCTCTAATTCTCTTTGCAATCACTTTTCCCATAGGATGTCTCCCCGTTATGTAGTCTTGACTGTTTTCTGTTTGCGGTCGCGGTTGACGGTCCGCCTCGATTGGGCGGACCGTCGATCACACCTGATTAAAGTCTACTGTGACAATTTGCGCAGGAGAGCTTGTCGCTCCACTTGGGAGTGCCGCCGTTATGGCAAGCAATATTGGAGCACGTCTCGCCGACACCATTCCAGCTACCCTGGATCAGGCTCTGTTTGGCGTTATCATACGAACCATTATCGACCTTGTAGCTCGTCCTGGTCCAGACGCCGCTGTAGTGATCAAAGCTGACCGGGTCAATCTGGGCCTTGGTCTTGATCCGGACATCAGTGAATGCAACGTTGACAACGCCGTTCAGATGGATGGACTTGTTGACGACCGGCCCCTGGTTGCGGGCCCCATGACATGAAACGCAGAGGCTGCCCTTGTCATTAACACTGTTGGTCACCGTAGCGCTGTGACAGGTAGTACAGCCAATGGTTGTGGACTGGGCGGGATCGCCGTGACCGGCAACAATGCCGACCGCTGCAGCCTTAGGAATGAGCACGCCGTTGGCATCGGCGACGAGTCCGGCATGAATGCTTACCCCGTGGGCGGCATGAGCGCCGGTGGCAGGTGCATTGGCGTGGCACATGGCGCACTTGTCGCCGGTGTAGGTACCGTACCAGTTGGGGGAAGCGGCATACACAAGCGCCGCACCCACTACGCCGTTACTGTGGCAGTAGGCGGCGGAACAGACCACGTTGGAACCGGAAACGCCGGCGATGCCGCTGCCGCTGTTGCCGACGCCGCCGACGAGAACCAACGGATCGTTCTTGCTTCGGAGGGAGCCGTCGGCGATGGCGACGAGGGTGACTTGAATGTGCCCATCACCGTGGGAGCTGAGGCTGTTCGGGTGGCAGCTGCCGCAGTTGAAGCGGTATTCCGTTGCGGTGGATAAGTTACTGGTGTCGCCGTAGGCAACCGGGACAAGAGCGCCTATATGGGCGGCGTGCGCCCCCTTGAGAGAGTTGAGCGGATGACAGTATGAGCAGTTCGACACCCCGGTAGCCCAGTTGGGATTGGTATAGGTTATACCGGCGGGGTACTCCAGCGCTCCGTTGGAGTGACAGTACACGGTACTGCAGGTACCGGTGTCGGGAGTGAGCCCTTTGGCATAACTGCCGCCCGCCGCCAGATTGACATCATTCACGCCGTTTTGGTGCAGCAGCGTGCCGGGAACGAGAGTGGTATCGGTCGCAGCCGTCAAGTGATGGCAATCTGTACAGCCCATCCCCAGGCTGCTGCTCAGGTGAATGGGGTGTTTCCCGGTATTGTTCAGATGGCAGGTCGCGCAGGGACCGGCAACCCGATATTTGTTCAGGTTGTCAGCAGCGGTCGAGGAGATGAATCCTGCGCCAACCAATGCATCCAGCGCACTGCTGATATTTCCCGTAACCGTTCCCTGGTTATAGCTGGCGTCGATGGAGTCGATCAGCAATTGCTTCGCGTAGGCAGTGTTGTGGGCATAGGCGCCCGGTTCTGCCAGGAGGAGCTTGTAGTTGTAGGCGGCCCCCATGGCATTGGCTCCGCTCTGCCCCGATCCCCAGTTCGTGTTGGAGAAGGAACCGCTGTAATTCCTGAATTTCAGTGACGCCTTCAGGATATCCAGAGCGTTAATATAGTTCAAACGCTGTCCCTCGAGAACAGGCACCGTCATTGAATCGGCGCCATGACAGTTGGTGCAGACCGTAGTGGTGATACCCGTGATCGCCCCGGTGACCGGATCGATGGTTACCGGCAGATAGGCATGCTTGTTCACCGCGGTTACGTGGCATTCAATGCAGGGACCGTTGTAGCCGGTGCTATTGTTATTCCCCATGCCGACGTTGCGGTGTGAGTTGATGGAATAATTCGCATAGAGTCGGCCGGGGAAGTTGTAGCCCGAATTACCCTGAAGGGTGCCGGCGGCGGTAAGGTAATGCGGCGGGATGAACTTCTGATTGTTGAAGTTGCCGCTCTTGATGCTCTTGCCATTGTTGATACCGACATGGCAATCCATGCAGATGTTGGAGGTGCCCACGTTATGATTGATGGCGGTATCATCGACATAGGGCTTGACCGGGGTGACCGTCCGGACAATGCCGGCAGGAACATCGCTATGGCAGCCAATGCAGGTAAGCACTTCCTTGGTCTTATCGGAAGCGCGGCCCCACGCGGCGATGACCTTGCCGGAGGAGTAGGCGATGAAACCGGTGGTGGTATGGCAGTGCTCGCAGCCGGGCATGGTCTTGAAGTCTAAGGCGGTCCAGGGCAGCTCTTTGGTGGCGGCATGGCCTGACTGGGCCCACTGGCCGCGTACGGTGGCGTTGAGCGGTGTGTCGATGTGGCAGTCGTAGCAGGTCGCGCGGGAGGTCACGTAGGAAGCGGGATACGCGCCGGTGGTGATGTTGTTGTAATGGGGCGCGCCCTGAATATCCGGAACCGTGGCGATCAAGGAGTGGGGATTATGGCAGTGAATACAAGGATTTGCTCCGATGGCGACGGGATGGCCGGGAACCGGAACCACATGGCAGATGAGGCAGGAATTAGTCAGCGGCTGGCCTCCCACGGCCAGCCCCGGATGCGCCAGGGCCAGTCCCGGATTATGACACACCTGACAAGACGGACCGCTGGAAGCTGTGGCGTGGAGAGAGCCGCTGTAAAGGTCGACCACCGTGCCGGTATGGCAGGTGAGACAGAACTGGGATGCGCCGAACTGTTTGGATTGGACGTTGATCGTTACCTGGTCGGTAGAGGTTACGCTGCCCGATGTGAGCCGCAGGGTCACCGTATAAGTTCCGGCAGTGGCTGAGGAGAAATTGGTGGCAATGGCGCCGGCGCTGTTGGCGGAGCCGGTAGTTGTGGTGAGGGTTCCGCCGGACGGCGCCGCAAAAGCATAGCTGACAACCGTGCCCCGCGGGGAGATGGTGCTGGCGCCGGCAGTGAGACGCAGCGGCACGCCGACGGAGGTTGTCTGGGACGGGAGCCCCAGGCTGGCGGTCAGGATTACCGGAGGAGGGATCAGCTTGAAGTAGACGGCCAGAGTCTGGATGCTCCCGCTGGGCTGAACCGTATAACTCCAGCTACTGGAGGTGAGAGGAGTGGCCGTCACTTCGGCTACCTGGGCGCTGCCGACCCTGAGGGTAACCTTGTCCAGGGTGGAGCCCGGAGTAGCCGTAATGGTGAACAGCTTCGGCACAGAAGAGTTGACAATTCCCTTGGGGCTCAAGGTGCCCCCCGCCGCTCCGGTGACGACCGAAGCGCTGATGATCCCCGCGCACGCCAATGCGGGGATGAGGAGTAGTAAGAGTGCTGCAAGACCGATCTTTTTTACCATTGTTTCACTCTCCTTTCTGAAAGTGACAGGTTGTACTGCGATGACGGCTGCTTCCTATATCCGCGAAGGTTGCTACGTACTGTTTTCCTCCTTTCCCGACAAGACAGCGAATTTCCACATCAGGATAAAATTGTAGTTCACGGCTTTTTTGGATCAAATGTCCGAGTGAATAAAATGTAGTTCGCGGCTTTTTGGGATCAAATATCCGAGTAAAAAGGTAGCTCTTTCTGAAATGCGACAAACAGCGGTCGCTTGCGCAATATGCAATGACACTGCCAAAAACTAATAGTGAGCGAACGTTTTTGCCGTGCACATTCCGTTCTCAATGAACCAAGTGATAAAAACTATCCTCTCACATCGATGAAACATGAAAATAACGTTCCGGAAATATAGACACAACAAACTGAGATTGGCTGTTACACAGGCGATACCGATTCAACCGGACCCACGGTTAAATGGCGGCGCTCTGGGCCGGGAAACGGCCATTTGACGGTAAGGGCGCCGGGCCGGCGGGAGAATGGATAAAGGGGAGGGTCAGAGTGGAAGAGGTGGTTGATGCGGTGGGAGAGAAGCTGCAGTCGCTGCTGCGCGGGAGAGAGTCAGCACGCTCTGCGCCACCAGAAGAGCTGCAGGGCCGAGACGCCGAAGCAGCAGAGTGACAGCCAGCCAGCCGCCGGGTGCGGTACCCCCCGCAGGTAAAATGCCAAGGCCACCAGCAGGGCGCTCCAGGCCAGCTGCCGCAGCCAGCGGTGAAGCGGGCGGAGCAGAGCCCGGCGGTCTTCTTCGGCCAGACGGACCACCAGCTCCCCCTGATGCAGGGTCTCCACCAGCTGGCGGCTCTTGAACAGGGTCAGCGGCAGCTGGGCGACTTCATTGCCGACGAGGCCCCAGACGCCGCTGCGCTCCCCCAGGGCGCGCCCCAGGTTTGCCTTCAGGATCGGCAGAATATCCTTGACCCCGTTGAAGTTTTCGAGGTAGCTGGTCCCCAGTCCTTCGATGATGGAGCTGACCCGCATGACATAGATGATCTCCTGGGGGAGCTTGAAGGGGTACTCCTTCATGGCGTCCATCACGCCGAAGGCCAGCTCCTGCATGGAAGTGGCGCTCAAGTGATCGCTGTCAAAGATCCGGAAGATCTCTTCCGCCAGGGCGGTCAGCTCATCCTGGGGGGCGCTGTCGGTGATGATTCCCAGCTTGCGGGTGGCCTGCACCAGAAGCTCGAACTCCCCCTCGCAGGCGGCCTTCACCGTGTTGATCATGGCCAGACGGGTGCTGTTGGGAATCCGGCTGACCATGCCGAAATCCAGCAGCACCAGCTCCCCCTGGGAGGTCACCAGCAGATTCCCCGGATGGGGATCCGCATGGAAAAACCCCTTGACCAGCATCTGTTCGGTGTAGAAGAGGACCAGCTTCTCCATCAGGACGCTGAAGGAGAGCTCCAGCCGGGCGATCCCTTCCCGGTCGTCGAAGCGGACCCCCTCTTCGAAGCTCATCACCAGCGCATCGGGGGTGCTTACATCGGGATACGGAACCGGCATCCGGACCCCGGCGTCGGGGTAGGCGTGACGAAACCGCTCCAGATTGGCCAACTCCACCTGCATCTCCACTTCCTGCAGAATGGTCCGCCGAAAAGCCGTGAGCACCGCTTCGATTGAATTGCGGGTGTATTCGGAGAAGAGCGGCCTCAGCAGCGCCAGGAACCAGCCCAACAGACGGATATCGGCCCGCACCACCCGTTCGATCCCGTTGCGGCGCAACTTGACCGCAACCTCGACACCACTCTTCAGCCGGGCCCGGTGGACCTGACCGATGGAGGCGCAGGCCAGCGGCTCCTCATTGAAGCAGCTGAAGCACTCCCCCCGGCCGAAAGCCCGCTCAAAGACAGCCCTGAAGTCGTGCCCTCCCATGGGAGGGAGCTGATCATGAAGCTGGCGCAGCAGATCGAGATAGCTCCGGTCAAAAAAATCGGCCCTGGTCGCCAGGACCTGGGCCAGCTTGATGAAGCTGGCCCCCAACCGCTCGATGGCGGAGACCAGCGGAGCAGGGCCCAGGGGAGGAATCCTCAGCCAACCGGAGCGCCTCCGGATCAGCAGAAAGACCGTCAGCAGCACCCGGAAGATGGTGTAGATCCGGACCGGGTGATAGAGTCGAAAGAGGAGCGACAGCCTGCTCACAGGATCAGGAGAGCCCCTGACGGAGTTCAGCCAGCTCCCGGCGCAACGCTTCCAGATCGGCGCGAGTCGCCAGCCCCAGTTCGTCCACGGCCTCCTTCAGCAACTCCTTGACACTCCCCTTCAGCTGCTCCCGCTCCTCACTCCCCTTTGCCACCGCCTGAGCAAAGAACTCCCGGGCCTTACTGTCGCTCTCGCCCTTACAGCCGCGAACGGTTTCCCCGGCCTGTTCGAACTTCTCCTTGGCCATCAGGGCGCTCCCCAGACCGAAGTAGAACAGCTGCTCCAGTTTATCTTTCATGATGAGTCTCCTCTCCACTGTATGAGTGCGGCTGCAGAGTGTCACCGCGATGGCGGCGTTATCCCGTTGATCTTGTTCTTCAGGATGATGCTCGGCTTGTAGGTCAGCACCTTGCGGGCGGTCACGGTCAGCTCCTCACCGGTTTGCGGGTTGCGCCCTCTCCGGTCCCTCTTGCTCTTCACCTCGAAATTGCCGAATCCCGCGATCTTGAGCTTTCCTTCCGTCTCCAGTATCTGCTTCATCAGCTCCAGAATCAGTTCTGTGAGCTTCATGCTTTCGTTCTTTGTGTGGCCGTATGAGGAGAACAATTTCTCGTGAATCAGATCAGCAATATCCGCTTTCGTCATTACTCTCTCCTGTATGGTTTCAGCGCCGCGGTTGGTGTGGGTTGTCAGGAGTGAGGTTTTTCCACGCTCTTGTGCAGGGCCTTTTCCAGTCGCCGTCGGCGCGGATAGGTGAGGAGGAAGGAGACCGGGCCGGAAAACAGGTAGATCATGAAGAGGGAGAAGAGCATCACCACCGGTTCGGCGGCGACGATTACCAGCAGGAGGATGATGAGGACCAGGGAGGCGAAGGGCTGCCGCTTGATCAACTCCGGGTCCTTGAAGGAGTAGTAGCGGAACCCGGAGACCATGAGGAAGGCCAGTGAGTAGATGAGCGCCAGAATCGCCAGCTTCTTGTAGGAGCTGGGCCAGCCGAAGTTATAAAAGAGGAGAACCGTGGCGGAGACGATGCTGGCCGCGGCGGGGATGGGGAGTCCTACGAACCGCTTGCTCTCCACGGTGGCGACCTGGACATTGAATCGGGCCAGCCGGAGCGCGCCGCAGACCACGAAGAGAAAGGCCGCCAGCCAGCCCAACCGGCCGAAGGGGCGCAGCGCCCAGGAGTACATGAGGAGCCCCGGCGCCACGCCGAAGGCGACCAGGTCGGCCAGGGAGTCGTACTCCACCCCGAACTTGCTGGTGGTGCCGGTGGCCCGGGCCACCTTTCCGTCAAGCCCGTCGAAGATGGAGGCGGCCAGGATCCAGATGGCGGCCAGACGGTACTCGCCGTTCATGGTGGAAACCATGCTGTAGAACCCGGCAAAGAGGCTCCCCGTGGTGAAGAGGTTGGGGAGGATGTAGATTCCTTTCCTCATGTTCTCGGACATGTCGAGCTTTTCACTCATGGCAGGTATCCCAAAACCGTCTCACCGGCCACGGTTTTCTCCCCCATGGCGACCTTGACGACGCACTCCGTGGGGAGATAGACATCCAGACGGGAGCCGAAGCGGATGAGCCCGTACCGTTTCCCCCGCTCCAGACGATCCCCTTTTCCGGCATAACAGACGATCCTCCGGGCGATGAGCCCCGCCACCTGCACCACCACCAGCTTCCATCCCTTCTCCGTCTCCAGGATCAGGCCGCTCCGCTCGTTTTCGAAGGTGGCCCGCTGGTGGCGCACATCCAGGAACTTCCCGGCGACGTAGAAGCTCTCCAGGACCGTAGACGTCACCGGCACCCGGTTGATGTGCACACTGAAGACCGACATGAAGATGCTGATCTTGGTCATCTCCACCCCAAGATGCTCCTCGACTGCCGGCCCCAGGTAGATGACCACGCCGTCGGCGGGGGCCACCACGGCGTTGGCCGGCTGGTCACAGCGGCGCCGGGGGTTGCGAAAGAAGAAGGCAATGAAGAGGGTGACGAGCCCCGTAAAGCCGGCCACCGGATAGAGGAGCGGACGACTGCCGGCCAGAAACGCCAGCAACAGGGTCAGCAGCAGAGAGGGGATGAGAAACGGCAGAGCTTCAAGCGCCAGTGGGGTTGTACGATTGCGCATGCGGATCCTTACCTGATTGACGTGCAACGAGGCCGAAACGAGTCCCTGCAGCTGGCGGGACGGCTCATTTCGGCCTCGACTGGGCTACCGGTGCGGCATCAGTTCTTCGTCTTGTCGACGATCTTCTTGATCCAGGGCATCATGCTCCGGAGCCGCTCTCCGACCTGCTCGATGGGGTGGGCGGCGTTGAGCCGGCGGCGTGCGGTCATCTCGGGGTAGTTAGCCATCCCTTCGACCACGAACCGTTTTGCGTAGTCGCCGTTCTGGATGTTGGCCAGACACTCCTTCATCGCCTGGCGGCTCTGCTCGTTGATCACCTTGGGGCCGGTGACGTATTCGCCGTACTCGGCGTTATTGGAGATGGAGTAGTTCATGTTGGCGATCCCCCCCTCATACATCAGGTCGACGATCAGCTTCAGCTCGTGCAGACACTCGAAGTAGGCCATCTCCGGGGCATAACCGGCTTCTACCAGGGTCTCGAAGCCGGCCTTCACCAGCTCCACCGCCCCGCCGCAGAGGACGGCCTGCTCGCCGAACAGGTCGGTTTCGGTCTCATCCTTGAACGAGGTCTCGATGATCCCCGTCCGGCCGCCGCCGATGGCGCAGGCATAGGAGAGCGCCACCTCGCGGGCAAGCCCCGACGCGTCCTGATGTACGGCGATGAGGTCCGGGATCCCCCCTCCCCTGACATACTCGGAACGAACCGTATGCCCGGGCGCCTTGGGGGCGATCATGATCACGTCCAGGTCGGCGCGGGGGACGACCTGGTTGTAATGGATGGCGAAGCCGTGGGCAAAGGCCAGGGTGGCCCCCTCCTTCAGCTTCGGCGCGATCTCTTCACTGTAGAGCCGGAACTGGAACTCGTCGGGGGGTGAGGATCATCACCAGGTCGGCCGTCGCCACGGCGTCGGCCACGGACGCCACCTTCAGCCCGGCATTCTGCGCCTTGATCGCCGACGTGGAACCGGGGCGCAGGGCCACGGTGACATCGACCCCGGAATCCTTGAGGTTACAGGCGTGTGCGTGCCCCTGGGAACCGTAGCCGACGACCACTACCTTCTTCCCCTGGATGATGGCGAGATTGCAATCTTTATCGTAATAAACGTTCATTTCTTCCTCCTGTTAGTTAGTTTATCCTTTCCACCCCTTGGAACCGCGGCCGATGGCCACGGGGCCGGTGCGAACCAGCTCTTTGAGCCCCAGGGGGCGGAGCAGCTCCAGGATGGCGTTGATCTTGACCGGCGATCCGGTGGCTTCGATGGTATAGGAGCGGGGAGTCACGTCGATGATCTTGGCCCGGAAGATATCCACGATCCGCAACACCTCGGCCCGGCTCTCGTCCTCGGCCGTCACCTTGACCAGGGCCATCTCCCGTTCGACGCCGCTGCCGTCGGTAAAGTCGATGACCTTGATGACGTCGATGAGCTTGTTGAGCTGTTTATTGATCTGCTCCAGGATCTGTTCATCGCCCCTGGTCTCCAGGGTGATCCGGGAGATGGTCTCGTCGTTGGTGGGGGCCACCGACAGGGAATCGATATTGAAGCCGCGCCCGGAAAAGAGCGACGACACCCGGGCCAGGACCCCGAATTCATTCTCCACGAGGACGGAGATGGTATGTTTCATGGTGTTTTCTCCTATGTTCGGCAGCTACGCGTTCAAGACCATTTCATTGAGCGACGCCCCGGCCGGAACCATGGGGAGCACCTTCTCTTCCCGGGCGATCATGAACTCCATGATGACCGGTCCGTCGTGGGCGAACCCCTGAGTGATGACCTCCGCCACCTCTTCGGTGGTGGTGGCCCTGAACCCCTTGGCGCCGTAGGCGTCGGCCAGCTTGATGTAGTCGATGGGGAGCTCCATGCAGGTCTGGGAGTAGCGCTTGTCGAAGAAGAGCTCCTGCCACTGCCGAACCATCCCCAGGAAGTTGTTGTTGAGGATGACGATCTTCACCGGTAACCGGTTCTGCACCAGGGTCGCCATCTCCTGGATGTTCATCTGGATCCCGCCATCGCCGCAGATGGCGATCACCTGCCGCTGGGGGAAGGCCGCCTGGGCCCCCATGGCGGCGGGGAGACCGTACCCCATGGTGCCGAGCCCGCCGGAGGTGAGGAGGGTCCGGGGCTTGGTAAAGGTGAAGAACTGGGCCGTCCACATCTGGTGCTGCCCCACGTCGGTGCTGATGATGGCGTCCGGAGCGGAGAGCTCCCGCAGCTTCTCGATGACGTACTGGGGCTTGATGGTCTCCGCCGCATGCTTGTAGGTGAGCGGGTGTTTGGCCTTCCACCCGGCGATCTCCGCCAGCCACGGCTCTATGGCCGACGTGAAGAGCGCCACCTTCTCCGGATGGGCCTGGGCCTCCTTGACCATCCTGGCCAGCACATCCTTCACATCCCCCACGATGGGGAGATCCACCCGGACGTTCTTCTTGATGGAGGTGGGGTCCACGTCGATATGGATGATCTTGGCGTGGGGGGCAAAGGTGGAGAGCTTGCCGGTAACCCGGTCGTCGAACCGGGCCCCCACCGCCACCAGGACATCGGTGTAGGTCATGGCCATGTTGGCATAGTAACTGCCGTGCATCCCCAGCATCCGGAGCGCATTGGGACGGTCCTCGGGATAGGCGCCCAGCCCCATGAGGGTCGTGGTCACCGGCACCCCCAGCAGGTCGCAAAGCTGGGTCAGTTCCCCGGCAGCCTCGGCGAGGATGGCCCCTCCCCCCACGTAGACCACCGGCTTCTTCGCCCCCAAGAGCATGGTCATGGCCCGTTCCACCTGCTTGGGATGCCCCTCCACCGTCGGCTTGTAGCTCCTCAGCTCGATGCTCTCCGGGTAGGAGAATTCGGTCTGGGCGATCTGGACATCCTTGGGAAGATCCACCAGCACCGGTCCGGGGCGGCCGGTCCGGGCGATATAGAACGCCTTCTTGATGATGGTCGCCAGCTCCTTCACATCCCTGACCAGGAAACTGTGCTTGGTGCAGGGGCGAGTGATACCGATGATGTCCACCTCCTGGAAGGCGTCATTCCCGATGAGGGGGGTCGGCACCTGGCCGGTGATGATGACCATGGGGATGGAATCCATGTAGGCGGTGGCGATGCCGGTCACCGTGTTGGTGGCGCCGGGTCCCGAGGTGGCGATGGCCACCCCCACCCTACCGGTGGCCCGGGCGAAACCGTCGGCCGCATGGGTGCCGGCCTGCTCGTGCCGCGGCAGGATGTGGCGGATCTCCTTGAAGCTGAACAACTCGTCGTAAATATTGATGACCGTGCCGCCGGGATAGCCGAAGACGGTGTCCACCCCTTCCAGCTTCAGGCACTCCAGCAGTATCCGTGCTCCGTTCATTTTCATGACTAACCTCCAGAAACTTTCCGTTAAGCCTTCATCACCGCGCCGGTGTAGGCGGAGGTGACCGACTTGGCGTAGCGCGCCAGCCAACCGCTCTTGATCTTGGGCTCCGGAGCGCTCCACCTGGTCAGCCGCTGGGCAAGGGTCGCCTCATCCACCAGAAGCTCCAGTTTCCGGCCCGGGATGTCCAGCTGTATCAGGTCGCCATCCTCGATCAGGGCGATGGGGCCCCCTTCCGCCGCCTCGGGAGAGATGTGGCCGATGCAGGGGCCGCGAGTGCCGCCGGAGAAGCGGCCGTCGGTGATGAGCGCCACCGAGTCGCCTAAGCCCATCCCCATGATGGCGGCGGTGGGGGCCAGCATCTCCCGCATCCCCGGTCCCCCCTTGGGCCCTTCGTAGCGGATGACCACCACGTCGCCGCTCTTGATCTCTCCCTCCATGATGGCGGCCATGGCCAGCTCCTCGGCGTCGAAACAGCGGGCCGTCCCCTGGAACTTCATCATGGCGTCGGAGACGCCGGACTGCTTGACCACCGCTCCCTGGGGGGCGATGTTGCCGAAGAGGATCGCGATCCCCCCCTCGGGTTTTATCGGATCGGTAAGGGGCCGGATCACCTCTTCATCAACCCGCTCCACACTGGCGGCGAGCTGGAGGGTGGAGAGCCCCATGACCGTGGGATTATCGATGATCTTGTCTCCCAGCTGCTTGAGCACCCCCATGACGCCGCCGGCCACATCCAGGTCTTCCATGAAGTGTTTCCCCGCCGGGTTCATGGAGGCGATCTGTGGGGTCTCCCGGGCAAGGAGGTCGAAGGTCTCCAGGGGGAGCTCAACTCCGGCCTCATGGGCGATGGCCAGGAGGTGGAGCACCGTATTGGATGACCCGCCCAGGGCCAGGTCCACCCGGATGGCGTTTTCGAAGGCTCCCCTGGTCAGGATGCTCCGGGGGGTGACATTGTTCTTAACCAGCTCGACGATCTTCTCCCCCGAGGCGAAGGCGATGCGCCGTTTCAAGGCCGAGACCGCCAGGGCCGTGCCGCAGCGGGGGAGGCTCATCCCCATGGTCTCGGTGAGGATCGCCATGGTGTTGGCGGTGAAGAGCCCCTGGCAGGACCCCATGCCGGGACAGGCGTTATCCTCACAGACCTGGAGCTCTTTGGCGTCGATGACCCCGGCCTTGTAGCGGGCCATGGCCTCGAAGGTATCGGAGACGAATGAGTATTTGCGCCCCTGGTCGCCACGGCCGCTCATCATGGGGCCGGCGGTGACGACGATACAGGGGATATCCAGCCGAGCCGCCGCCATGAGCATGCCGGGGGTGATCTTGTCACAGTTGGTGAGGAGGACCAGGCCGTCCAGCCGATGCGCCTCGGCCACGGACTCCACCATATCGGCGATGAGTTCGCGGGTGGGGAGGGAGTAGTGCATCCCCTTGTGTCCCATGGAGATGCCGTCGCAGACGCCGGGGATACCGAAGAAGAGAGAGTAGCCGCCGCCGGTGTGGACCCCCTTCTCGATGAACCGCTCCAGGTCGCGCATCCCCACATGGCCGGGAATCAGGTCGGTGAAACTGGTGGCCACGCCGATAAACGGCTTTTCCATCTCGCTCTGGGGGATGCCGGTCCCCTTGAGGAGCGCCCGGTGGGGGGTTCGTTCCAGCCCCTTCTTGATCATGTCGCTGCGCATGGTTTGTATCGACGCCTCGTGAGGTGAGTTGTTGAAAAAATGAGAACGCGAAAGATACTATATGCGGAAATGACTGTCAACATGAATAAAATCGGGTGTGTTGCGGGGTGAAGAGGAGATGAAGCGGGATGTTTTAGTTGACTAACCGAAGTCGTTGCTCTATAGGTTACCATTTCTGAACAGGGTACTCTTTTTCGGTTAAACAGTCGAAAAATCACGTTGCTGTCAGCCTCGCCACGTTCACGAGTTCGAGCCGTCCACACAGCTCCAACCACGCAGCTGTTCAGGGATACCTGGATGGCGCGCCACAGGTAGTCACATAAATGCAGAGAATAGATGCCGCTCCCCCTCCTGAAGAAGGGATCAATCTCCTGGAACTGCTCCAGGTGCTGGCCAAGCGAAAACAATTCATTATCCGGGCAACAGCAGGCACGGCGCTACTCGCCGCGCTTATAAGCTTGACCCTACCCAACGTCTACACCGCTACGGCCAGAATCCTCCCCCCCCAGAAGGACGTGGGCGGAGGGTTGGCGTCGCTGCTCGGTTCAGCGGGCGCCCTGGCTGGCATGGCAGGGCTCGGAGGGATGGGCGGAAGCAGTGATCTCTACGTTGGAATTCTCAAGAGTCGTTCCGTGGAAGACGCGGTCATCCAGCGGCTGAACCTGGCGACGGTCTATAAGACCAAAAAACCGGAGGACACCCGCAAGGCTCTGGAAGGGAAAGTACAGCTACAGATAGGGGTCAAGGATGGGATCATCACTATCTCCGCCGATGACAAAGAGCCCCAGCGGGCAGCCCAACTGGCCAACACCCTCATAGAAGAGTTGGGGAGAACGAGCGTACGGCTCAATCTGAGCAAGGCGAGCACCGAGCGAATCTTCCTGGAGAAACGGCTGGATATCGTCAAGAACGACCTCTATAAGGCAGAGGAGGAGCTGAAATCCTTTGCCCAGACAAATAAGACCATCCATATCGACTCCCAGGCCAAGGCGTCCATCGAGGGGGTGGCGCGGCTCAAGGCGGAGTTGGCCAGCAAGGAAGTCCAAATAGCGGCGCTGCGAAGCTATCAGACCGATGAAAACCAGGAGGTCAAGAGCCTGCAGTCGGCCATCACCAGACTGCATCAGGAAATTGGCGTCTACTCCGGCAGCAGCGGCAGTGGGGAAGGGATCCCCTCCGTCGGTTCGGTTCCATCCCTGGGGCTCCGCTACGCCCGCCTCTTGCGGGAGCTCAAGATTCAGGAGGCCATACTGGAACAGCTTACCAAGCAGTATGAGGTCGCCAAACTGAGCGAGGCAAAGGATTCATCCGCATTCCAGATTCTCGATACAGCCGTCATCCCGACGAAAAAAGCAAAACCGAAGCGATCGCTCATCGTCATCCTGGCCACGGTCACAGCAGCGTTCATCAGTATCTTTACTGCTTTTACCTCTGAGTTTTTGGAACGGATGACGGAAGAGGATCGGGAAAGAGTGGCCGACATCAGAAAAAATCTGTCCATACGATCTCTGACCGCATTCCGCAACTGAAATCCGCAGATTGAACAGGAAATATGTCATCAAGAACCTTGATTAACGCGCTGCAACGCCTGAGAGTGGTGCGCTTGAAACCATTCGATATTTCGACTGAAGATGGGCGATCCAAGGAGAGGTACCGACGCATCGCCCTTACGGCTCTGGCTTCCGCCTCGGCAAAGAGCATAACCATAGCGACATCCTTCATTACCGTACCGCTGACCCTCAACTATCTCGGAACTGAGCGTTACGGCCTCTGGATGACCATCAGTTCAGTCATCGCCATGATGACATTCGCCGATTTCGGTATTGGCAACGGCCTGATGAATGCGGTGGCCGAGGCGTTCGGGACTGACGACAAAGCGGCCATAAAGCGCCACATCGCCAATGCGATGACCGTGTTACTCATAATCGCAGGCGCCATACTACTGTTGTTTTTTTCCGCATACCCATTCATCGACTGGGGCGGTTTCTTTAATGTAAAATCGGCAGTTGCAGCGAAAGAATCTGGTCCGGCACTCGCCATCTTCATGGTCTGCTTTGCGTTGGGAGTGCCGGCGGGGATAGTCCAGCGAGTACAGATGGGGTTGCAGCAAGGCTTCGCCAGCAGTATCTGGCAAGCAGCAGGGAGCATTCTCGGACTTATCCTGACACTGGTGGTCATCTACGTAAAAGGGGGCTTGGCATTGCTTGTTCTGGCTCTCGGCTCGGCGCCGGTAGTCATGCTGTTGTTGAATAGCCTTGTTTTTTTCTGTTTTCAGCGTCGCGACCTTGCTCCGGACATCTTGCATATAACGGTGCAAGGGATGAAGCGGATTTTGAATCGTGGCGTGCTCTTTTTCATACTGCAGATTGCCGTTGCGGTTTCATACACTTCCGACAATCTGATCATCGCAAAACTTTTAGGCGCAACATTCGTGGCCCAATATTCGGTGGTGTCCAAACTATTCGAGGGGCTGCTCATGATTCAGGGTTTGGCGATTACGCCGTTATGGCCAGCCTATGGAGAAGCAAAGGCGCGCAATGACAGCTTCTGGATCATCAAAACCTTACACAGATCGGTATTGACTACATTAGCGGTCATTGTTCCGGTAGCAGTTATCTTCGTACTGTTGAATAAACAGATTTTCGGTTACTGGATCGGAGCGAAACACGTAATACCGTTCTCACTTGTGGCATGTTACGGAGTGTGGTTTGCCTTAAAAGGAGTAGGTGCGACCTATTCTATGTTTTTTAACGGCATGCACATCATGCGTTTTCAGATCATACTCGTCGTAATATTCATGATCACCTCCATCACTGCCAAACTATACTTCGTAACCCTGATCGGATTGCCTGGACTATTGATCGGGTTAATACTATCCTATCTGTTGACCAACCTTATTCCTTCAATATGCTACGTACATCGATACCATAGGATTTGATACTTGAATATTTGTCTCAACGCGTTTATTTTTTCGCCAGGCAGAATGGGTGGCGTGGAAACGTATTTCAGAGAACTGGTGCGCCACATACCCGTTGTCGGTAAAGACGATATTTTTACTATTTTTACGGGCACGAAATGCAGCAACGAATTCACAACTGCTTCGAATCTAAGCATCACAAGCACCAGAATATATAGTCGGCCAGAGTTGCTATGGTTTAAAAACGCCCTCCTGCGCAGAATGAACCACCTGGACGCTTACACCGCAAAGCTCAAGAAGATCAACGCCGATGTGATCCACTTCCCGTTCACCACCATAGAACCTTATGTGCTCGACCGACCGACCGTACTGACATTCTGGGATATGCAGCATGAGTTTTACCCCGGTTTTTTCACAAAAAAAGAGCTTAGCCACCGAGCTAAAACATATAAAAAATCCGCACAACGAGCAACGCGAGTAATAGTCAGCGCAGAGTTCACGAAGCAATGCCTGATAGAACGCTATGACATCGAAAGCGCCAAGATAGATGTGATTCATACAGGGTATTCCCCGGAACACAAAGTGTTAGAGGAATCAGAAGAAACAAGGCGTATAAGAAAAAGTTATTCCATCGACCGACCATTCATGTATTATCCTGCCGCGACGTGGCCACATAAGAATCATGGCCGACTGCTGGAAGCGCTCAAGATTCTGGTTGAGCGCAATCGATTTGATGGTCTGCTTATCCTCTCGGGTGTCGCCATGCAGCAGCACGATGAGGTGTTGAGCATGATAACCGCATCCGGTTTGAAAAACCATGTACGGGTCTTGGGGTATCTACCCTACAGCGAACTGCCGCACCTTTACAATATGGCTCGCCTGCTGATCTTCCCGTCGCTCTTCGAGGGGTTCGGCATCCCTTTGGTGGAGGCCATGGCCTGCGGTTGTCCTGTGTTGGCGGCGGACTGCACTTCGATCCCCGAAGTAATCGGGGACGCGGGAAGGCTTTTCGACCCGACTTCGCCGGAAGATATCGCCTCCGTCATCATGGAGTGTTGGCATGACGACACAGAGTTGGCGTCAATGCGGCAGAAAAGCCTCGCGCGTTCATTACAGTTCAGTTGGGAAGAGACGGCTCGAAAGACGGTGGCTGTATACCATAACTCCGTGCACTGATTCCGCCGCTCACAATATCGACGAGGACTAGCCGACGAATTGAAAGCAATCAATATACTTTACATCAGGCCCCGAGATATAACAGCTAACGGTGTCGGGGCATATTCTCAGATAATACTAGACGCCTTTTCGTTGTACAAAAAAGACGAATATAAATTCACTGATGCAGCTTTATATCTGGATGCGGCCGGGGCTTATGACCTTGCCAGCAGCAGTAAGCTTGATAACGCTTTCAGGACTGTTTTCGATACTCTCTTAAAAGCTGATATTGACCTCATCTGGGCCGAGATCGGCATCTGCGATTACGTGGAGTTTCACGCCGTACGCTACATGAGGAAGCATTACCCTGACGTTCCAGCGCTGGTGACATTGCATGACCCGCCACAAACGGTAGTCAATCTGCTCCCTTCATTTTATTTTTACCAATCACACTTGGCGGTGCGTTGCATAAGAAAATTGTTCAATATGACTTTTGGCAGACGAATCGAGACTGATTTTTATAAACTCGGCTGCACCTGGCTAACACTTTCTAAAAGAGGCGATGCACAGCTGACAATGAGATTGAAGTCTGTAAGTGATGAAAAGTTCATCACGCGAACCATACCTCATCTCAACTATTACAATAGAAAATACGATTATCCACGTCTACTACGATCTAATACTGATCTGCGTCTGGGTTTTCTCGGAAGCATTACCCGCTCAAAAGGCCTTGATACTCTAATAAAAGCAGCTATAATCGCCAACTCCAAAGTTGCGCATGAAGGCGGAAGAGTAACTGTCAAAATAAGCGGTGCAGTCTTATTTGATCAGGATCTGCTCTATATGCACCGGTTAAAGCAGATGGTTGCGGACAACGGACTTATGGACATCATATCCTTCAGTGGTCGATTATCAGATGAAGAACTTCCCATATTCTTCTCCCAGCTGGACCTTCTGGTTCTTCCGTACAATGAAACGGCTTCCGGTTCGGCCAGCGGACCACTCATGTGGGCGCGAAGTTTCGGAGTCCCGGTCATCGCTTCCGCTACGCGCAACATGCCAGAAATGGTGAGCAACCGGAAGGACGGATTATTGTTTTCACCGGGCAATGTCCATGAACTCGCAGAGTGTATCTCTGAAGTAGCGTTATGCTCCGAGTTACTGGAAAAGTTACGCGTTGGAGCAGAGCTGCGATGTGCCGACTGTTCCTGGGAGCAGAGCGTTAACGGTCTATCAGCCATTATTGGCGACATACTCAAGCAGCGCCCGCAGACGATGAGACAATGATGACTGCAGAGTGCAATACATTGCCAGCAAATAAAGACCAGCTAACTATTGCAAAAGCCTTATGCTCGGATAATGCTGTCAAAGTATCACATCCGGGACAGCCGCTCGTAACGGTGATAACCGTAGTATTTAATTGTGCCGAGCATATAGATAAAACAATACAAAGTGTGATTAGTAATTCATACAATAACCTGGAATATATAATTATAGATGGTGGATCAACCGATGGAACTGTCGATATCATAAACAAGTACGGAATAAATATTGATTTCTTTTCAAGTGAAAAAGACGATGGTATTTACCATGCGATGAACAAAGGGCTTGATATGGCAACTGGAGATTATGTCATTTTTCTCGGAGCCGACGATACCCTTGTTACTATACCGGAATATGATCTAACGTCGGCAGGACTGTTGCTTTGCGATGTCGATTGCGGCACATGGGTTTTCAGACATCCGGATCTGGGCATATTACAAAAGCGGATGAGGTACCGTAACAGTATTCACCCTCAAGGAACATTTTATAAGAGAAGCAGGATCAGGTTCAATACGGAGTATCGTCTGTGCGCGGATTATCTTTTCAATTTAGAATATATGTCTGAAGGCATGAATATTTGTTATTCTGATTGCACCGCGTCCCGCTTCTCTGTTTTTGGCGCGAGCTCGAAATGGGAGGCTAAACTTGAAATTATCAGAATTGCATACATGAGACACGGATTACTGTCACTGTTTAAGTCATTAATTTATCATGTCTACTCACACGTTCGCTCCTGCACACAGTAACCGTCATGGTAACTAAACACGATGATGCCGAAGTAAATGTCAGCTCTTCTTTATTCTCGCCGTATTTATACTATTACGCTCCGCTTATAGCTTCACTCATATTGTACTATACCGGCTTTTCCTCTCTGCTTACGTCGGGGTACAACCTTGAAAGCCTGCTAAGCCTTATCATAATATTGCTGACTCCGCTCTTTTTTGTTTTCATCGGAAGACATAAGGTAACGGCTACGTGCGCCATCGATTTTGAAGTTGGACGCGTAGTCATCATGATGACAGCGCTTTCCACCATCGCATATGGCATACAAATCGCGGTGCTCGGCCCGCCTCCCATGTTCCTGGCCAGAAATAAGATCGAGTATTTTGTCTTTGGTGTTTCACTGTTTTTCTATCTTGCCCAATTCTCAGGCCCACTGGCCATCGCCTGGTGGAGAATAACCGGACAAAGACTCTACCTGTTTCTATTCTTATGGAATCTGTTCATGCTTATTTCGTTAATGAACAAGAACCCAGTAGTACAGTGCGTCAGCGTGTCATTTGTTTTGTATCTCTGCTTTGCGAAGAAAATGGTACACCATCTTTTACTAAAATTACTGTTTTTCTTCTCAGTAACACTTGTATCCATGTATTGCCTGTTTTATTTCAATCCGGTGTTTGCAAACTATGAGGGCTACTTCTATTTGTTACAGAAAGACCACGGCATAAGAACTATCGACGACCCTATAGTCTCGATGATATTCATGTATATAGCGATGGGTTGGGAAAACTTCTTTCATTACATTGAAACACCTGACACTTATACCTATGGCGCCATGTTTTTTCAACCGCTGGTTAAATTATTGAAACTGGATGCACTGCTGCCTGACCTGGGATATCAGGACTTGGTAATCCCAACGCTAAAAAACCCGGGGCTCACGGTAGCCACTGGTTTTTTTCGGATGTATTCGGATTTCGGGTTTCTTTCACTGTTTATCTATATCCTGACCTATTTCGGTATTGTTAATTTTTTTCATAACGCGGTCAGCAGGCGAGCAACTCTTTCGCAACTCTATTTTCTCGCCTATTTTAATATCTTTCTCTGTTTCTTGTTTTTTGATAATTACTTTTTCTTGACTATATCCGCATTCGGTCTGATTTTTTTCTGGCTGGCAGTAAAGATTTCTCGTTTTGACTTTTATTTAAAATTTGGACGAAAAAAAATCAGAATACGCTGATATTTTGAATGTCATTTCATCGTAACGGTTTATCATATGCATAGAACATCAAACCATCTCAATCTGTCCATAGTCATAGTCACCTGGAATTGCGCCAACTTTATAGACAGGTTTGCCATAGAGCTGTTATCATCTCTAAAGAGTTACAGCCGTTTCGAGATTTTAGTACAAGATAACGCATCGAACGACGAAACAGTAAAAATACTCCGCGACAATAATATCGAAGTAATCAAATCGAAAACAAATATCGGATTTGCCATAGCCAACAATACGTTGATTACTCTATGCAAATACAGGTCGGTATTACTCTTAAATCCTGATGTTTTCGGTTTCAGTCCGGCGTTTTGGTCAAAATTATTTCAGGCGTGGGATTCGGTGAATCCTCTGTTCATACGCCTCTTGAATGAAGATGGAAGCTTTCAAAACTGCGTGGGCGATGTCTTGAGCCTGCGACGTTACGCCCGGAAGATCATGGGTGGCATCGACTTTGCCGCGATCAATGAGCGCTGCACGGTGGGGATGGGAATCATGGCGTTCATGCTGACCTCCAGGGAGTGCCTGGACAAGGTCGGCCTGCTCGATGAAGGCTATCATATGTATTCCGAAGACATGGATTGGTGCTATCGCGCCTCGCGCGCCGGCTATCAGATACTCTATGAACCAAAGCTTTCCTTGTATCACATGGGTGGCGGCTCCGCAGCAAAGCGTTGGGATCCTCTGCCGGCACGGCTCGCCAAGATACACGCGGAAAGAATATTCGTTACACGTCATTATCGCGGCGTCCAGCGCCTCACTCTGCGGCTGATCCTCGCCTGCAAGGTCGGCTATCACAAACTCCAGGCGCTGAAACTTCGATGATATCTGATAAACGGCCATCAATAGCCATACCGGTTCTCTCCCTGCGTCATCATGGCGGGATCAAGATACTCATAGAACTCGCGAACCGGCTCAGCGCCTGGGCCGATATAGACTTTATCGTTCCGAAGGGCTGCGTCGACACGACCTATGAGATTCAGCCAAGCGTCAATATAATCCAGATACCGTCAGGTAAATTTCCGCGTTTTTTGACCTGTGCGGTTTTTTTACTCCGCTGTATTCCTCTGTTGATTCGTTATGATCTGGTGATAGCTAATTTTTTCGTAACGTGGTTCAGTTCCGTCATCGCAACCAACATAAGCAGAAAAAAAATGGTGTACATAGTTCAGGATATCGAATCCAAATATCATGTTTTCGCCATCGGAAAAATACTCAACTGGTTATGCGATTTTTCCTACAGATCAAACTCCATCATCACCGCCAATAAGTTTCTGGAAGCCGAGATAACATCCAGAGGAAGCAGACCGCTGCATACCTTCACCGTCGGTATTTCCGAGCCTTTTTTCACCACAGATCAGCCAGGGAGCGCCAAAAAATACGATGTCGTCTATTTTGCGCGGAGTGAATCGTGGAAGAATCTCGCTCTCTTCATCGATTTTTTATCACATCACCCAACCGGCCTGACTGTAGCCTTGATAACCCAGGAGCCTGAGCTTATAGCGCGCTTCCCTCGAGCGGTGAAAGAGCGGCACACCATCGACCTGTTCAAGCCGGCCACCAGTCAAGAGTTGATAGGCGTTCTCGATCTCTCCAGGATCATGGTCTCCACTTCAATCCTTGAAGGATTCTCACTGCCGCCCCTTGAGGCAATGGCAAGAGGCCTCGCGGTGTTGCTTTACCCGAGCGGTGGGCCATCTCTCTATGTGGAGAATGAGAGAAACGCCGTATATTTCACGACCCGCCAGGAGCTTTCAGCCAGTATTCACGATCTGTTGCAACATGATGAAAAGAGGGCTCACCTCGGTCGGGAAGCTGTCGCCACCTCACAGCGCTATCGTTTTTCACTGGAGCTCGACACCCTGAGCAGTTTTTTGTCCGGTTACCTGGATAATCCTGCTGTCAGTCTTGTTTATAACGTGTCCATGCTGGGTGCGATCCCCACAGGGATGGGTGTATACAGCCAGGAGTGCGCCAGAGTCGTGGAGAGTTATTTCGACTGCACTCTGGTTTCACCTTATAACTTCACTAATTCACGCAACTATATATCTTCTCCCAAGGATATTGCCATCGGCGCAAAACATGGTGCGTCGTTAAAGCGCATCCTCTATCTATGGCGTGCATTCCCACAGGTACAAGGTCTGATTTATACCCCGACTCATCACGGTGTGATCAGAAAAGGCAGACAGATAATAACCATTCACGATCTGATACCGATACATTATCCGCTTCAAAATATTCCGCAATTTTTCTATTTTAAACTCATCATGCCGAGAATAATAAAAGCGACGATCGCAGTCTTTACAGTATCTGAAACCAGTAAACTTGATATAGCGCGGTACTATGCGATTCCCAAAAGCAAAATACATGTGATACCGAACGGTGTAAACAGCAGCAGATTTTGCCCTCTGCCTGCGGCGCGAAACAGGGAAGACGACTACCTCCTGGTGGTTGGCGCCAACTACCCGCACAAGAATATCCACGAACTGCTCTTGAATCACGAGTCGTGGGCTGCAACGTATCGCCTCAAAATAGTCGGCGCACAAGGAGCGTACTCGGAAAAGCTGCGCGCCATGGTCATTACACAGAAGCTCGCGGCAGTCGTGGATTTTATCGGATATGTTACCGATGAAGAGCTGGTGGCGCTCTATCAGGGGTGCAGCGCCTTGGTTTATCCATCACTCTGTGAAGGGTTCGGCATACCTCCGCTGGAGGCCATGGCCTGTGGTAGGCCGGTCATCGCGTCCGATATCCCATCATTGAGAGAGATCGGGCTGGATGTTCCCATTTACATCCAGCCGGGAGTCACGACCAGCTGGCAAAGCGCATTCAGCCAATTGAATGATTCGAAAGCCATCTCAGCAAAGATAACCGCCGGTCTCGAACTCGTAAAACAGTACACGTGGCAGCGAAGCGGTGAGATACTCATCGAAAGCCTGTTACGGCTGGAACCTCACCTGCAAAAGAAATCCGGAACTCAGTAAATGACCGTAACAGTTATCATTCTCACGCGTAATGCCGGAGCCGGTCTGTCGTCGGTACTGGCGATGATTACGAACCAGTCAGTACGCCCTGACCGGCTGATCCTGCTGGATTCATCCTCCTCCGACGGCGCCGTGGAGCGGGCAAAAGCCATGAACGTGGAAGTTGTGACGATCCCCGTAACCGACTTCAATCATGGCGCGACCCGCGAGATGGCCCGTAACCTCACCGGGTCGGATGTCGTGGTTTTCATGACACAGGATGCACTCCCCTGTAACGACAAACTCATCGAAGAGCTGATCAAACCGATTCTCAGCGGCGCGGCGGCGGTCTCTTACGCCCGGCAGATACCCCGGAAGCACGCCGATATCTTCGAGGCTTTCCCCAGGCAGTACAATTACCCCGGCGCTTCGAACCTTCGCGGCATCGAAGATATCGACACCTATGGCGTCTATACCTTTTTCTGTTCCGATTCCTGCGCGGCCTATCTCAATTCGGCGCTTGATGAGATCGGCGGATTTCGTCCCACGCTTACGAACGAGGATTATTTCGCCGTGGCGAGATTGCTGCAGATCGGTTATAAAGTCGCCTATACCGCCGATGCCCAGGTCGAGCACTCCCATACATACACACTGTATGAAGAGTTTATGAGATATTTTGACACCGGTTACGTCAGGGCTGAGAATTTCTGGGTACAAGACCTTGCCGGTCAGGCAGAGGGACGAGGAAAGGATTATTTTATCCAGCTTGTGAAGACTCTGGTAACGTCAAATCCTTGGCTTATCCCGTACGCCGTAGTCAACACGTTCGTTAAATTGCTCGGTTACCGCATCGGTTTCGCTTCGTTGAAGGCGCCTAAGTTATTCAAGAAGCTACTGAGCGGTCAAAAGTATTATTGGGATTCTCGCTACAACAGCCATTAACGTCAGCTTTAGCTTTTCCGGAATCTTGATTCCGATACCGATTTGTGTTACCTTCCGGAGCCGCATTCAAATTCACTCCCATAAAAGGCCTCATCGTGAAAACTACGTCAAATTCCAACGGCTTCACCCTCATCGAACTGCTGGTGGTCATCGTCATCATCGGGCTCCTGGCCTCCCTCGTTGCCCCGAAGATGTTCGGCAAAGTCGGCACCGCCAAGGAGAAGACCGCCAAGGCTCAGGTGGAGATGATCGTGACGGCTCTGGACGCCTTCAGGCTGGACGTGGGGCGCTACCCCACCACCGACGAAAAGCTCGAAGTGCTCTGGAAAGATCCCGGCACGATCAAGGGGTGGAAGGGACCGTACCTCCCCAAACCGGTGAACGCCGACCCCTGGGAAAATCCCTATTTCTACAAGGCGCCGGGTGCGGACAACAAACCGTTCGACCTGAAGTCGCTGGGCGCCGATGGCAAGGAAGGCGGAGAAGCCGAGAACAAGGACATCAGCGCCTGGGAGTAACCTACAATGGCCATACGGCTTTTTGGCGAGCTGCTGCTCAAGAACTCGTTTTGCGATGAAGAGACCATCAAGAGAGCACTGGATATCCAGAAGGGGTATGGCGGGCGGATCGGCTCGATCCTTCTCAACATGGGGGTGATTACCGAAGAGCAGCTGCTGGAGACCCTTTCTCAGCAGCTCTCCATCCCCTATCTGCGATCGGTGGAAGGGCTGACGTACCTGCAGCTGCCGGTCGATCCCCGCTTCCTGCGCGAACAGTGCATCTACCCCTACAAAGAAGATGCGACCACCCTGCAGATCCTTACCAACAATCCGCTCAACATCATGGCCTACTCCCTGCTGGAGGGGCTTACCGGCAAAGAGATCCGCCCCTCCCTGGTGCGCGAGGAGTCGCTGAAACAGCTCCTGGTGGCCGTCGATGAGGAGGTCATCACCTCCGGCGACTACGACATCGACGCCGACGACGAGATCGACAAGCTCAAGGAGCTGGCGTCGGAAGCGCCGGTGATCAAACTGGTCAACAACCTGCTGACCAAGGCCATGGAGGTTAACGCCTCCGACATCCACTTCGAATCGCTGCGCGGCATCATGAAGGTCCGCCTGCGGGTGGACGGCATCCTGACCACCGTGGAAATCGTCGCCCAGAACCTGAAGCTGGCGGTGATCACCCGTCTCAAGCTGATCTCGGGGATGAATATCGCCGAACATCGCATCCCCCAGGATGGACGAATCTCCATGCGGATCGCCGGCAAGGAGATCGACATCCGGGCCTCCTCGGTCCCGACCCAGTTCGGCGAGAGCCTGGTTTTGCGGCTTCTGGGGAAGGAAGAGATCGACTACTCCCTGGAGAGTCTGGGGTTCTTCCCGGACCATGTGGAACTGATCTATCAGATCGTCAAAAAAACCAGCGGCGTCTTCCTGACCACCGGCCCCACCGGCTCGGGTAAGACGACGACCCTCTACGCGATTCTTTCGCGACTCAACTCCGACCGGGTCAAGATCATCACCGCCGAAAATCCGGTGGAGTACGAGTTCAAGGGGATCAGCCAGATCAACATCCGGCCGGAGATCGACTATACCTTCGCCGGCGCCCTGCGCAGCATCCTGCGTCAGGATCCGGACATCATCATGGTCGGGGAGATCCGTGACGCCGAGACGGCCGAAATCGCCATGCAGGCGGCGCTCACCGGCCACCTGGTAGTCTCCACCCTGCATACCAACAGCGCCCTCTCCTCCATAACCCGTCTGCTGGATATGGGGTGCGAACTGTTCCTGCTCAAATCCACCATCGTCGGCATCATGGCCCAGCGGCTGGTCCGCCGCCTCTGCGACTGCGCGCAACCGGCGCAGTTTCCCGAGGAGCTGCTCCAGGGGTACGGGCTGGATGCCCTGCTCCGGAGCAACCCCGGATTTACCGTCTCTCCCCGGTCTCCTGTCGGCTGTGCGGCCTGTTCTGGCAGCGGCTATCGGGGGCGGATGGTGATCACGGAGATTGCGCCGTTTACCATGGAGCTGCAGAGCCTGTTCAATGAAGACAGGAGCTTTGACGATATGAACCGGATCGGCCAACGCTCCATCCTCCAGGATGGGCTGCTCAAGGCGCTGGCCGGCATGACCACGGTGGAGGAAGTTCTGCGGGTGGCTCATTGAACCGTTACAGTTACGAGGGGTTGAGCAAGAGAGGGGACAAGGTCTCGGGCAAGATGATCGGGGTCAGAGAGGAGCTGGTCAACGAGATTCGCGCCAAGGGAATAATCCTCACCTCGATAACGGAGGACCGCAGGGCCATGCGGCGCGGCCGGTACACCCTCAAGGACTTCAAGAACAACACCGAAGAGCTGTACCATCTCACGTCGGCCGGCATCAAACTCGATCAGGCCATCGCCACGCTGGTCAAGAACTCCCGCAAACAGGCGATACACGACTTCTGGGAAGGGGTGCTGAGCAGGATCAAGGAGGGGCAGCAGTTCTCGGCCGCCCTGCGGGTCGGCTTCGCTCAGGCGGGGTTCAGCGGCGCGGAGCTCTACATCAATATCCTGGCGGTGGGTGAGGAGATCGGCAACCTGAAAAGCGCCTTCCGGAACCTGCTGGATTATCTGGAGTTCAAGTCCTCGCTCTACAAGGAGATAAAGTCGGCCATCTCCTACCCGCTCTTCCTGGTCGCCATGAGCCTGGTCACCGTGGTCATCGTCTGCGGCTTCATCCTCCCCCGCTTCGCCAAGATCTTCACCCCCGACGAGATCAAGAAACTTCCGACCCTCTCCAAGCTGACCATCGGCTACGGCCAGGTTCTCAACGCCCACTTCCCGCTGGTCATTCTGATTGCGGTGTCGACCATCGCCACCATCGTCTGGCTGGCCACCACACCGGCGTTCGTCGCCGGCTTCAAGCGGTGGGCCTATACCCTGCCGCTGGTGGGGAACTTCATGATTCTCTCCGACCTGGCCAACCTCTTCTCCTCGCTCGGCTCCATGCTGGGAGGGGGGGTAGATGTCAGCCGCGCCCTCAAGCTCTCCTCCGCCGTCGTGGGGAGTCCGGAGCTGATGAACCTCCTCTCCGAGACCAACGATGAGGTCAGAAAAGGGAACAGGATCAGCCAGGTCTGGAGCAGCAACGCCCTGATCCCGGAAGACGCCGTCTCCCTGGTGGTGGTGGGAGAGAACTCGGCCCGGATGGGAGAGATCTTCGAGACCCTGGGACGACGTTACCTGGACAATTTCAAGACCGACATCGCCCGGGTCCTGGGCCTGCTGGAGCCGTTGATCATCGTCATCGTCGGCTTCTTCATCGCCCTGGTGGTCATTTCCATCATGTTGTCGGTGATCAGCCTGGGAGATGCGGCCCTGTGAGCTCCGGCGACCGGGCCGGAAGCGACGGCTTTACCCTGATCGAAATGCTCGTGGTGCTGCTCCTCATCTCCATCTCCGTGGCCATCGTCTACCCCAGCATGTTCACCATGCGCGACAAGTATGACGATCAGCTCAAAGCCGCCTCCGATGAGCAATCAAAAAAGAAAGAAGCCTTCACACGGTTTGTTACCGATGGTCTACCCCATAAAACCTACTCCACCGCCACGGTCAAATAACCACGGCTTCACCCTGATAGAGGTGCTGATTGCGACCCTGATCATGGTGCTCTCCATCGTCACCGTCACGGCGGCCATTCGGCAGTTCTCCCTCCAGCGGCTGAAGCTGGTCGAGTATGAAGCCATCTGCGGCAACGTCCTCTCCCTGCGAGACAACTTGATGAACCGCACGCTCAGTAACAACCTTCGGGAGAGCGGAAAACTGAACGGCAGCGACTACCATTTCCACTGCTCACAGGTGGAGAGCAGCTACAGCTACGTCTATGACGCGGAAATGGGGGGGGGTACCAACACCGGTTATTTCATCATCACCCTCTACAAGATTAAGCTCGAAACAGAAGGGAAAGAGTTTGAGTTTTTCAAGACCCAGTACAAGAAGCGCCCGGGCATCGGTGAAGAGTTCTGACGGCTTTACGCTCCTGGAACTGCTGGTGGCCATCACCATCTTCTCCCTGGTGATCGGCATGGCCATGTTTTCCCTGCGCTACAGCTTCGGCATGCTCCGCCACCTGGACGCCCCCTTTGCCGAGGATACCCAGCGGCTATGCCGGCTGAGGGATTGCATCGCCTCGACCTTTTTTTATGTCACCGAACAGAGCGATCTCTTCAACAGCTCGAAGAGTTACCGGACGCTGTTCATCGGCGACCCGGACAGCATGACCTTTGTCTCCGTAAAGCCCCCCTCCGCCACGGGTCCTGCCCTCTGCAGGTTATTCAAACGCGACGATACGCTGCTGCTGGAAGAGTCACCGCTCTATGGCGAGGGAAGCAACTACCGTACACCGCTTTTTACGGAGAAGGGCAGGAGTGAAACGGTGATCATGACCCAGGTCATCGATCTTAAACTCGAGTACTTTCAGCAGGAGACGATGTTGACGTCGTTACGCGACGATATCCCGGGCATGGTGCGGCTGAGCGTGACCACCGATACGGGAACCCGGGAGCTCTTCATTCGTATCCCCGCTGATTTCAACGACAAGAAGAGACTGTTCCAGGCAACCCATGAAAACAGCTGACCGGCGCCACCAGCAGGGGTCGATCCTGATCGTCGTCTTGATCCTGATGATGGTGACGGTCTCCCTGGCGCTCTACGCCGTGTCACTTTCCCGGGATTGTGTCGCCACCTCCCGGCAACTGCTGGACAACCTGCAGTGTCGCCTGGAATCGGGCTCGGTGATAGAAAAGATAAAGTACCTGGGCGCCATCGGCCGTTTCGGCCCCTCGTACCTGGAGAGTGTAAGCGTCAACAAGGAGTTCCCCCTGCAGATGAATATTCGCGGCGAACCGATCACCGTGGGGAACAGCGAAGTTCGCTTGATCGACAGCGGCGGCAGATGCGGCCTCTGGCCCCCTAACCCGGAAATGGTCAAGAGGATGGTTCTCGCGGGAGGGGGGAGTCCGGAAGAGGGAGCCGTCGCCGCGGACAGCCTCCTTGATTGGGTAGACGCGGACGATCTAAAGCACCTGAACGGCGCCGAATCGTTCTACTATCAGTCGGATCACTCCCTGGGCTATCTCCCGAGAAACAACCCCTTCATCCAGATGGTGGGGGAACTGGAGCTCATCCGAGGGTTCAGGGGGAAGGTCTTCGAGCTTGTCAAGGGCGAGATAGTGGAGACGGTGAGCGGCAAGATCAACTACAACACGGCCGATCCACTCATGCTGGCGGCCCTGCTCAATATCGGCGCCGACAGGGCCGCATCGCTGGTAAAGCTCCGAAACAGCAGGGGTTTTATCACCGAGGCCGAGATCCTCGCCCAGACGGGAAATAATTTGACTTTAGTGGATGAATACATTACAAGTGTTCCTTCCATGACGCTGGCCGTGGATATTCGCACCCGGATCGGCGATGCGGGTGATGCGGTAAACGCCATCATATCGTTCAAACCAGGCAGGGAAAAGGCCTTTGTTGTCGAGAAATACAGTGAATAGCGGTGAGAGCGGCACAGATGGCCCTTCCTGGAAAAATTACCTGGGATTAGTCGCCCTCATCCCCGTCGAGGAGAGCTATCTTAGGGTATTCGACAAACCAAAAAAGGTGCGGTTGAACCGGCAGGTCATCGATTTCAACTATGCCGACCTCTCTCCCTTCAAGAACGGCGACTTCCTCTTCTATCAGACCGAGAGCAAGATCTACCTCTGGTACCTGAAGCACTCCCTTGCCGACAGCGCAAAGACTCACATCCCCGAAGGGTATCTGCAGTATCGTACGTTCCGCAACCGCAAGGAAGCGGTGATCCTCCAACCCCGGGGGGGGGCGGTCAACGCCCTCGTCATCAAAGGGGGAGAGTTGCTGGCGCAGTTGACCCTGCGCGGTGAGTCGCGAAGGGAGCAGATTCTCCAACTCCTGAAACGGGAATTCACCCTGCAAGAGCCCGAGATGATCACCCTTGAAGAGGCGGCCCGCCTCTCCATCAGCATCCCCGACATCACCGCGTTTACCCATATAGAGATCAAGCCGCTGGAGCTTCTCGAAAAAGCGGTTGCGCTCCTCAAGGTCCCCCTCATCGTTTTCCTGCTCATTTCGGCCGGCTTCACCATCTACGAATCCACCCGCCTGGAGGCGGCCGTGGAGGCGAAGAAACGGACCCTGGCATCCTTAAAACGGGAGAACGGGCCGCTCATTACCATCATAGAACAGCAGCGGGGTCAGAACCGGTACTGGCAGGAGTTCATCTCCCGGGAGCGAAACTACCCCGATTACTACAGCTCCCTGACACGGCTCACCAGCCTGATCAAGAAACAGAACGGTTACCTGCACAATGTGGAGTTCAACGACAACCGGTTCACCATAATCGCCGGGCTGAAGGTCACCGAGGCGGTCATCATCAAGGAGCTGCTCGCCACCGGGATCGTCGAAGACGCCAAGGTCGTCACATCGGTAAAAGACGCCACCAAGCCCGATTATTCCATCTACACCCTGTCACTCACCCTGCGCCCGCGGCAGAAAGAGGTGAAGAAGTGAAAGATAGATCGCTCCTCCTGCTGCTGCTGGTCCTGACCGTGGTCTATGTCTTTTACCTCAAACCCCAGCGGGAGAAGAGCGACCTCCTCAAGACAAAACTCTCGGTGCTTGACAGTGAGATCGCGATGCAGAACGCGGTAAAGAGCGACCATCAGGTAATCGAGCAGAGCCTGAAAAAGAGCAGCGCCCCCGCCGCCGCCAACGACAGCCGTCTTTATCCGGCGGGCGAGAGCAACAGCCTGGCCATGGTGGATTTCCAGGAGTTCATAAAAAAGAGCGCTCTTACCAGCAAACTGCAGATCATCACCTCCACCTGGGGTGAACAGTCCAGCGACGCGGTCACCGGACAGACCAGATACCCCTTGAGCATGACGGTCAAGGGAGCGCCGTCTGACATCGATACCTTCTTGAGAACCATCCTCTACGGACGTCTCCATCTGAAGATAGACAGGGCAAGCTTGACAAAAACTCAGGACCAGCAGCTGCTGTTGAACTTTTCGCTGATGGCGTTCAAAAGGGACGGCAAAAGTTGAACCGGCGCCTTTCTCTCATACTGATTCTCCTCTCCGCGCTGGCGGCGACCTGGTACAACGTCGGGCTGCTCAAGAAGAAAGCGGAGTACAGCGTCCCGGCGGTGGCCAAGGTCCCCACCATGGAACCGGCGCCGCTCCTGGGAAGCGCCATGCCCGCCAAGAGTGACCTCGCATCCGTTGAGCTCTGGAACTTCAATCCCGGCGGCGCTCTTCCCAATCTTAAAGAGCTGTTCAAACCGTTTTATTCCCTCAGCAGATCCGGCCATTTCGATTCGCTGCAGCGTTCTGACCGCCCTCAGGAGCAGTGGGAGTTCCAGGGGGTGCTGGTACGCGGCGCCACCTACCGGGCGCTCTTCTACAACACCGCAGCCAAGAGGCTCAGGAACGTGGGGAGCGGAGAGAAGCTGGACGAACAGCTGAAGGTAGTGGCCGTAGCGGCTGCCGCCGTGACCCTGGAAACAAAAGGCGAGAAGAAACCGATCCGGTACAAACTACAAATCTTCAATTCAAACAGGGATTTATATGCAAAGAAGCGGAAAATGCCCTAGAGGCATTGCACTGTTGCTTGTTCTGCCGCTGCTCATGGTCGGTTGCGCATCCTTTAACAAGATCAAGCCCCCTCCCCCATCACCACCGTATTTTAAGGAGGTCTACGAGACCTCTAAAAACGCCAAGTTCCCTGATGCGGGGCTAGAGGGAGCTGCCGCTCCGGAGGCGACCGGGACCAAGGAGGGAGCTACTACGGCGCCCGAGCCCCCCAAGCCCCAGGTCAGGATCATCAACATCCCGAATCCTCTGGTCAGAGAGACGGTAAAGGCGCCCGGGGAGAAGACCCCCCTGCCGAGCCTCACTCCAGGAGCAGCCACCCCCCAGGCCGCCGCGGACGAACTACAGAAGCCTATCGAACTCTCGGCCCAGGCAGCTGCCGGGGACGTGCAGATCCTGGTGGAGAACATGCCGCTCTACGATTTCGTCAACGTGGTGTTCGGCGAGATTCTCAAGATCAATTACACCATCTCCCCGGAGGTCCAGTCGGCCCAAGAACGGATCACCCTGAACATGAACCAGAAGATTCCGGGTAAGCAGTTCTTCCCCTTTGCCGTCGATCTGATGCGCAAGAACAACCTGGACGTCAGAGAAGATAACGGCGTCATCTCTATCAGCAAGAAGCCGAACCGGGCAACAATCGATCAGATGGGGCCGTCGTCGGAAATCTACATCGGGGAGCTCCCCCCGGGGCTGCCGCCCCATAGACGGGTGACCCTGATCATGTCCACCAACTATGTCCCCGCCCCTCAGATCCTGCAGATCATCCGACAGGTGCAGATTTTCGGCGGCGACGTCAAGACCGAGGTGTTGCAGGGGGTCGGCCAGGCTATGGCCCTGACCGGCACCGTCTCCTCACTGCAGAAGGTGACCGAGCTCTTTCAGCAGCTCGACCGGATCACCTTCGCCAAGAGGGATTTCAATTTGATCTACCTGGATTACATAAACGTCGGAGATTTCGACAAGAAGATCAAGGAGGTGCTCCCGGTGATGGGGATTCCCATCGCCTACATGCCCTCCGATCCCGGGCTGCTGACCATCCCCTTCGAGAAGATCAATGCGCTCCTCATCGTCACCGCCAAAAAAGAGTGGGTGGATGCGGTCCGGCTCTGGAAGGGGAAGCTGGATGCCGTAGAATCCATGGGGGACGAGATGCAACTGTTCGTCTATCTCCCCAAGAATCGGCCCGCCGCCGAACTGGTGGAGGTACTGAAAGCGGTCTCCAGCGGCGGCATCGTGCCGGCCATAAGCGGCGGCAGGAACCCGTCGCAGCAGCCCGCAACGGCCACCTCGGCGCCGGGGGGGAAGTCGTTCACCGCGGTCCTGGACAAGGGGCGTAACGCCATCATCATCTCCGCCAACCCCACAAACTTCAAGCTGGTGCACAACATCCTGGAACAGCTGGACACCCAGCCCAAGCAGGTCCTCATCGAATGCACCATCGCCGAGCTGACGCTCACCGATCAGCTCCAGTTCGGCCTTGAATGGTACATCAAGCAGAACATAAACAGCAACAAATACGGTGATTTCGCGGGGGTCATCAGCACCCTGGGGGGACTCAATCTGGGCGGCGCCGGTCTGAACTACACCATAACCAAGCTGTCCGGCGATTTTCAGGCCAAGATTAATATGTTCGCCAAGAAAGACCTGATCAACATCATCTCCACCCCCCATATAGTCCTCCTGGACGGCAAGGATGCGACCATCAACGTCGGAACCGATGTCCCCATCGTCACCGCGGAGATGACCGCCGCGGACCTGGGGAGCACCTCCACCTCCACAGGGGCCACCACTCCCAGCATCTTGCGCAGCGTCCAGTACCGGACCACGGGGGTGACACTCAAGGTCAAGCCGGTGGTAAACTCCGACGGCGTCGTCACCATCGAGATCAACCAGGAGCTGAGTGAGGCGCAGATCAACAGCGTCTCCACCATAGATTCCCCCATGATTCTCAAGCGAAGCATCAGTACGACGCTTGCGGTAAACAGCGGCGAGACGGTGCTCCTGGGCGGGCTCATCAGCACCAACAAGAGCCAGGGGGAGAGCAAGGTCCCCTTCCTGGGAGATATCCCCATTCTCGGCCGGTTCTTCAAGACCGACTCCACCGGCACCAAGAAGACCGAGCTGATCGTGCAGCTCACCCCCTACATCCTGAACGACTTGGGACAGCTCGATGAGATCACCAAGCGATTCAAGCAGGATGTCTTCCTCAAGGGGAACTAGCAGCTGATGCAGCAGGCAGCCGCGATAACAGCTATTTTGTTCACTATTTTTACCGGCGCCGCCTTCGGCGATGAGCCGCCCCCCTCCCCGTCCGCCTGTTTTCAGCAGGCGGCGGAGCGGCACAACATTCCCGTGGAACTCCTGATAGCAGTGGCTGAGACCGAGAGTGGTCTCTCACCCTTGGCCATGAACCAGGCAGGCGCCGCCATCCTGCCCCGCAGCAGAGGGGACGCCGAGGCGGTGCTGCGGCGGATCGCCGGAGAAAGGGCCACCTTTGATGTGGGGATCATGCAGGTGAACCGCTGGTGGTTTGAAAAGTATGGTGAGCCATATGAGAAAGGGTTCGATGTCTGCTTCAACGTGGATTTCGGGGCCAAGATCCTCGCCATGGCCATCAAGGAGCGCGGCTTCACCTGGGAGGCGGTGGGACGTTACCACTCCCCCACCGGGTGGCGGCAGAGCGCCTACTCACGCAGGATCTTCGCCCGACTATCGCGCATCCTGGAGAAGCGTCGGGAGATGCCGCTCCAGGAGTTGCTGGATCGCAAGCTGAGTAAGGCAACGGTGGTTAGTTCCTCGGGTTCCGATTGGCACTGATAATATCCAATACGTAACTACTCAGGTCTGTCGCATAAGCGTAATCATAACTCCCCCTGTCCCCCTCTTGTCTCAAGAGGGGGAACGATTCTCCGCCAAATTCCCTTAGTATGTCCCTCCCCTTAAGTTAAGGGGAGGACGGGAGGGGTTACGGTAAGCGGCTATGAAGGAGTACTCTCAGATTTCACGTCTCACCTGGACCGTTACCGTTTACTGAGACCGGCATCGCTGCCCCCTCATCCGGCCTTCGGCCACCTTCTCCCTCCAGGGAGAAGGGAGAAACATTCCCTCTCCCTGGAGGGAGAGGGTTAGGGTGAGGGGGATGATTGCCATAAAATCGGTAAGATGCCATCTTAGCGTCTTGAAGCGGGCTCCCTTCCCCTCCACGCGGGGGGAGGTTGGGAGATAAAGGGAGCTTGTCGTCACAGAGTAACTAATCTGTCGAAGTAGAACTATCCCGCACGTAGAATTACCAATTCGGGTTCCGATTGGCGCTACTACCAACACAACAAGGAAAGGAAACACGACATGAAAAAGACTCTTCTGCTGCTGGCCCTCACCCTGCTCATCAATTCCACCGCCTTCGCCGCGGAGGCGGTAAAAACCGACGAGCAGAAGACCCTGTACGCTGTCGGCCTCTTCCTGGCGCGACAGCTTGCCCCCCTTGACCTGACCCCGGGCGAAATGGAGACGGTACAGCAAGGGCTGCTGGACGGCTTCAAGGGGAAGCCTTCTGATGTGGATATAAATGCGTACGGCCAGCAGGTCTGGCAACTCACCACCGACCGCCGTCTGGCGAGAGGGCGGAGAGCGGCGGCAGCAGGAAAAACATATCTGGATAAGGCAGCCTTGGAAAAAGGGGCGCAGAAGAGCGCAACCGGAATGGTCTATCTATCGTTAAAGGAAGGTGAAGGCGCCTCACCAACAATGACCGACCGGGTGAAGGTGCGTTACCGCGGCTCGCTCCCCGATGGCTCCGAGTTCGACAGCTCCTACAAGAAGAATATGCCGACTGAAATCGGAATGAACGTCATGATCGCCTGCTGGTCGGAAGGGCTCCAGAAGATGAAGGTCGGGGGTAAGGCAAGGCTCGTCTGCCCGCCCGAACTCGCCTACGGAGAAATGGGAAAAGATGACCTGATTCTCCCCGAGGCCACGCTGGTTTTTGAGGTGGAATTGCTGGATATCGTCAAACCCGAGGAAAAGAAGCCGGGGGAGAAAACCCTGGGGCGGGATAAATAAATATTGACTCCGTTTTGAAATTGCTATAAAACTTGGAACCACAATTTACCAGCTTGCGCAGCCGCTCATGAGTAAACGCCATAATAGGGCATGAGGGCTCATAAAGGTGGCCGGCATCAACCGCTACATCGAGATGGATGGTCCAAAACGCAGTTCATACGATAAACGATTTTCTTAAGAAAGGAGGGTGACAACACAGAGATCTCAACACAGTATGGTAACAAAGAGTGTCCATGAGTAATAATGGAAAACTGAAGCCCACACAACACGAGGAGGAACAGAATGAACAAACGTAAGGTATTGAGAAGCATAGCCATGGCAGCCGCGATCACGTCGCTGGCTACTTCAGCGTACGCAGGGGCCCAGGCCTGTTTTGAATTCAAAAAAACAACTGCTCCGTTTACTCTTTCAAAACTGCCGGACAATCAGATAACGGCTATCGTGAACGGCGGCAAATGCGCTCCGCAGTCTGACGTACTTGCAGTCGCCTATGAATTGGGCACGCACGAACTTCTTAATTTGAGTGCAACCAAGAACCTGGATCTCACCAAGAATAAGTTCAATATCATCTACATCCCGACGACCAACATCCCGGTTAATACGGAAATCCGCTTCGTACTCACCGGTGGTGACTGGGCAGATGGTAATGTCATTTATCTGCTCATGGAAGACCCGACGACCAAGGCTCTGACCCCGGTTGCAACCACAGACTCTGCGACCGATTGCTTCACAAGAGCCGGTGGCCCCGTTGCCTGCTGGCCGAAACAGGCCGGTGCTGTTCCCTACATCCGCTTCGTGACAAAGATCGGTGAAATTCCGGCTGGCGCCAGGCTGGTGTTTTCCACAAGAAGCGATTCCCTCGTACCGCCGACTATCGTAGCCAATGACCCGGTTGTCTGTACCCCCCCCGATTACAGGGACAACGTACCTGCGCGGAAAATCACCATTGCCGCCACCTGGGCACAGAACTTCTCCTCACCGGGGATTACTTATGAAGGTGGCGTTAGTCAGGACGTGTTTACTGTCGCCACAATTACCCGTCAGTTCAAGCACCAGTACCAGGCGAGCGCCATCCCGGGCAAGGTATCGTTCCTGAATCGCAACTTCTTCACGGAGAATATCGTGAACGGCGGCGTTGATGTGGCCACCAAAACCCAGCTCATCCATAAGGCCACGTTCACCAACGATGCCCTCTCATTCGATTTCCCTGTCGCACTTAGAGATGATACGACTGGTGGTGTTCCGGATCAGATGCTTGTCACCTACGCATCTACTCGTGATCTCAACTCCGGACCGACACCGGCCTATATGGCTGTTGTTGCCTATGATGTCTGGACAGACGGCGGCGCTTCCGCTGACACGTTCAGCGCCCCTCTTAAACGTAGACCGATGACTTTAAACGAAGAAGGCGTGATCTCCAGCGCCACCCCTTCCTTTGTGAACCGCTTCTACGGCTCACAATTCTACAACGCAGCCGGCGGCTCTAAAGATGTGTACTTCGTCCTGGAGAATCGCTCCACCAATAATGGCGCCAATGTAACAAAAGCCAATGACAGCGCTGTCCCGACTCAGAACCCCACGGAACCGTCCAAGCCATACACCGTCGTTAACACCACGGATGCCGACGGCAACAGGGTTCAGTCGATAGTCTATACCGGCACTCCCATCGCCCCGGTTTATTCCGCAAAGAATTCCGATGGCAAGGTAACCAGCAACGCCAACACGCCGTACAACATGTACGCCGATTACAAGATCACCATCAATTCGATTCTTGATTTCGGTTACGGAACTGATCCCTCTGTTCCAAGTAAGTTTCGTGGACTCACCACCGTCCACACAAATCCTGTTGCCGCTTGGTCGCAGCAGGAAGAGCAGGATCTCTGCGCAACCACCTATGACCTCTTCAGCGTAGGCGCAAGCGGAGCGGTTCTGAAAGTACCGTACCTCTATCACACCGCAACTGGCGGCAACAGCTTCGTTAAGATCACCAACGAAGAAGAACTCAACACCCTGCCTGCTCATGTCTATGGCCGTTTCTTCGTAGAAGGGACTTCAGCCGCTAGCAACGTGAACGGGATCTACTGCGACAGCGTCAACTTCGGCAAAGACAACTTCGGTGACGAGCGTTTTGAAGTTGCAGCTCGCTCCTCCGTTGTGATCACCAGCGCCAATATGCTTGACGCCATCACCAAGACCCAGAACGGCGGTCCCTACTGCGCGACATTTGCCGATGCAGTTGCAAAGAACAGCGGTCGCTTCACCGGCATCTTCTACGTAAACGCTCCTGCCCCTTCGGTTCAGGCTGTAGCCGTACAGAAGAACGTTGCCGGTCCGAGCACCGAGCGGGTCATCCCGGTCTTCAAGCAGACCCAGGAAGGCAGCGTCTTCGGAAACCAGGCGACTCCTTACAACAACTAATCAGCAACTCATTCATTGATGTGAGCCCCGCTTCGGCGGGGCTTTTTTTTTGCGGTAGATATTGTTTTTGATTTCTGGTAAAAAGATTAACGTGATCATCACGCAAATGAAGCGGAGAGACCTCCCCCTTTGAAAAAGGGGATTGAGGGGGATTTACTTAGCTAGGCAAATCCCCCCTACCCCCCTTTTCCAAAGGGGGGTCTTTAAATTCCTCGACAGCTTTTCAGCAGCAGGTCCCAGAGGCAGTCCCACCAAAGTTAAGGTGAACAACAGCGTCATCCATGACGCAGTGAAAGGAATGAGGAGTATGAAAAATGTTTTCGTCGCACTTGGTTGTTGCCTGCTGCTGGCTCTGTCTAATGCATCTGCAAACACCATTATCAGTGGGGACCTGAACATCAGAGATGGTGGAAGCATCGTCTTTCCTGATGGATCTTCTCAAGGAAAAGCATTTACCGGCCCAGTCGGCCCAATCGGCCCCGCCGGCCCTGCCGGCCCAATCGGCCCCGCCGGCCCAGTCGGACCGGTTGGCGCCACAGGTCCGACAGGCGCCACAGGGTTAACTGGTCCAACAGGTCCGGCCGGCGCAACCGGATCGTGCGGAACGACCTGGGAGACCCCGGTATCGTCGGTCACCGCCGTACCAAATCACTCCTATGTTGCATCCAGTGACACACAGCGCGTAGAGATCTCTCTGCCATCCAGCGCCTCAGTGGGAGATTTGATTTATGTTACCGGCTCCGGTCTTGCCGGTTGGAGTGTTAAGTATCCCGCACTCTCGGTAATCAATGTCTCAGGGGTAACCACAACGGGATCCTGGGCTGCCCGGGGACCAACCGCGTATTGGACCGGCATAGCCTCTTCCGCAGACGGGGCCAAGCTTGCGGCAACGGCCAGCAGTGGCCAAATCTATACATCCACCGATTACGGAGTGACCTGGACGCCACGGGACACCACCCGGAATTGGACGAGCATCGCCTCATCCATCGACGGGTCCAAACTGGCGGCAGTGGTGTATGGCGGCCAAATCTATACTTCCGCAGATTCAGGATTGACCTGGACGCCACGGGAAACCGTACAATTATGGAATGGCATAGCCTCTTCCAGTGACGGGACCAAATTGGCGGCAGTGATGAACGGTGGCTATATCTACACATCCACCGATTCCGGCGCCACCTGGGCGCCAAGGGGAACCTCACAGGGACTCTCACGAAATTGGGGAGGGATTACTTCTTCCGCCGACGGGGCCAAGCTGGCGGCGACCATTCCCAGTGGCAATATCTATACATCCACCGATTACGGCGCAACATGGGCAGCACAGGCCACCTCACAGAATTGGCTTGCGATCACCTCCTCCAACGATGGGGTCAAACTGGCTACGATTGTGAGCGGTGGACAGCTCTTCACATCCCCGGATTCCGGTGCAACGTGGACGGCTCACGAAAACTCTCGTCAATGGACCAGTATCACCTCTTCCGCTGATGGAAGCAAACTGGCAGCAACGGTGGACAACGGCCAGATATACACCTCCTTCGATTCAGGTGTGACGTGGATTCCGAGGGAAACGGCCCGGAAATGGTCCAGCGTCACCACTTCGGCTGACGGAAGCAAATTGGCGGCGGCGATGTATTTCGGTCAAATCTATACAGCCAACAACGGAAACAAGACAGCCCTCTTTGGCGGTGAAAACGACGCCATAACATTTATGTGCATCGCAACTTCACCAGTTTTGAAGTTCAAGATAATGAGCACAACAGGAACCGGGATTACCGCAGTTGAAACACCCTAAACGTCGCGCTCGTTTCTGACCGGTTGGAAGGAATCCGTGGTCACCAGAAGCGCTGATGACCTATGCCGGAAGAGAATGCATGAGGGGGAAAGGCTATCGGCTTTTCCCCCTTTTCTTTGTCCCGGCAGTTGCACAGGCGCACTCAGTCTCAGCGGCACGATCTCTGTTTTCAGTAATCTGTTGTGCGGGCGTTGATTTCTTGGTATGGTGCGCCTGAATTCACAGCTGTATACGCAACGGATGACATGAATCTGCCGGACACAGAGAGCGTACCCGTCACTATCAGCCTGCTTGACCCCTCGGTCACCTCTCTCAACCATGGGGATCAGATCATCATACAGGCGGTCAGGAGAGAGCTGCAGGAGCTCTTTCCCCAGGCGTTTATCCGAAACTTTTCCACTCATCTCCCCCTCGGCAGATTCGCACGGCGCCTGATTGCCGCTTCGCCGCTGACCATCGTCGGGGGGAGCAACCTCCTTGCGTCTGACATGTACGGCTATCGCCAGTGGCAGATAAGCCTGCTTGATTCGCTTGTTGTGAAACAGGCGGTTCTCATGGGGGTCGGCTGGTGGCAGTACCAGTCAAAACCAACGAACTATACCCGGCTGCTACTGAAGCGACTGCTCCACCCTACCCTGCTCCATGCGGTCCGCGATTCGTATACCCGGCAGCAGCTCCTGGAGGCAGGGATCAGTAACACCCTGCTCACCGGCTGCCCCTCCCTCTGGCGGCTTACCGCCGATCATTACCGCCAGATCCCCCGGGTCAAGGGAGAGGAGGTGCTCTTTACGCTCACCGATTACCTCCCCGACCCGGTGGCCGATCTGGCGCTCTGCTCCACACTATGCGCGTCATATGACAAGGTTTTCTTCTGGCCGCAAGGGAGTGAGGATCTGAACTACCTTGCATCAGTTGGGTTCTCTTCCCATAACCTGGAGATTCTCCCCTCTTCCCTTGCCGCCTTCGATGAGCTGCTGGAGAGCGACCGGAGCCTGGATTATGTCGGCACCAGGCTGCACGCGGGGATACGCGCCCTGCAGTATGGGCGGCGCTCCCTTATCGTGGCAATCGACAACCGGGCGACCGAAATGGGGAAGGATTTTGGTCTCCCGGTGGTGCTCCGCGGAGATATTTCCAACGTGGCGCAGCTGCTGACTTCACAGTTCGTTACGGAGCTGCAGCTCCCGTGGAAGGCTATCGAAGAGTGGAAGGGACAGTTTACGGCTCTGTGAGAATCGTCCATCTCAATAAAACCGCCATGGGCGGGGGGGCCGCCCGGGCCGCGTATCGTCTTCTCCAGGGTGAGCGGAGCATCGGCATCAACGCACAGATGCTGGTGCAACAGTCGCTGCTGCCGCTCCCTTTCGTGACTGCTCCCGAGAAGTTTCATGAAAAGCTGCTGGGCAGGACCGCCGCCCTGTTGGACCGGAAGGCGCCACTCCTCTTGGGGCCTCCCCCCGCCGATTACTGGAGTCTCTGCTGCTTTCCCGCCGCAATCCCGCAGCAGGTAAAACGGCTGTCTCCGGACATCGTCCATCTGCACTGGGTAGGAGACGGGTTTCTCCCCATCCATGAGCTGAAGAGAATTCCCTCCCCCCTGGTCTGGACGCTGCACGATTCATGGGCCTTTACCGGCGGGTGTCACCTCCCCGCCGACTGCAGCCGATTCCGGGAGCGGTGCGGCTCATGCCCGCAGCTCTCCAGCCGAAAGAGTGCCGATCTAAGCCGCTGGAGCTGGAACCGGAAATACCGAGCCTGGCACGACCTGGATTTGACGGTTGTCTCCCCCAGCAGGTGGCTTGCCGACCGCGCCCGTGAAAGCAGCCTGTTCCGGGCAAGGCGGATTGAGGTCATACCAAACGGAATAGATACTGCGGTTTTCAAACCACTGGACAGACAGTTCGCCCGTCAGGCGCTCAATCTCCCCCCGAATAAAAAAATCATCCTCACCGGAAGCATGGATTTCGATCTGGAACGGAAAGGCGCCCGGGAGCTCATCGAGGCGATCCGTTTACTTCCCGGGGCTCTGCGTGATGATGCCGTTCTGGCTGTCCTCGGGTCGTCTCCCAGGGGATTCACCGGTCTTCCCCTTGAGAGTCTCTGTCTGGAAACCAGGCATGACGACATAGCCATGGCATTGACCTATGCAGCGGCAGACCTGTATGTCCATCCTTCCCGGCAGGAAAACCTCTCCAATATGATCATGGAGGCCATGGCTTGCGGGGTCCCTGTCGTTGCCTTCGCCATCGGCGGTAACGGTGACATGATCGATGACCGGCTCACAGGACGACTCGTCAAACCGTTCGACTCCGGGGAGTTCGCAGAGTGCATTCAGTGGGTTCTGGAGGACGAGGAGCGCCGTCGTACTCTTGCCGAGAGTTCACGGGAGAAGGTCTGTCGCGACTATGACCTCCAGGCTATCGCCTCCCGCTACAAGAAACTGTATGAAGATATCCTGGGGTCAAAGAGAGCTGGAGCGCCATGACGGGGGAGTGGTCCCGGAGCGGGAGTTGCAGAGAGAGCCATGAGGGTTTCCCCCTCGTAACGGTGATAACCATCGTCCTGAACCGTGCCGCTTCCCTTGAGGCCACCATTCAGAGCGTAATGGCGCAGACGTATCCTCATATGGAGTATATCGTCATCGACGGTGGCTCCACTGACGGCACTCTCGAGATCATCAAAAAGTACGAACAACGGATCGACTCCTGGATCAGTGAACCCGACCGCGGCATCTACGACGCGCTGAACAAGGGGATCGCGGCGGCTCACGGTGACCTCATCGCGTTGCTCCATTCGGATGACATCTTTTATGCTACCACGAGCATTGAGAAGGTTGTCGAAGCGTATGACGATGACCACCACATGATTGTCTCACCCGTGGTGACTCTGCGAGATGGGCGACAGAAGCTGATACCGGTAGACGCTTCGCCACGATTGGCCAGAACTCTCCCCTTTTCCCACACCTGCTGTGTGGTCCCGTCAGCACTCTTCAGGCGATTCGGTTCCTATGACCCGCGCTATCACGTTGCCGGCGACGCGGATTTCATCCTGCGCCTGTTGTCGCGGCAAGTTCCGTACACCCTGCTGGATACCCCCATCACCATCATGTCCATGGAGGGGCTCAGTAATCGCCGCATCATGACCGAACGCCTGGAATACGCGGAAATCTACCGGCGTATCTATCATGATTTCTGGGGCGCCTGGAGCGGATTCATGCTGACGTATCCGAGAAAAGTTCTGTCCGGCAGCAGAGTGCTGCGGCGGCTGTATCATGGCTGCCGGGCGATCCGGGCCGGGATCAGGTGATTCCAAAAACAGCATTTTTACCACGGAGTCACTGAGAACACAGAGAAATAATCAGCGTTGTCCGGCCAGGTGATTCGCGACAATGAGTAGTTTGTCATCCTGAACAAAGTGAAGGATCTGCTGTTCAAGCAGAAGCAGATCCTTGTACTATCCGGATAAAGGTTTTAGACTACCAATTTTATCAAGTTTACTCCGGGGCGCTGGAGTGATTGGGAAAAGTGAATCTGCACAGATCTTCGCTGTCGCTCAGGATGACAGCCGTGGAAGTGAGCATGGTATTTTTATTTATGCTAACAACCTTAATGCCATCAAGCTGCGGCTTTAATCGTTCCTCCCCCTTCAAGGGGGAGGTCAGGAGGGGGATGGGGTTGTCGAGCGACTGTTTTTACCCCATCCCCACCCCGCCCTCCCCTTGAAAAGGAGGGAGATTCTGTTTGCCGCAGATTGAGTGATTAGCAACAAAAAGTATACCTCTTAGCGTGTCACCCTGAACGAAGTGAAGGATCTGCTGTTCAAACAGAAGCAGATCTTCGCTGTCGCTCAGGATGACAGCTATATGCGTTAGCACTGATCGGCGGGTAACACGGTTGAAGTTGCCGGTATAAATGTGATAGGGTGCGACGTTCAACAGGTGAACGTCTAAGCCCCCAGGTTTGCGGCTCCCGAGTTCGCAACGTAACACTCTGCACCCCTATCGACAAAGGAAATATATCATGAAAATTAGTCTACTTGCCTTGTTACTCTGCCTCCCCCTGGCCGGTTGCACCACCACTCAGATTGTTCATATTCCCGAGGCTCCCGCATCGAGGACCATCGCGCTGATGCCGTTCCATTCCCCCGGCAAGGAGTTGCTGGGTCAGCAGGCGGCAAACTGGACCGCACAAAAACTGATCGAAAACGGGTATCTCGTCATCGACAGCAGCTACACAACGACAGCGGTAAGCGCCAAGCGATTCTATGAATTGGGCCTGAATGACGAGGTACGGAGCGCCCTGCTGGCCAGGAACCTGACGACAGTGGTCTTCGGGAGCGTGAACGTGTTTACCTGTGAACCAGTCCGCTTAGAGAACTTTTTCGGGGTCATCAGCGAGAAAAATCGCTGCACGGTTTCCGTTACCGCCAAGATGATCGATACCGCCACCGGTAAACTTCTCTGGGAGTTGATGCTTTCCGATTCCGCGGAAGGGAAGGGGCTCACCGCGTTCGATCTGGTCAAACCGATGATCACGACGAACCTATCCGCAACACTCCCCCTCCCTCTGCCAACCGTTACCATCACTACCGGAAAACCGAACGGCCCGGCGGCCGAACCGCCCGTACCGGTCAAATAGTCCTGTTGTTAACAGGGATACAAGGGATACAGGGGATAAGCCTACGTTTCGGATAAACAATAAGTGAGGAAACGGCCATGAAACTGGTAGTCACATTATGCGTATTTTTGCTGGGTTACGCCGGTCTCGCCCTCGCCTTCGGCACCGGGGAACAGGGGTGCGGCGGCGACTGCACCGGCTGTCACAAGGTATCGATCCAGGATGCCCAGGATGCGGTGAGGAAGATTGACCCGTTGATGAACGTGGAGAAGATCGGACCGTCACCGGTGCCCGGACTGTATCAGATGGTGCTTTCCAAGGAGAACAACCCGGCGAAGATGATCGCCTACCTGGACTTTTCCAAGCGCTACCTGATCAAGGGGACGGTGATGGATACGGGAAACTTGGTGGATCTGACCCGGAAAAGCACCCGGGAGATGCTGGAGTCGCAGGTGGTGGATGTCAGCCGCATCAAGCTCGATAACGCTCTGCTCCTCGGCAATCCCCAGGGGAGTCGTCGCCTCTATCTCTTCAGTGATCCTGAATGCCCCTACTGCGCCAAGCTGCACGAGCAACTGCGGCAACTGGTCAAGAAGCTCCCTGACCTGACGGTCTATATCCTGCTGCTCCCTCTCGATATTCATCCCGACTCGGCCTGGAAGACAAACTCCATTCTCACCGCCTCCAAAACCGACACGGGGCGGGCGCTCGCCCTGCTGGAGGAGAGTTATAACAGGAAACCGGTGGAACGGATTGCATCGACAAAAGATTATGCCGCCGAAATGAAGAGCCTCGGCAAAGAGTTGGGCATTACTTCGACCCCGACCCTGGTCTACGCAAACGGGAACATCGCTCTGGGATCAAAAACTGCCGAGGAGATCGAAGCCGGCATACTGAAAAACCCGAAGCCATAATTTACCGACTCCGATCGATTCAGCCATCCGGACGCCTACGGTTACAACTTCATGATAAAAAAATACAACTCTATCATAAAATATCTCTTCATCGCCGTGGATATAATCGCCATAGCTATCGCCTATTACAGTTCAGTTTTTTTAAAATTCAAATCAGGTGCGGTCGATAACCTCTCCGTTTATACCTACAGTTTTCCATGGATAGTTCTGCTTTTCATCGTAGTGTATGTAGCTAACGACGCCTACAGCCCTTTACGGGGAAGGCTCTTCAGGACGGAAGTCCTCATACTAACAAAGTCGAGTTTCATCGCTTCTGTCATAGCCTTGAGCATACTGTTTATCAATACAAACATTGATTTTGACAGAGACATCGCAATAGAGTTTTGTCTCTTTTCGCTGATCACAGTATTGGTCGAGAGATATGTCATCCGCTCCATACTGCGCGAAATCAGATCCAAAGGCTTCAACCAGAAACATATCATCATCATCGGAGCGGGTCCCGTAGGGATAGAGTTTGCGGTCAAACTGCAGCAGCACCGTCATTTGGGATTCAATCTGGTCGGCTTTCTGGACGACAGCGAGAAAAAAAGGTCGCACGATTTCGTCGGTAAACAGATCCTGGGAGGGTGCCGCTTTCTCCCGGAGTTGCTGATGCAAAACAGCATCGATGAGGTATTCGTCGCCCTCCCTCTCTGGGCCCATCGAAAATACGGTTACATTATTAATGAATGTGAGCGGCACGGGGTCAGGCTGCGGATCATCCCCGACTACAACAGGTTGCTGCCCGGGAACCCGACAATTCAGAATTTCGACGGCATCCCCATCCTGAACATCCGGGAGATACCGCTGGACGACCCTTTCAACAAATGTATCAAGAGATGTATCGATCTCGCCGTCTCTTCCATCGCCCTGCTCCTTGTGGCGCCCCTCATGTCGCTTATCGCCATTGGGATCAAACTGACCTCTCCCGGGCCGGTGCTGTTCTGCCAGGAACGGATCGGCCTGAACAACCGTTCCTTCAACATGCTCAAATTCCGCACGATGCGGGTGGCCGATGACGACTCCGCGGCCGTCACCTGGACCACCCAGAACGACCCCCGCAAGACATCAATCGGGACGTTTCTGCGAAAAACCAGCCTGGACGAGCTGCCGCAGTTCTTCAATGTGCTTCTGGGGAGCATGAGCGTAGTCGGCCCGCGCCCGGAGCGCCCTTTTTTCGTGGACCAGTTTCGCGATGAGATCCCCCGCTATATGGTCAAGCACCAGGTGAAGCCAGGGATAACGGGATGGGCGCAGGTCAATGGCTGGAGAGGAGACACCTCCATCGAAAAGCGCATCGAGTGCGATCTCTATTACATAGAAAACTGGGATGTGCTTTTCGACCTGAAGATCATTTTTCTGACGCTGTTCAAAGGATTGGTGAACAGGCATGCCTATTAGAACGTGGATGGTCACCTGTTTCGCCCTCGTCATGCTGCTGGCTGCCCCCCACGCCACGTGGGCCCTCGCCTCCAACAACGTCCCCCTGGACAGTCCCATATACCTCTACCTGGACAAATTGGCCGGGTTCGGCCTGATCACCTCGGAGGTCAAAGGGCTCCGCCCCTATTCGCGGGCCGAAGCGGCGCGACTGCTTCTTGAAGCCGAGCACTCCTCGGCATCGGGCCAAGGGGAGCCCCCTCTCATTGCCGGTGAACTCATCTCCCGGCTCAGGGAACTCCTCCAGCGTGAAATTAAACTTCGTGATGGGGGAGCTCCGGCGCCGTTCATCGACCACGACCTCTTCTCCTCTGCTCGACTCCGCTACGTCTACCTGGACGGGGTCCCGCGCAGCTACGACCGCCTGGTGACCGACCCGGGGCACCAATCGGTATTCGGCTTTATCGGCGGGGACTTGAGGCCGGTATCAGGGGTCTCGCACCAGGTGGGGAGCGAAGGGACCCCGCTCCTGGAAAATAACGAAGGGGTCATCTACAAGCAGGGCTCAAACGGGGAGTTCCGCTGGGAGATGGACGCCTTTCTCCTGGACAAGGGGTCGATCCTCATCGAGCCTCAGGTTCTCGTCTCTTCCGGCTCACAGAAGCTGACGCTCCAGAAAGGTTACCTGAAGCTCGGCGGCGGAGGTGCGGAGCTGGAGGTTGGGCGCGACGCCCTCTGGTTCGGACCCGGCTACCGGGGGACGACCACCCTCACCAACAACGCCCAAAACTTCGATATGATCAAACTCTCCAGCCCCGAACCGGTGGATGTGGGGTGGATCAAGCGCTACCTGGGTGAGTTCAAGTACGCCCTCGCCCTCTCCCGCTTCGATGAAAGCGGCAGCGCCGACACCTACCGGCACCCCTACTTTGTGGGGATCAAGCTCGACGTCAAACCGGCATCCTGGTTCGAGATCGGCTTTAACATGGTGCGCGAACAGGGGGGGCCGGGGTTACCCCCCAATGTCAGCACCTTCTGCAAGATCTTCGGCGGCTGCGACAATGACGGGATCAACGCCATTGCGGGGTTCGATATGCGGGTGCGTATCCCCTGGCTGCGGAACACGGAGCTCTACGGCGAATTTTCCGGGGAGGACTCGGCCAAGTTCTGGCCCTTCGTGGAGAGCTATATCGTCGGCGCCTACATCCCCAACCTGACCGCTTCCGGCAAGGACGACCTGCGGGTGGAGGCGTACTGGGGGAGCTACATCCATTACGTGGACTACCAGTTCCCCAACGGCTACACGTATCACGGCATGACTCCCGGTCATTCCCAGGGGGCGGCGACCTTCGATTTTTTCACCGAATATTCCCACTGGTTCTCCCCCCGCAACCGGGTGGCGCTGGACTATTTCTTCACGGAGCGGGGCAACGGCGGCCGGGTGGAAGGACAGGCGGTGGAACGGAAGAATGCCGGCCGCCTCTGGTGGTCGCTCCCTGTGGCCGGTGACATCGACGCCAGGCTGATGTACGGATTTGAGTATCTCAGCAACGTGAATCTGGTGGGCGGGGTCAACAGGAGTAACCAGCTCGCCCTTATGGAGCTGTCGTATAAATATTGAACAATAATAGTCACACAGCCACCGATCTTTCCAGGTACAGAGGAATTTCATGAACTTTTGGGCAAAACTTACGTATCTTCTCCTTGTCACGGCCGTTTTCGGCGTCCCGGCGACCCATGGCGCGACCTATGATGAATCGCCCGGGACGTACGACTCCTCGTACAACTCCCCCGGTGGGGGGAGGGGCCAGAACTCGTCCGACGAGCTCTTTCTCGACACGGAGGAAACCACCCAGCAGTACGGACGCTCCTCCCTGGATACGTCACGCCCCGCCACCGACCAGCTCCGCGGCCAGTCCGATCAGCTCCGGAGCCAGCAGTCGGATCAGCTCCGCCCCACTTCCGACCAGCTACGGAGCACTTCGGAGCTCAAGAGGAGTTCCACCGACCAGAACGGCATCCAGGAGGAGACCGGTCGCTATCGGCAGGAACCGCCCATGAAGGTGGAAAAAGACAACTTCTCGGTGGAACCGGATTCGGTGGAGAAGGAACCGGCGGCAGTAGCGGCGAAACGGAAAGTCCGCCTGCGACTCGAACCGGGGGACGGCGTCATCACCGCTACCTGGAATCTCGTCAACAGCGACGAACATCTCCCCCCCCTCAACTTCAGGTTGCTCTACGGAATCGAGCCGGGAAAGGTTCAGAAGGTCATCGAGGCGGGGAGCGCGAGCAGCTTCCGGATCAGGGAGTTGAAGAACTACCAGCCGTACTATGTGACGCTTCAGGCGTACAGCAAGGACCGTGCCCTCCGCTTCTCCTCGGCCGAAGAGAAGACGGCCCCCCTCCCCGACGAGGAGCGACCGTCTCCCCTGGAAGCCTCATTTTCCCGTGGGACCATGACCCTGAAGGATAAGATCGAACCGGGCGTGTTCAGCCGTGATCTTAAACAGAGGGGGTATGAGTTCTTCCGGAACAGCCAGTCGCTGGCCTCCGCGCCGGACAATCTCCCCGTGGGCGCCGACTACCGCATCGGCCCCGGCGACACCCTGAAGATCGACCTCTGGGGGGGACTCCAGGGGCGCTACGAGCTGACCGTGGACCGAAACGGTGAGATAACGCTCCCCAAGGTGGGGACGGTGAATGTCTGGGGGCTGACCCACGAGAACGCCAAGGCGGCCATTCACAAGAGCGTCTCCCGTTACTTCAAGGGGTTCGAGCTGAACGTCACTCTGGGCAAGCTCCGGGCGATTCAGGTCTATATCGTCGGCGAGGTCACCTCCCCCGGCATGTACAGTGTCAGCTCCCTGGCGTCGGTGCTCAACGCCCTGGCAGCGGCCGGCGGGCCCACCAGGAACGGCTCCCTGCGCAGCATCAGCCTCATGAGAGGGGGGAAATCGGTCAAGGAGATCGACCTCTACGACATCATCACCCATGGCGACCGGATCAACGATGTCCGCCTGGAAAACGGGGACACCATCTACGTGCCGGTCATCGGCCCGGTCTTTGCCGTGGCCGGAGAGGTCAGGCGGCCGGCGATCTTTGAGATGAAAGGAAACTGTTCCCTTGCCGACGCCCTCGCCCTTGCCGGGGGGGTAACCGCGGCGGGTGATACGGGAAGGATTCAGGTAGAGCGGATAGAGCACAACAGCACCAAGGTGATCATCGATATCACCCCCAAGGAGCGGGACCTGTCGACCCTGAGCGGAATTCAGCTGCAGGATAGAGACATGGTCAAGGTCTTCGCCGTGAACGGGGCGACACGCAAGGTCGTGAGTATCCGGGGAAACGTCTTCCGCCCCGGTGACCACGAGTTCCATGACGGGATGAAGGTCCGCGATATCATTCCCGGTTTCGAGCTGCTGCTGCCCGATACCTACATGGAAAGCGCCGCCATCATCCGGCTGATGCCCCCCGACCGGCACAGGGAGATCGTCTCCTTCAATCTCAAGAAGGCTCTTGAGGGAGAGTCTGCCGAGAACATCCCGCTCATGGAGCAGGACACCATCAAGATCTACTCCCGATGGGACATGAAAGAGAAGGAGAGAGTCGGCATCAACGGCCAGGTAGTCAACCCCGGCGCCTATGATTACTACCCGAACATGACGGTCCGCGAGCTCGTGGTGGCGGCCGGAAGTCTCAAGCGAAACGCCTTTCTTGAGAGCGCCGAACTGACCCGGGTCATCAAGCAGGACGGCAAGGCAAAATCGTCGCGCATGTCCGTCAACCTGGAGAAGGCGCTGGAGGGAGATCCCGCCAACAATCTCTCGCTCCTGCCCGACGACGTGCTCATCGTCAAGGGGGTCGAGGAGTGGCTGGACACCCACGACCGGTTCGTCTCGCTCAAGGGGGAGGTGAAGTTTCCCGGTACCTACTCCATCAGCAAGGGGGAGCTGCTCAGTTCCGTCATCACCCGCGCCGGCGGCTACAGCGATAAGGCCTACCTCCTGGGCGCCAAGTTCACCCGGAGGTCGGTGCGGGAAAACCAGCAGAAACGGATGAACGAGATGGTCATCCGGACGGAGAAGGATATCCTGCAAAAACAGGGGGAACTGGCGTCACTGGCCTCCTCCAAGGAAGAGCTTGAAGCGACCAAGGCGTCTCTTGACGGACTCCTGAAAAGCCTGGACAACCTTAAACTTCTCAAGGCCGAAGGGAGAATCGTCATCCGGCTGGCCGCCCTGCCCGAACTGGAGAAGAGCGCCTATGACCTCGCTCTCGAAGGGGGCGACAACCTCTTCATCCCGACCCGCTCAAGCGTGGTCAACATCATGGGCGAGGTATTCAACCCCACGGCAATGGTCTATATGCCGGGGAAGACCCTCTCCTACTATCTCGCAAAATCGGGGGGCGCCACACATAACGCCGAAGAGGATGAGATGTACGTCGTCAAGGCCGACGGCACCGTCTTCAGCAAACAGCAATCCAGCTTCGGTATCCGGTGGAACGACGATACCCGGAGCTGGAACAGCGGCAGCTTTACGTCGAGCAATCTCGATCCCGGGGATACCGTGGTCGTGCCTCAGAAACTCGACAGGGTCGCCTGGCTGAGGACCATCAAGGACATAACCACCATCATCTCGCAGATAGCCCTTACCGCCGGCACAGTCATGATAGGGCTCAGATAACCAAGGTGTCGATACATCATTTAAGGAGACAGATAGTGATTATTCGCGTGTTGATATGTGCAGTTATCTTTGGCTCACTCACCCCGGCCTACGCCTCGGACAGCATCTTCACCAGCACCACGGAGCTGAAAGCAGAGGCGATTACCCTGGGCGACGAGGCCGCCGAGGTGGTGATCTCTCCCTTCAGGGTAAAGGATTACGCCCTGCTGACTACCTTGGGAGTCATGGGCGCGGTGGGGTTGACCTATGCCTTTGACGGCACCATCCAGACCAAGGTCCAGGGGCTGAAAGGAAACTCCCTGGATAAGGTCACGAACTTCGGAAGCAACGTCATCGGCAATCCCTTCGTGCACCTGGGGGTCGCCTTTGCCGTGTACGGCGGCGGTGTCCTGGCCGATGCGCCCAAATGGAAAGATACCGGGGCAATGCTCGGTGAGGCGGTGCTGCTGGCCGACGCCGGCAGCTTCATCATGAAACAGGTGGTCGGCCGCGCCCGCCCTTTTGTCAGCAACGACAGAGGGGATTTCAAGCCGCTTCAATTCAAGACCGACTACGATTCATTCCCCTCCATGCACACCGCGAGCTCCTTCGCCATGGCGTCGGTCATGAGCTCCATGACGGAGAACCTGGGGGGAAAACTCCTCTACTACTCGGCGGCTACGTTTGTGGGGTTCTCACGGCTCTATCAGAACAAGCACTGGGCCAGTGACATCATCATGGGGGCGGCTCTGGGCGAATTGTGCGGCCGCGTCGTGGTGCATCAGCACTCCAAACAGAGCAGCGTTACTCTCATCCCCATGGTCTCCGACGGCGCCTACGGCCTCGCGCTGACCAAGCAGTGGTAGGAACAGGTTCTTCGGCCCGCCACCAGAGATTCAGGAGCGCCGCCCCCTGCAATTGCCTTTGACATGCAGTGAGAAACGCGCTACAGTTCCGGAGATTTTTATCGTATACAAAGGAACCCGGGCTAGGGGATCATGACCATACTCAAGACCAACAACCTCAAAGTAGCCGCAATCACCCCCATCATCGCTCCTGCCGACCTGCGGCAGGTGTTTCCCCTCTCCGGAGAGTCCAGCGAGTTCGTCAGCGCCAGCCGGAGCCAGGTGAAGAACATCATCCGCAACCGGGACCACCGGCTCATGGCGGTGGTGGGCCCCTGCTCCATCCACGACCCCAAGGGCGCCCTGGAGTACGCGGGGCTCCTCGCCCGTCTGGCCGAGGAGCTCTCCGACCAGATCTTCGTGGTCATGCGGCTCTACTTCGAAAAACCCCGCACCACCATCGGCTGGAAGGGGCTCATCAACGACCCGGACATGGACGGCACCCACCAGATCTCCAAAGGACTCGGCATCGCCCGGAACCTCCTCTGTGACATCACCCGGATGAAGCTCCCCATCGCCACGGAGATGCTGGACCCCATCACCCCCGAGTATCTGGCCGACCACCTGACCTTCGGCGCCATCGGCGCCCGGACCACCGAATCCCAGACCCACCGGGAGATGGCCAGCGGCCTCTCCTTCCCCATCGGCTTCAAGAACGGCACCGACGGCAACCTCCAGGTGGCCCTGGACGCCATGAACGCGGCGCTGCACTCCCACAGCTTCCTGGGGGTCAACCGCGAGGGACGGACCTCCATCGTCCGGACCACCGGCAACCCGGACGTCCATCTGGTGCTCCGGGGAGGCTCCCGCACCCCGAACTACTACCCCGCTGACATCAGCCACGCGGAAGAACTGCTGGAAAAATCGGGGCTCTTCCCCACCATGATGGTAGACTGCAGCCACGGCAACTCCAACAAGAATCATCTCCAGCAGTCGGCGGTGCTCACCAGCGTCATCGACCAGATCGTCGCCGGCAACCGCTCCATCACCGGGGTGATGATCGAGAGCAACATCGAGGAGGGGAACCAGCCGATCCCCAATGAGATGACCCGGCTGAAATACGGGGTCTCCATCACCGACAAATGCGTGGACTGGGCCACCACCGAACAGATGCTCCGGGAGGCCGCCGACCGGCTCCGGAAAAACGGCGGCCGCCCCCCTGCTCTCTGAAGCGGAGAGACAAATAATTAGTTGACGTAAACAGAGATCATCACGTATAGTGTTTCGCGCTTGAAATCGGCAATTACTGTAGAATCAACTTTATCGGGAGGCAGCAAACATGGCATTACGAGTTGCAATCAACGGGTTTGGCCGGATCGGCCGCATGGTGTTCCGCTCCGCGCTGAAAGAGCAGGGAATCGAAATCGTCGCCATCAACGACCTGACTGACGCCAAGACCCTGGCGCATCTCCTCAAGTACGACTCGGTTCATGGCCGGTTCGACGGCACGGTGGAAGCAAAAGACAACACCATCATCGTCAACGGCAAGAGCATCACCATCTATGCCGTAAAAAATCCCGCGGAGCTCCCCTGGGCCGCGCTGAATGTGGATCTGGTTCTGGAATCAACGGGATTCTTCACCGCCCGGGACAAGGCCGCCCTCCATCTTCAGGCTGGCGCCAAGAAGGTCATCATCTCCGCCCCGGCCACCGATCCCGACCTGACCGTCGTCATGGGGGTCAACGATTCCGCATATGATCCGGCCATTCATCATATCGTCTCCAACGCCTCCTGCACCACCAACTGCCTGGCGCCGGTGGCCAAGGTGCTCAACGACGCCTTCGGTATCGAGAAGGGGCTCATGACCACCATCCACTCCTATACCAACGACCAGAACATCCTCGATCTCCCCCACAAGGATCTCCGTCGCGCCCGCGCCGCCGGCCTCTCCATGATCCCCACCTCCACCGGTGCCGCCAAGGCGGTCTCCCTGGTGTTGCCGGAGCTGAAGGGGAAACTGGACGGCTTCGCCATCCGCGTCCCGACCCCCAACGTCTCCGTGGTCGACCTGACCGTCACCCTCAAGACAGCCACCGACGCCGCCGCCGTGAACGCCGCTCTCAAGGCAGCCTCGGAATCAGGTCCGCTCAAGGGGATTCTCGGCTACACCGACGAGGAGGTGGTCTCCATCGACTTCAACGGCTGCCCGCTCTCCTCCATCGTCGACTCCAAGTGCACCAAGGTCATCGACGGTAACCTGCTGAAGGTCCTCTCCTGGTACGATAATGAGATGGGCTTCTCCAATCGGGTCATCGATCTCATCAAGATCATGTGTAAATAGAAACAGAGTGCCGTAAACCGTTAGAGGGGGAATTCGTTCCCCCTCTTTCTTTATCCACAGTGTTCATTTATTTCACTGATAAGGAGATATGCCATGGCTGTCCGCTATATCGACGAACTCGGCCCCCTCCAGGGGAAAAAGCTCTTCATCCGGGTAGACTTCAACGTCCCTCAGGATGAGCAGGGGAACATCACCGAGGAGACCCGCATCGCCGGCGCGGTTCCCACCATCAAGTACGCCCTGGAACAGGGGGCGCGGGTGGTCATCGCCTCTCACCTGGGACGCCCCAAGGGGGAGAAGAAGCCCAAGTACACCATGACTCCGGCGGCCAAACGACTCTCCGAGCTTCTCGGCCGTGAAGTGAAACAGGCGCCCGACTGTTTCGGACCGGAGGTGACCGCCCTGGTGGACGCCATCCAACCGGGAGAGGCGCTCATGCTGGAGAATGTCCGTTTCTACGCCGGGGAAGAGAAGAACGATGCCGACTTCGCCCTGAAACTGGCCAACGGCTGCGAGATCTTCGTCAACGACGCCTTTGCCGTCTCCCATCGGGCCCACGCCTCGGTGGAAGCGATCACCAGGGTGATTCCCGTGGTTGCCGGCGGCTTTCTCATGAAGAATGAGCTGACCTACTTTGACAAGGCGATGACCACCCCCCAGCGCCCCCTGGCGGCGATCCTCGGCGGGGCCAAGGTCTCCGGCAAGCTGGAGGTACTCCAGACCCTGGTCTCCAAGGTGGACATCATCATCATCGGCGGCGGCATGGCCTTCACCTTCCTCAAGGCCCAGGGGTACGGCATCGGCAAGTCGCTGGTGGAGGATGATCTCATCGACACCGCCACGAAGATCCTCGCCGACGCCAAGGCCAGGGGGGTGAAGTTCCTCCTCCCCGTGGACTGCGTGGTAGCCGATCGCTTCGCCGCCGACGCCGATCAGAAGTGCGTCCCCATCAGCGAGATCCCCGCCGACTGGATGGCCTTGGATGTGGGACCAGCCTCGGCCAAGGCCTTCGGTGAGGCGCTCCAGGAGGCCAAGACCGTCATCTGGAACGGCCCCATGGGGGTCTTCGAGATGGACGCCTTTGCCAAGGGAACCTTCGCCATTGCCGACGTGGTGGCCAAGCTCGACGCCATCACCATCATCGGCGGCGGCGACACCGACGCGGCGGTCCGCAAGGCCAAGGTGGACGACAAGGTGAGCTACATCTCCACCGGCGGCGGCGCCTTCCTGGAACTGCTGGAAGGGAAAGTCCTCCCTGGGGTCAAGGCGCTGGACCGATAACACCACATAAAGGAGAAATCACTATGAGAATTCCGGTCATTGCCGGCAACTGGAAGTTGTTCAAGAAGCAGGCTGACGCCGCGGCCCTGGTGGCGGCGCTGGTCCCGCTGGTCAAAGATACCGTCGGGGTCGAGATCGTCGTGGCCCCCGTCTTTACCTCCCTGGCCGCGGTCAGGGAAAAGATCGTCGGTACCAACGTCAAGCTTTCGGCCCAGAACTGCTACTGGGAGGAAGAAGGGGCCTTCACCGGCGAAATCGCACCGGGGATGCTGGCTGACGCCGGGTGCAGTCACGTCATCATCGGTCACTCCGAACGGCGCCAATTCTTCGGTGAGAGTGACGCCACGGTGAACAAGAAGATCACGGCGGCGCTCAGCGCCGGGTTGGTCGTCCTCTTCTGCATCGGCGAGACCCTGGCCGAGCGAGAAGCGGATCGGACCTTCGACGTCCTCCGGACCCAGGTAACCGGCGGTCTTTCAGGCATCCCGCTCTCGGCCCTGGCCTCCATCGTCATCGCCTACGAACCGGTCTGGGCCATCGGCACCGGTAAGACCGCCTCGGACGCTCAGGCTCAGGAGGCCCACGCCTTCATCCGCAGCCTCGTGGTGGAGTTGTACGATCAGCACTCCGCGGACGCCATCCGGATCCTCTACGGCGGCAGCGTCAAACCGGACAACGTCAAGGGGCTCATGTCCCAGACCGACATCGACGGCGCCCTTGTTGGAGGGGCGAGCCTGAAGGCGGACTCCTTTGCCGCCATCGTCAACTTCGCGAAATAATCCTTTTCTTTTCTCAACGTTCGTGATAAGAATTATCGCTTTAACGAACGGAGGTTCCACAGTTTATGATTTATCTTCTGATTGCACTGCACATCGTCGTCTCACTCGCCCTGATCGTCATCGTCCTGCTCCAGTCCGGCAAGGGCGCGGAGATGGGTGCCTCCTTCGGCAGCGGCGGCAGCCAGTCTGTCTTCGGCGCCGGCGGCGGCAACACATTCATGAGCAAGCTGACCACCAGCGCGGCAATAATCTTCATGCTCACCTCTCTGACCCTGGCATACCTTGGGGGAAAGAGCGGGACTTCATCCATCATGCCAAGCAGTAGCGCCCCTGCGAAACAGGCGGCAAAACCCGCAGCCCCCCCGGCAGCTCCCGGGGCCCCCGCAGGAGGGGGAGCGACTCAGCCTGCGCAAAAGGCGGCAGTTCCGGTCACGGCTGCTCCCGCAGCTCCGGCGGCTCAACCCGCGGCTGCTGTCCCGCAGAAAAAGCCGTAGGTTTTCCCTTGACTTCCTCATGGGGGTCATGGTACAAGTTCAATCCTTGCCGAAGTGGTGGAATTGGTAGACACACCATCTTGAGGGGGTGGCGGGTGTATGCTCGTGCGAGTTCGAGTCTCGCCTTCGGCACCAGTATCGAACGTAACCCGCTGATTTATCAGCGGGTTTTTTCGTTTTAAAAGAGCCCTATTTGCCTTGGTACAGGATCTGGTACAGGCAAGGAGGGCTCTTTTATGTTGCATCTGGTACTTCGGAACGGTACCTTCTATGGTCGGTACTGGGTCCCTCTTGATCTTCGGCATGTTCTCGGTACCGCTGAACTCAAGAAAAGTCTTCGAACCAAAGTACGGCATGAAGCGAGGACGGCTTACTCTCAGTTCGCGCTAGAGACTGAAAGACTTTTCTTCCAACTACGGGTAGGTATGCTGACTCACGAACAGATAATTGAAGTTGTCGCCAAGTACCGGAACGAGACCTTAAACAGCTTATCATCTGCGCGACGTGTACATGGGGTTGAGGTATACTTACCCAATCGTGTACGAGAACATTTTGCAGGCAAGTCAGCAGAAGAAACCATAAAAGCAGTGGTTGAATTTCATACCAACAGACAGCAGGGACTAGCGGCAAAGGTACAGTCAAATAATTTCGGGTCAGTTTACGGAGTCGCAGACAGCCTTATTGAATTCGAAAACTTGCCGATTGAAAAAGATAGTCCGGAATACAGGCTACTCTGTGAGCACATACTAAAGGCCGATATCTCAGTTAGCGGTACAGTCGTTGACAGGATGAACGGCAAGTTTACAAGCCAGTTGGACAAGGTACCAGAAGTACGAACCAGACAAGAGCTTCCCGCGCCCTCCCCTATCCAGTCAAGAAAACTATCTGAGCTATGGGAAGAGTACCGGAAGAATAAGCTAGATGGTAAAAAGTGGAAACAAAGTGCTCAAGCTAAAAATCATAAAGCATATCGTGATATTATCGAAATAGTAGGAGACCTACAGCTAAACGCCTATACAGAAGATAATGCTTACGCCGTAATAAAGAACCTTCAGACCAAAAAACGACCGCTTAGTGTTGCAAGTATAAATTATACTATCGAAATGATAAGCAGTATGTGGAACTGGGGGCAAGATCCAAACAGAGCAAAGAACTGGGGACTTGATGCTAATCCTTGGGCTAACAAACAACTCACTGATAACCGCGAAGACAACGAAAAAAAAGACCCTTACGAAAGCAAAGACATCGTAGGACTTTTTAATTCCTTGGCTAACAATAATTATGTTAAACCTCGCAAAGCACCAGAAAAGTTCTGGATACCGCTAATTTGTCTTTACACCGGCATGAGGTCTAACGAAGTTTGTCAACTGCGGACTGAAGATGTAACCGTCATAGATGGCATACCTATCTTTAACATAAAACATTCTTCACACAGGTTACAGTCCACTAAAGCAAGCAAGAGCAGGATTTGCCCTGTTCATCCAGTATTGATACACCTTGGTTTAACTGCTTACGTTGACGAGCAAACAGTCAATAAACATGATAGATTGTTTAATAATTTAAATTACTATATTCCACCAAAAGACAATCAAGACCAAGAGGGTAAGTGGAATAAAGCTGTAGGAAAGTGGTATAATAGAACGTTAGAACCTAAATTTACAGATAATCCACTGCACACGCTACATTCAACACGTACTACTTTTATCAATTGGTTCTTTCAAAATATGAATATGGGATACACAGAAGTTTCACTCTTAAAAGACATGATTGGTCACCTAGAAAAAGATGAAGCGCAACTTCTAGCTAAATTTACCGGAGTTACTCAAAAGACTTACAAATCAAGCTATAGCATCAAACTAATATTTGATCTTATTTCTAATCTCAACTACAACATTGACATATCAACACTAGAACAATCATCTCCTTGGTATGCAGGTAAATAACATTTCGAAATTACTTTTCGGGAGCGTCGCGAAGGGTAGAGCGGAACCGGTCGCGAAAATAGTTTTGGCCCCGGCCCCCACCTGTATATGCAAGCGAATAAGCATACGATAGGCGCTCAAGGATGCGTTCTGAAGGGTTTTGTTTCGCAAAAGGGTATGGTAGGGTATACCTTGTTTTTAAAATCTTTCAGAAGTGAATTTATAAAGGTCGGTACTCCTCATGGATACCGGCCTTTGTTGTGTGGGTAGTGACTACAACTCGTTCATGTAAGCGTCACGCACTTCGTCTGCCTGTATACCGAGATAGTGAAGCGTCTGCTTCTGTGTGGAATGACCAAACATCGTCATGAGAGTAGGAATGTCCGTGTTGAAAGCAATCCGTTGATGTAGTCCAAAGGTCTTCCGTAATGTATGGCTCCCATAGTTCCCATGAAGGTTGATAGCTTCGCACCATGCTTTAACCAAGTTGTTCAGAGTCGGTACTGTGAGAGCCTTGCTACCCTTCCGAGACTGGAAGAGAGGGTCAGTGTCTGCTGCGTCTGACAAAGTAGCTAGCAGGGCATTGATGGCCGTGTAAGCAGCATTATTGAGAGTTACTCTTCGTTCCTTGCCGGTCTTCTTCTCTCTGACTGCCAAGGTATCGCCGGGGGAGAGGTGACGTACCGCGCCTGCTGAGAGCGCCAGAAGATCGGAAGCACGAAAGGCGGTATTGATCCCGACTACGAACAAGGCATAATCTCTTGCGTTGCCTGCCAGCATCTTCTTGATCGTAACAATGTCCTTTACGTTGCGGATCGGTTCAACAGAGATAATGCTTCCTGCCTCTGGGTGATTCTTGTTCATGGCGTCCCCCTTTTGAATCCTAAGTTTATAAGGCATAGTAGCATTTAGTTGGGATTCAGTCAAGCAGTATTTTGGGGTATTTTCGCCATATCGGGCTAAGTTACTGTAATTATTGAACATACTGTAGATAGCCAATCCCAACTATTGTGAGAAAGTTGGGATTCGCGGCAAGCTATCCTTCATAGTTGACATCAACTGGAACCTGTGAGACAGTGCCTTTTTCTTAATTAATTTCAGGGGGATTTGTCAAATGAAGAAATCTGTACTTCTGTTCTGTCTCTGCGTGGTCGGAATTACATCGGGATGCGCAATAAATCTGCCATTCAACAACCGCCTCGGATACCCTACGGTTAGCGAGGCTAAGAAACTGTCAAACAGTAAAATTAAACCAGTATCACTTGAATGGATACCAGCCGACTTCCCTTCCAGAATAGATATACAAGGCGCTTCAGGTTTCGTAGGTAGCGCTTCTCAAACCAGAATGCCCACGGGAGTAGCACTGTCGGATAGAATAATGGAAGCACTAGATGTATCGATAGGATTAGATTCTAGTTCTGATAGCGTTATCGCTATCTACGTTTTGAATGCTAAGACCAAGTTCGAGTATTCAGCAGGTATGGGAAATGTTACTCCTGGCATTGACTATGGCTGGTGTGAACTTGAAGCTCAGTTTAATTACAATGGGACTATATGGAATGAAAAGTTCGTATCAGAAAATAAAGATACAAGCATAGGCTCTACAAGCCAGACGGCACCAGTTGAGAAAGTATGGGATAATATAGCACTTCAGGTTGCAAAAAGTATTGCGATAAAAGCAAAGTTAGCTCCAGAATTTTTAGACTATAAACATAGCAGTAACTATGTTGAGTGGAAATCAAAGTTGTTAAATGATTTGAAATTGGCAGCCATGGCTGAAGCTAAGACCGATGAAGAAAACGATAGGTACATTCGCAATAAATAGCAGGCTATTTATTAATAATTACCATTTAAATATCTGGCGTACAACTCATACATATGTCAATTTTTATATACCACTAAAGGGGAATTAATCATGCTTGCAAGATATTTATTATTTTTGATCGGCACATTTATGCTTACAGGGTGCGTCAAATACTATGACAGTAGCGGACAAGTTGCATCAAGAAGTGTGGAATTTGATTGCAATCAGAAATGCGGTTACTACGATACGAGAATGAATGCATTTGGAACTGCATTCTGCATTGAAGATTGTATGCAATCCAAAGGCTACAGTCAAAACAACAAGAAATGATAAATTCTACACAAAAAATTGAGCATACCATGAAATTATACATTATTACTGCGTTCATATTGACATTAAGTGCTTGCGGGTCTGGAAGCGATACGGCTTATACAGGAAGTTATGTCGGAAGCTATTATTCAGCTAATTGCGTAGTGCCATACTTGAACATAACAAGTGATTATAATGGAGAATATACAGGCTTCGCAGGGTCTTATGCAATTAATAATTTTTGGCAATCCGATATATCACAATCACAAACTAATAATGTTGGAGACTCAGCACTTCAAAAGAACAACGGCAGCATTATAGGTAAAATCCGTTTTAGTTACGGCGGGACATCTACGTGCACTTACAACAAATGATGAACATAAACATAAATAGCCGCTCAATGTCCGAGCGGCTATTTATGCGAATACATTGCCGCGCCAACTGCTAAACTGCTACCAGCTCTTCGATGTCGAAGCAGTCAGCGTACCCTTCCAGTTCTACGGGATACAGCGTACCTTCCCATATGTTCAGCACAACAGCTTCTACGTTTGTAGCTTTGATCCGTACTCTACTTCCTGCTTGCATTCTTGTTCCTCCTAAGTCTCGTTTGAGTTGCAGGAGGGAGCCTACAGGAGGTAAGGGGAACTGTCAAGCTATTTCATTAAAATCGCTAAAGCATTGAAATGCAGTTCAGGATAATTAATCATATCAACATAGTTGGGGCTCAGAATTTCATTGACAGATTTTAAAATCCGTGTTAAAATAGAACCTGTTCGTTGGCAAGAAAAGTAATTAGAGGATTTCTCTATTTCTCCCCTGATTCCCCTCCACCCTACTCCTCTGGTTTTAGGTTTCTACGATTCCCTACAGGCTTACTAGATAATTAGAAACCCCTCTCTAGCAGTTCGAAGACCTCATCTGATAGTTCGGGGAACTCTTCCTCTCCAGCATCTTCCTTATCGGCGTCATCATCTCCTTGCTCAAGTCCTCTGTGCTCTTCCGTCTCTACTTCTGACTGCGACAAGTCGCAGTGGCTACCTGTCGTAGACTTGATAGTATACGGGAAGTAGCTTTTCTTCTTACGCAGAGCGCGGGGAAGATGTTCAGGCGCTACATGGAAGGAACAACTACATCGTGGGCAATCTCCTGTGAAGGAGCTATCTACTTTATAGCAACAGAATTTACAAACTTGCAAAGGAACTCCTTAGCCTCTCAGAGAGATTCTGGGAGGCGTTAGTTTTAGGTATAGGTGAGCATGGGGGAATGCAAACAAATGGCGTACAGGGGACTCTAGAGCTTCTAGGGTCGGCTTGTGAATGGCTAGAGGTTGATCTAGTTTACTGTAGGGAAGTAGCAGGATACTTGGGCAGCTATATGATGGTATGCGTCTGAAGATTTACCTGTGGCATTTTGCATGGCTGTGTAGCTGTGGAGAATCTAGCTATACTTCTTAGGTTAGATTGATCTCGTTATCAGATTAACGAAGTACCGGCATACTTTGTCATTGTGAGGACTAGAAGACCTTCGAAGGTGTAGCCGTCAACTGTATCAACTACGAAGAAGTCATTTTCAATCTTCAGCAAGTCTGACTTGGCTACTCCTGTAGCTGTCCGAATTAAACAGAGGTACCGCTGAGGAGCTGCAAAGCCTACAGGAGAATCTGATTTAGTTGCAGATACTGCGCTAGTATATATAGGTGATGATGGTGCTACCTCTTGCAGAGAACCTAGACTGTCTCGTCTGTGAACTGTGGCAGTGTGGTTGGTTCTGTATGCTGCGACTATCAAGTATTGGATTACATTTTTGAAGAATGCGATGTTGATACTTTGCACAAGATACGGATGAGTATCTACAGGAACTTGGATAGCGTCTCCGGAACGGATGAGACTATCCGGGTTCATGTAGAAGACTCCATCGTCTTTCGTAGGTGAGCCGTGTAGTTGTGTCTTCGTAGTTAAGTTGAAGAAGGAGGTACGGAAGGGTATTTTCATATGGTTGCGGTTCCTTTGCGAGTATGTTCTTGATAGATAGTAAGGTGATTTGAAGGTACTGGTTGTCAACCGCAGTATATTAACATAGGGTAATGGCTTTGCTCATGATATCCGACCACCATACTTGTAATGGAGCATTACGAATTCTTGAGCGTGGTTGAACATAATTTAAATATTTACTGAACAGTCTGGATATTTCATGCTGATGATTACCTTCCTGCATTGCTTCTAGAATACCGACTCCTATCTTCTTAGCCAGTGCGGATCGAAACCTAAGTTCCCACCGGTACCAAGGATATTTAAGAAGGTTCCCTTCCTCAAACACTCTCTGGCCTTTGTGTAAATGCTTACGATAGAAGCAGCATTGACTGGCTCTTGACCCTTTCCCACCATAATAAATTCCATTGGGCAAAATACGCGGTTCCCTATCGACAGTCTGCGCACCCTGAGCAAATGGACTTCTGATAAAGCTACGATAGTTCTCTGGTAGACTCTGGCCCGTCGCTATTTCAAGTGGGTAGCGCAAAATCGAGTTTGCCCGCAATGAGGTAGGCCATGTTGATCAGGTTCTTCGTGGTTTTGTATCCGCGTGCCCTTCGTTTGGCGGCCTGAATCAGACCATTGACCGCTTCGAC
>CAIOGM010000076.1 GCA_903857795.1 uncultured Geobacter sp.
CAGCCAGATAACCTGCCAGTTTCAGCGCGAAATACGCTTCCACCGTGGTGGAGAGATCGCCGGGGCCGCCGTAATAGATACACCAGTATCCCGCTTCCGTCTGTTTGGAGAGGATGTAATTGGCCAGCGTCCGCTCACGTTCTTTCTCCACGAGTCCCATGAAGTGGAAGAGCATGACGTATTCGGAGGTGATGGTGACGTTGGATTCCAGCTCCGCCCACCAGTACCCCTCGGGGAGCTGTTCCTGGAAAAGAAAGTCCCGGCTCAACTCAATGGCGACGTCAAGGGTATCCTTGGCCTCCCCCTCCTTCTTCCGCCAAAGGGAGGCGGGGAGGTGATGGACCTTGGCCCCACCCTTGACAAACGGGAGCTCCGGTTCCTGGGAAGGGTCCGCACCGTTGAACGAGGTGAGGGCGTGGGAAATGGGGTACCTGACAGACTTCATCATCACGGCTCCTTCCGGAGATATTACTACTCCGGCCTATAAACGGTTACTTCTAGCACAGATCATGTAAAAAATACACCGAATTCTCCCATGAAAGTCACACGAACCTGCGAACCTTGAACCCAGAACCTTGAACCTAGAACCTAGAACCTTGAACCTAGAACCTTGAACCTTGAACCTTGAACCTAAAACTTAGAACCTTGCGCCTTGAGTTTTCTGTTCCGCTTGGGCGCCGTATCTGCTATAGTTCGCAATTCTTGACGGTCAGTCTACACCCCGGACAGGGAGCGCCATGCCACACGCCAGGATTGAAGACGCCATAGATGATATCCGCCAGGGGAAGATGGTCATCCTGGTGGACGATGAGGACCGGGAGAACGAGGGGGACCTGACCATGGCCGCGGAGATGGTCACCCCCGAGGCGGTCAACTTCATGGCCCGGTTTGGCCGAGGGCTCATCTGTCTCACCCTCACCGGTGAGCGATGCGACCAGCTCCGACTCCCCCCCATGGTCAGCACCAACACCTCCTCCTTCGGTACCGCGTTCACCGTCTCCATCGAGGCGCGTAAGGGGGTGACCACCGGAATTTCCGCCGCCGATCGGGCCCACACCATCCTGACCGCCGTGGCCGATGCCGCCAAGCCTGAAGAGTTGGCGCGGCCGGGACACGTCTTCCCGCTCCGCGCCAAGAGCGGCGGGGTATTGGTCCGGGCCGGTCAGACCGAGGGATCGGTGGACTTGGCGCGGCTGGCCGGGCTGAAACCCAGCGGCGTCATCTGCGAGATCATGAACGACGACGGGACCATGTCCCGGATGCCGGAACTCCGGACGTTCGCTGCGGAGCACAAGATCAAGATCTGCACTATCGCCGATCTGGTGGCCTACCGGCTCCGGCACGAACTGCTGGTTCGGCGATCCGCCGAGGTGAAGCTCCCCACCGCCTACGGCGAGTTCACCGCCATAGCCTTCGAGAACGATGTGGACCAGCTGGAGCATCTGGCCATTATCAAGGGGGACGTTGCGGGAGGAGAGCCGGTGCTGGTCCGGGTCCACTCGGAGTGTCTCACGGGGGATGTCTTCGGCAGCGGCCGTTGCGACTGCGGTGAGCAACTCCACCATGCCATGACCATGATCCATGAGGCAGGGCGCGGGGTGGTCCTCTATATGCGCCAGGAGGGGCGGGGGATCGGGCTCATCAACAAGCTCAAGGCCTATGCCCTCCAGGACGAGGGGCAGGATACCGTGGAGGCCAATCTGGCCCTGGGGTTCAAGCCCGACCTGCGGGACTACGGCATCGGGGCCCAGATCCTCGTCAACCTGGGGATCAGGCATATCCGGCTCATGACCAACAATCCCAAGAAGATCGTCGGCCTGGAAGGGTACGGCATCGACATGGTGGAGCGGGTCCCCATCGAGATTGCCCCCACCGGGACCAACCGGAAGTACCTCAAGACCAAGCGGGAAAAGCTGGGACATCTGCTGGAAAATATTTGAGGAGAAATGATATGCCCACCTATTACGATGGCAAACTCGACGCCACTGGTCTCAGGTTCGGAATCGTCGTCGGACGATTCAACAGCTTCATCGGCGAGCGGCTCCTGGAAGGGGCGCTGGACGCCATCATCCGGCACGGCGGAGCTGACGGCGATATCCACGTGGCGCGGGTTCCCGGCGCCTTCGAGATACCGCTGGTGGCCAAGAAGCTGGCCGATTCAGGCAGGTATGACGCGCTCATCTGTCTCGGCGCCGTGATCCGCGGTTCCACCCCCCACTTCGACTATGTGGCCTCCGAGGTCTCCAAGGGGGTCGCCTCGGTGTCGCTGGAGAGCGGAGTGCCGGTGGCCTTCGGGGTGCTCACCACCGACAGCATCGAGCAAGCCATCGAGCGGGCCGGGACCAAGGCGGGGAACAAGGGGTTCGAGGCGGCGGTGACCGCCATCGAGACCGCCAACCTCCTGAAGAGGCTGTCATAGTGGGGACCCGGCGACTCGGCCGCGAGCTGGCGCTTCAGGCGCTCTATGCCCTGGATGTCAACCCCCTGGAGATGCGGCGGTTCCTGCTGACCTTCTGGGAGCAGAACCCGTCTCCTCTTGAGGCCCGGACCTTTGCCGATCAGCTCATCGAGGGGATCGTCTCTCACCGTCTGGATCTGGATGCTCTCATCAAGTCCAAGGCCCAGAACTGGTCCCTCAGCCGGATGGCCCGGGTGGATCTGAACCTGATCCGGCTGGCCACGTTTGAGCTCCTCTACCGGGACGACATCCCCAAGAAGGTCATCATCAACGAGGCCATCGAGATCGCCAAGAAGTTCGGCAGCGAGGATTCCGCCGCGTTTGTCAACGGGGTCCTCGACGAGATTCCCGTCCCCGAAGGGAAGGCGGATTAACCCGGAAAACGGTTTGTCGGTATAATTACTTTGGAGGTTTCATGAAGGTTATTAATGTCGGGCTCATCGGCTTCGGCACCGTTGGCGCCGGAGTGGTGAAGCTCCTCTCCGCAAATGCTCTGCTCATCGAGAAGAAGCTGGGGGCGCGTCTCATCCTCAAGAGGATCGTTGATCTGGATCTCACCACCGACCGCGGGGTCGAGGTGGCGCCGGGTGTTCTTACCGCCAACGTCAGCGAGCTCCTGGACGATCCTGAAATTTCCATCGTCATGGAGCTCATCGGCGGCTACGAGCCGGCCAGGACGTTTGTCCTGAGGGCCATTGCCGCGGGGAAGCACGTGGTCACCGCCAACAAGGCGCTCCTGGCGGTGCATGGTGAGGAGCTCTTCACCGCAGCTGCGGTGAAGGGGGTCGAACTCCTCTTCGAGCCGGCCGTGGGAGGGGGAATTCCGGTCCTCTCGGCCATCAGAGGGAACCTGTCGGCCAACCGGTTCAGCACCGTGCTCGGCATCCTCAACGGCACCTGCAACTACATCCTCACCCGGATGACCGAGGAGGGGGCCGAGTTTGCCGCGGTGCTCAAGACCGCCCAGGAACTGGGATACGCCGAGGCAGACCCGACCTTCGATGTGGAGGGGATCGACACGGCCCATAAGCTCTGTCTGCTGGTCTCTCTCTGCTTCGGCAGCCGGGTCAAGCTGGAGCAGGTTCATACCGAGGGGATCAGCGCCCTGTCGCCGGTGGATATCTCCTTTGCCCGGGAGTTCGGTTATAAGATCAAGCTGCTGGCCATCGGCAAGCAGGACGACGGCTGCATCGAGGCCCGGGTCCATCCGACCATGATCCCCCTGTCCGACCCCCTGGCGGATGTGAACGGGGTCTTCAACGCCGTCCGTCTGGCGGGGGACTTCGTGGGGCCGGTGATGTTCTCCGGTCGCGGGGCCGGGATGAACCCGACCGCCAGCGCTGTGGTGGGTGAGCTCATAGAGATCTCCCGGAACATCCTGGCCGGCATCGGCCGCCGCACCCCGCCGCTGGGCTATCTGGACGCCAGCATGGCTCAGATTCCCCTCAAGCCCATGGGGGAGATCGTCAGCAAATACTACCTCCGGTTCTCCGTGGTGGATCGCCCCAAGGTCCTCTCCCGGATCGCCGGTGTTCTCGGCGACCACGGCATCAGCATCGAATCCATGATCCAGACTGCCCGGAGCACTCAGGAGTCGGTCTCCATCGTGATCATGACTCATGAGGCCCGGGAGGCCGACGTCCGGGCGGCTCTGGCCCAGATCGACGGACTGGAGTTCATCACCGAAAAGACCAACCTCATCCGGATCGAGGACAATCTGGAGTAACGATCCGTTCACGTCACATCTGACTCGTCACACAGAGAAGGGGCCGGTTTTTTCGGCCCCTTCCTGCGTCCGGCGACAGATCAACTCCTCAGAGCTCCTTCCCGTTCAGGGAGAGTTCCACCCCGGCGATCCCCTCCCTGAAGTTGGTGGCTCCGGCGCTGCCGGGGCCGCTTTGCTGTCGATCAATATAGTACGAAGGGATTACCTCCAGGAGGTTGTCGGTGGCGTCGTTAAGGGTAATCTCCCGTTCCGCGGCCACCTTGTCATCGGGAAGCGCCACGATAATCCGGTGTGTTCCACTCTTGAGACGGAGATGCGCCATGAAGCGGTACCGCGTCCCCACGCCGGACTCCGGGCGCCGCTCCGCGCGGAAGGTGGCGTCTTCACTGAAACAGTCCCCCGACAGACTGAGCGGTTGACCGTCAATGTTCACCAGAAGCCGGTAGGCGGCGGTCCCGTGGGGGTCTTGTGATCCCGGGATGCCGTTCTCCTGATGGGTCTTCAGCGAGGCATGGACGGTCAGGTCGGCAAATCCCTGTTGAGGGGGTTCTGCCGGAGAGATGACGGTACAGATCCCCACCTGCTGCGGACTCTCCGCCCGTTTCAGTAGTTCCCCCGTCCCCGCGCACCCCGCGACGATGAACGCTGCGAGCAGTATGATACTAATTTTCATGATATTGTTCCTTTAGCTGGATTAACACACCTCACTCCTCACCCTTCACGCCTCACGCTTCACGCCTCTCAAACCAGCTGTACACCGCCGGAATGATCAGCAGGGTCAGGAGAGTCGACGTGACCAGCCCCCCCACGACCACGATGGCCAACGGTTTTTGGATCTCCGACCCCGCTCCCGTGGCCAAAAGCATCGGCAGCAGGCTGAAGATGGCGATGGCAGCGGTCATCAGCACCGGTCGCAACCGGTCCAGGCTCCCCTTGCGGATCGCCTCCTGCAGGTCGAGCTCCTCCTCGCGCAGCTGGGAGATGCGCGAGACCAGCACCATCCCGTTCAGTACCGCAACCCCGAAGAGGACCACAAACCCCACCGAGGCCGGGACCGAGAGGTACTGTCCCGAGAGAGAGAGGGAGAAGATTCCCCCGATCAGGGCGAAGGGGAGATTGGAGAGGACCAGGAGCGCCAGGCGGATAGACCGGAAGGTGACATAGAGGAGGAGCAGGATCAGGCCGATGGCCACCGGTCCGATGAGCGAGAGCCGCTGCATTGCCCGCTGCTGGTTCTCGAACTGCCCCCCCCAGGTCAGGTAATAACCGGCCGGCAGTTTGACGTTTTCCCTGATCTTCTTCTTCGCCTCGGCCACGAACCCCCCCATGTCCCGACCGCTGATGTTCATCTCGATGCCGATCCGCCGGATGCCGTCCTGGCGGCTGATCTGCACCGGTCCCTCCACCATCTTCACCTCGGCCAGCTGCGCCAGGGGGATGTTCATTCCCGCCCTGCTGCTCACCAGGATGTTTTTGATGCTCTCAAGGGAGTTCCTCTTCTCTTCGGGGAGCCGTACCGTGATGTCGAAGCTCCGGTTCTCCTCGTAGAAGGTGGAGGCCCCTTTTCCGGCGACGGCGATCTCGATGACGTTCTGGACATCGCTGATGTTCAGCCCGTACCGGGCGATCCGGGCCCGGTCGATGTTCACCGTCAGATACGGCTGCCCTGAGACCTTCTCCGCCACCAGGTCGGTCCCCCCGCGGATGGAAGAGAGCACCTTGGCGATCTCGGCGGAGGTAACGTTGAGCTGGTCAAGATCTTCGCCGAAGAGTTTCAGGATCAGCTGCGCCCGGGTTCCGGCGACCAGTTCGTCGATCCGGCACTGGATCGGCTGACTGAAGCCGAAGCTGATCCCTGCGATGGACTCCAGCGACTTGCGCATCTCGTTGGTCAGCTCCTCCTTGGAGATCTCCCGCTGCCACTGCTCTTTTGGCTTGAAGATCCCCACGTAGCCGGTTTTGTCCGTCCCCCGGGTATCCAGGGCCACGCCGGTCTGGCCGGTTCTGGAGACGATCACGTCCAGCTGGGGAAACTGTTTCAGCTTCTGCGCCACACGCTGATTGACCTCCAGGGCGGTGGCCAGAGAGACCCCGGGGAGCATGGAGACATCCATGTCAAAGGAGCCCTCATCCATGGTCGGAATGAATACCGTTCCCAGGCGCGTCACCAGGAAGAGGGAGAGGACGAGGAGGAGTCCGGCAACGGTGAGGATTGTCCCCTTTCGCCTCATGGCGAACTCCAGGAGCGGCAGATACATCCGCCGGGCGTATCTCATCAGGACGCTCTCCTGCTCCGGATCCGGTCTCAGGAAGAGGCTGCAGAGGACCGGGATGACGAAGATGGAGAGGAGCAGGGAGGAGAGGAGCGCGATGGTCACGGTGATGGCCAGCGGGCCGAACATCTTCCCCTCGATCCCTTCCAGGGAGAGGATGGGGATGAAGGTGAGGGCGATGATCAGTTCGCCGAAGATGCTCGGCTTTCTCACCTCCAGGGCCCCCTTCAGGACCGTGGCCCACTTTGAGGCGAGCTCTCCCCCCTCGCTGAGGTGGCGCTGGACATTCTCCACCTGGATGATGGTCGTGTCGATGATCATCCCCATGGAGATGGCGAGCCCTCCCAGGGACATGAGGTTGGCGCTGATCCCGGCCACCTTCATCACGATGAAGGTGGTCAACAGCGACAGTGGCAGGGCGATGAGGACCACGCAGCTCCCCCTGAGGCTGTTGAGCAGGAGGTAGAGGACGATGAGCACCAGGAGGGACCCTTCCATGAGGGCCTTGTTCACCGTGGAGACGCTGGCGTTGACGATGTCGCTCCGATCGTAATAGGGGACGATCCTGACTCCGGGAGGGAGGATGTTGTTTTCGTTGAGCTCCTGCACCTTCTCCTTCACCCGGCGGACCACGTCGCGGCTGTTGGCGCCCCGGAGCATCATCACGATCCCTCCCACGGCCTCATCGCCGCCATTCTTCATGGCCGCCCCCATCCTTACCGCCTCGCCGATCTGCACCTGGGCCACGTCTCGCAGGCAGGTAGGCGTCCCCCCCTGGGATTTCAGGACGATGGAGTCGATGTCGGCCATGCTCCGGATCAGCCCGACCCCGCGGACGATGTACTGATCGCTGTTCCGTTCGAGGATGTTCCCCCCCACATTCTGGTTGTTTTTGCCGATGGCGGCGTAGACATCCTCCACCGTGAGGTTGTGTTTTACCAGCTTTTCCGGTGAGACTATGACCTGGTACTGCTTGAAGTAGCCGCCGAACGAGTTGATTTCATTGACCCCGGCCACGCTCTTCAGCTGCGGTGTGACCAGCCACTCCTGGATGGTTCTCAGGTTCGTCAGGTGAGCGACCTTCTCCCGGGGCCCCTTGGGCATGGGCCCTTCCAGGGTGTACTGATAAATTTCCCCCATGGCCGTACCGATAGGGCCCATGGCGACGGTCACCCCCTTGGGCACCTTTTCCCGCGCTTCCGCCAGTCGTTCGAACACCAGCTGTCGTGCGAAATAGATATCCACCGTATCCTTGAAGACGATGGTGACGATGGAGAGCCCGAACTTGGTGACCGAGCGGAGCTGCTCGATCTCCGGCAGCCCGCGCATGGCCGTTTCGATGGGATAGGTGACATTGCGCTCGATCTCCAGGGCGGAGAGGCCGTCGGCGCGGCTGACCACTTCGACCTGGATGTTGGTCACATCGGGAAAGGCGTCGATGGGCAGGGTCACGTAGGAGTAGAGTCCTATGGCGACAATCATGAGCGAAACGACTATGACCAGCGCCTTCTGCTGCAACGTATAGGCTATTATCTTTTCCAGCATGAGTTGATTCTCCTGTTACTCTCCGGAAAGCTCCCCTTTTTTCAGTTCGGACTTCAGCAAAAATCCTCCCCTGACCACGTACCGCTCCCCCTCGTTCAAGCCGCCGGTCACCTCCACCATCCCTCCCGAGGCTCTCCCCAGTTGGAGGGGGCGCGATCGGAACTCCGTCCCGTTCACCGTCACGAAGACGACCTTCTTCCCGTCCAGCTCCTGGACGGCATCTTCGGGGATCGCCAGGAGCGGCTGGCTGGCCGCCGGCAGGGCCAGTTCCACCGTGGCGAACATCTCCGGCTTCAGCCTCCTGCCCGGATTGGCGACCTCCACCCGAGCCTTGACCGTACGGGTGGTTTCATTGACCAGGTCGGCGATATGGGTGATCCGCCCTTTCAGCCTCAGGTCGGGAAAGGCGCCGACGGTCACCGTCGCCCTCTGCCCCCTCGTTACCTTGGCCAGGTCTTTTTCGTTGATGTCCACGAGGACCCAGACCGTGGAGAGATCGGCGATGGTGAAGAGGTTGGTGGATGGGGCGGCCAGTTCCCCCACGATAGCGTGTTTTTCGGTGATGACGCCGCCGATGGGGGAGCGGAGCGGCAGGAGCGGCCTCTTCTCCCCCAGGTCGGAGCGGGGAACGCCGTAGAGGGAGAGCCGCTCCTCGTCGGTCTGCAGCTCGGTCTGGGCGTTCTTGAAATCGCTCTCCGCCTGAAGGATCTCCTTGCGGGGCGCGATCTTCTTCTCCACCAGGTTTCTGACCCGTTCCATCCCCGCCTGGGCCAGGGCGACCCTGGTTGTTGACTGGCGGTAGCGGCTGAGGGCTTCCCCCAGTTCCACGCTGTCCAGAGTCGCCAGGGGTTGGCCGGCGGAGACGCTCTCACCCAGGGAGCTCATGACGCCGACGATCTTGCCGGGGATGCGAGGAGAGACATGGGCGATCCGGTCGGCGTTGGCCTCCACCTTGCCGGTGGCGGCAAGGACCCCGTCCAGGAGCACTTTCCCGACAGTAGCAAGGGCCACGCCGTTCTGTTTCTGTCGTTCCGGGGTGAGAGTGATGGTGGCGGGCGCCCCCTCCTTCCCCGGGGCGCCGGGTTTACCGGACTCTGGTGCCGCCTCTTTGCGGTCGGGTTCCTTCATGGCGCCGCCGGTGAGCGGGAAAAATCGGTACACGATCCCCCCGGCCAGGAGCAGGAGGATGAGTATGGGGAACAGATAACGGTTCATGGCGCGCCTCCGGGGAGGGGAACTCCCGGTGTGGGAAATGGGGGGGGAGAGTGAGGTATTCCCGCGGCGCTCTCCAGCCGGGACCGGGCGATCTGACCGCTCTTGAGCTCTGCCAGGTAGCCGTCATGGAGCTCCATGAATTTGCGTTGCTCTTCGATGACGGAGAGGAGTCCCACCTCACCGACCCGATACGCCTCGCCCATGAGCTTGAGGTTCTCATCCAGCTGGGGGAGGATCTCCCGGTCGTAGAGGTTCAGGAGCTTTTCCGATAGCTGAAGTCGGGCATGGGCAGTCGCCACCTCGCGCCGGGCCGCGGTGACCGCGGTCTCATACTCCCGTTGGCTCTGGCTGGTCCGGGCTGTCGCCTCCCGGATCCGCCCCTGGTTCCGGTCGAAGAGGGGGATGGGGATGGAGAATCTCACCCCCAGGGTGTTGTCCCGCTTCAGCCCCTGGCTCCGGTCGATCTCAAAGGTCATCTCGTCGTGCCGGTAGAAGAGGGAGGCGGTGACATTGGGGATAGCGTCCGCCCGGGCCGCTTCCTGCTCCGCCTCCCCCTTGGCCCGCTCAGTCGCCAGGGCCCGGAGGTCGGGCCGTCGCAGTTCCAGCCCCTCCAGCAGCTCCGGCAACGGAGGCAGAGGCGCCCGCAGCGGCTCAACCTCAACCTCAACCTCAACCTTTACCTCAACCTCAACCTGAGCTCCCTCTCCCGTCAGCTCCGCCAGCCGGGTCCGGGCCGGCAGGAGCTCCCGCTGGGCCTCCAGAATCCGCGCATCGCTGCGGGCTTGAGCCACCTTTGCCAGGTTCAGCTCCAGCTCCGGGATGTCATCGGCGTTGAACCGCTCGGTGGCCACGGAGAGGAGCTGTCTGCTCAGGTCACGAGCGGTGGCGGCCAGCTCGGAGCGCTTGGCGCAGAACTGGAGTTCCCGGTAGGCCACGGTCACCTCCTCGATGAGGAGCCGTTTTCGGTCTGCCAGCCGCCACTGGTACGCCTCCAGCGCCCGGTCGGCGACCATCCGCCGCTTGGTCAGTTTCCCGGCGGTGACGAACTCCTGGGAGAGCCCCAGGCTCACGCCGTAATCCTCGGCCGTGCCGAACGGGGCGCCGCTGCTCCCCTCCAGCTCCAGGAGCGGGTTGGGTCTGGTCGAGGCGGTCAGGCGTTCCCCTTCGTGGCGCCCCTGCTCTTCTTTCAAGGCCCGCAGCTCTCCGTTTCTCTCCAGGGCCAGGTTGAGCGCCCGGTGGAGGGGCAGCGGCTGAAGGGGGTCAGCTACGGCGACGCCGGAGAGGAGGATAACGGCGATCCCTCCGGCTGCCGCCATCTGTAATGATCGGCGCATCAGTAGTTCTCCTGTAAGGGTGAAAACCCTGCTTTAACCCCTCACCCGGCCTTCGGCCACCCTCTCCCGGTGGGAGAGGGTATGATTTAAACCCTTCTCCTTTAGGCCCGGCTTTTAGGGTCCTGGGGGAGAAGGTGCCCCGTAGGGGCGGATGAGGGGGGGGACGGTGCTACGCGTGCAATAACCTGACAGAACGACGTCGGCCAAAACCGGGCTAACGCGGTTCACGGCGATGGGACACCGCAGGCGTTACGGGGTACTCGTCGAGTGACAGTTGTTAGGAGTAAAGAGAGTCGTAATCAGGCGCGGTTCTGCGGAGGGGAGAAGATCGGGAGGTAGACTTCAGGGAGTTGGTTGGACCGCTCCCCGGGATTCAGCAGGGAGAGCGAGGGGGCATATGAGAGGAGTGTCACGAACTGCATCAGGGGGGCGTGGCAAGCGCAGTGAAGACAGGAGTCGCAGTGATCCATGTCGCCATGGTCGTGGCCGTCCATGGGGCAGCAGGGGGCGTCGGTCTGTCCGGCTGAAAGAGGTTCCCGTGACGTCCCGTGCACTCCGGCGTCACGGGGACCGACGGCGTGACACTCCATGGAGACCGAGAGGGCCAGGAGGATCAACAGAGGGATCAGGCCGATCAGGCGGCGTCGACTCCGGAGGAGAGAGATGAGGGTGTGACGAACAGGGGATTTCATAGATGGTCTTGTAGCACAACGGTGCGGAATATGTCGAGGGGAAAGCGGAACTACTCTTGATGGTCGGGATACCTTGTGGGGTATCCCGACCGGCTGCCGGCTCAAAACTCACACCACTCCACATCGTGCCCCACCGCCTTGACAGGTAATTCCAGATCAGCCCCCTTGGCTTCGTGATAGCCGTTAGCCTTGTGATACCCATTGGCCTTGCCGACTTTTCCCGGTTCCCTGGCCGGCTTGCCGCTCTTTGGCGCGGTGTGGCTCTTGGCGGCCACTGGTCCCATTTTTGAGAGTTTAACGCTCTCTCGCCGCTCCCCTCTGTGCTTGTCATCCAGGATGAAGCGGGTGACCGTTTCCACCAGCAGTTGAACCTGCTCTTTCAGCGCGGCGGAGGCGCAATAGGTCTCCTGTACGACCAGCGCGTTCTCCTGGGTGATCTCGTTCATGTTGGTGATCGAGCCGTTGATCTGCTCGATACCGATGGACTGTTCATTGGAGGCGTTGGAGATTTCGGCCATAATGTCGGTCACCTTTTTGATGCTGGTGACGATCTCCTGCATGGTCTGGCCGGCCTCTCCTACAAGCCTGCTGCCGTTGCCGACTTTGTCCACCGAATCACCGATCAGCTCCTTGATCTCCTTGGCCGCAGCTGCGCTCCGCTGCGCCAGGTTGCGCACCTCACCGGCCACGACGGCGAAGCCGCGCCCCTGTTCGCCCGCCCGCGCCGCTTCAACCGCGGCGTTGAGGGCCAGGATGTTGGTCTGGAAGGCGATGCCGTCGATAACCGAGATGATGTCGGCGATCTTCTTGGAACTAGCGCTGATGGATTCCATGGTCTCCACCACCCGGGTGATGACCGCTCCCCCCTTGATCGCCACATTACTGGCGTTGATCGCCAGTTGGTCGGCCTGCTTGGAGTTGTCGGCAGTCTGTTTTACGGTGGCGGTCAGCTCTTCCATGCTGGCGGCTACCTCTTCCAGGGAGGCTGCCTGTGACTCCGAGCGTTGGGCCATGTCGGCGTTGCCGGTGGTGATCTGCTTGGTGGCGGTGGCGATGGATTCGCTGCTCGTTTCCACATTGCCTATGATCTCTCTCAGGTTGGTCACCATGGCGGCAAAGGCAGTGCCGATGACATCGTTTCCGGACGCCGGTTTGACGCTCACGGTCAGGTCGCCGTCGGCGATCTTTTCGGCGGTGGCGGCCAAATCCCGCAGCGTCGCCATCATGCGGGTCAGAGCTTGCATCAACTGATCCTGGGGCGAGCGTTCCTGCACCTCCACAGCCAGGTTCCCCAGCGCGATCTGCGAGGCTGCCTCGGTCACCGTGGCCATGGCCATGATCAGGGTGTTGAGATTGAGTTTGATCTCGTTAAAGTCGCCGTTGTAGCTGTCGGTGATCCTGGGGGGGATATCCCCCTTGGAGATCCGGTCGACATACTCGGCAGCCACGTTCAGGGGGCCAATCACCGCATCCAGGGTCTCGTTGACCCCGGTCACGATCTTGCGGAAATCCCCCTGGTGTTTGGAGGCGTCGGCCCGGGTGGCCAGCCTCCCGGCAACGGCGGCCTGGGAGAGGAGGTTGGCGTCGGCCACCAGGACGTTGACCGCATCGATGCAGGTGTTCAGGTTGTTCTTGATCTCGTTGAAGTCCCCCTGATACTGATCGGTGATCCGCGGGGGG